>DATEAT010000093.1:0-5838 GCA_035288225.1 Anaerolineales bacterium | reverse complement strand
ACCTCGACAACAAGCACAGCGTGTTCGGCAAGGTGATCAAGGGCATGGAGGTGGTCCTGGCAATTCCCGATCGGGACCCGGCGCGCGCCAAGGAGCCTGGCACGAAGATCACCTCGATCGACATCGTCGAATCCTAAGCCTACTATGCCTACCGCCAGACACAATCGCGGCCGTCGTGGCCGCGATTGCCTTTTCCTGCGAGGATCACCCGCTGCACCAGGCTACAGCTTGAGGTGCGCTGTGACGTGCCCCCTCTCATCCGGCGGGAGGACCGTGAATCCCACGCGCTGCAACATCTGCTGCATGATGAGGTTGTCCTCCGTGATCACGGAGGTCACCTGGGTGAGCTTCTCATCACGCGCGATCTGCAAGCTGCGGCGCATCATCTCGCTGCCCAGGCCGCGCCCCTGGAAGGAGTCCGAGATCAATATGGAGAACTGGCCCTCATCGGCGCCGTGGATCTTATCGACGCGCGCTGCACCTACGATGACCGCTTTGCCATTGGGGGGATCCTGCAACTCCGCCACGAGCACCATCTCCCGGTCGTAGTCCGTGAAGCAGATGCGCGCCAGGCGCTCGTGACGCACGCGCTGGCTGAGCATCATGGGATGCAGGAAGCGCAGAAACACGCTGTGATCGGACAGCCCCTCATGAAAGGTGACCATGGCCGGTTCGTCTTCGGGGCGGATCGGGCGAATCACCAGGCGCGTCCCATCCTTGGCCGTCCAGGGCTGGACGTAGCGCGAGGGGTAAGGCCGGATGGCCAGCTTAGGCAATTGTTCGGCCGTGAGCTGAGGGTCGTGCAGCACCACGCGCGCGTCAAGCGCCACAAGTCCCTCCGGCGAGGCCATCAGCGGGTTAATGTCGATCTCCTTGATCCAGCGTTGTTCAACCACCAGTTGCCCGAAGCGAACCATCAAGTGCGAAAGGGCGTCCAGGTCCACCGGCTGGCGTCCGCGTACGCCCATCAGCGCCTTGTAGACGCGGGTTTGTTCCATCATGCGCCGCGCAAGGGTCGTGGTCAGCGGCGGCAGCGCCAGCGAACGGTCCTTGTAGACTTCGACCAGTTGACCGCCCGAGCCGAATAGCAATACCGGCCCAAACTGCGGATCGATGCTCGAGCCCAGGATAAGCTCGTAGCCTGCGCTTTGCACCATGGGCTGGACCGTGACACCCAGGAAATCCTTCGAGCCGTCCCTCGAACCCGCGGCCGAGCCGCGCGTCTTCACCGCATGCTCGATCGCGCGGTAGGCGCGGCGCACTTCGTCTGCATCGGCCAGGTTGAGCTGCACTCCGCCGACATCGGTCTTGTGAGTGATGGTCTCGGAGTAGATCTTGAGCACCACCGGGTAGCCCATCGCCTCAGCGATCTTCACGGCTTCGGCCTCGCTCGAGGCGATACGCGTTTCCACCGAGGGAATGCCATAAGCGGCCAGCAGCTGCTTCGACTCATACTCCGTGAGTATCACGCGTCCGCTCTTGTGCACCGCCCCGACGATTCTCTCGGCCGCGGCGTGATCGATCGGCTCGCCCTCGCCGTCGCTCTGCAGCGCGGGCGTCTCGTACAACCCGCGCAAGTTGTAGGAATAGCGCCACATGTAGGTGAACACCCGCGCCGCCGTGTCCGGGTATTCGAAGGTGGGGATATGGGCGCGATTGAGCAAAGTCTGGCCCACCTCCACATCGGCGCCGCCCATCCACGAGGCCAGCACCGGCTTGCCGGTGGATTGCGCGAAGGGGGTCAGCATCTCGGCGGTGAGGGTCGGGTCGGTCATCGCCTGCGGCGTGAGCACGACCAGCAGGCCGTCGCTGTCGGCATCCTTCACGGCGATCTCCACTGCCTTGGCATAGCGTTCGGGGCTGGCATCTCCCAGGACGTCGATGGGGTTGTTGTGGCTCCAGGCCGGGGGCAGCAGCAGGTTGAGAGCCTCCGTCGTCGCGGACGAAAGGTCGGCCAGCTCGCCGCCGCCGGTGATCAGCGCATCGGTGGCAATGACGCCCGGGCCGCCGGCATTGGTGACGATGGTCAGGCGCGGACCCTTCGGCCGAGGTTGTTTGGCCAGCACGTCGGCCATGTGGAAGAGGTCGGCAATTGAATTGACGCGCAGCACGCCCGATCGGCGGAAGGCCGCCTCGAGCACTTCGTCGGAGCCGGTAAGCGAGCCGGTGTGGGAGGCGGCAGCGCGCGCGGCGCCCTCGGTCCGTCCGGGCTTGATGACGATGATCGGCTTGTTGAGGCTGACCTCGCGCGCCGAGGAGATGAACGATCGGGCATCGCCGATCGACTCCATGTAGATGACGATGCTCTCGGTGCGCGGGTCGTCGCCCAGGTAGTCGATCAGGTCGCCCCAATCGACGTCGAGCATCGAGCCGATGGAGACGAAGGCGCTGAAGCCCACGTTCTCACGCAGGCTCCAATCCAGGACCGCAGTGCACAACGCGCCGGACTGGCTGATGAACCCCACTTTGCCTGGCCGTGCCATGACGCTGGCGAAGGTGGCGTTCAAACCGCTCATCGTGTTCATCACCCCCAGGCAGTTGGGGCCGATCAGCCGCATGTGAGAGCGGCGCGCCTGGGCCAGGATCTGACGTTCAAGCTCCACACCCTTCTCGCCGATTTCTTTGAATCCGGCCGAGATGACAATCGCGCCGCCCACGCCGGCATCCACGCACTCGCCGATGATGCCCGGTACGGTTGCGGCGGGCGTGACGATGACGGCCAGGTCCACCTTCTCGGGCACGCCCGCCAAATTCGGATAGGCCTTGATGCCCAGCACACTAGGGCGCTTGGGGTTGACGGGGTAGACCGTGCCGCCGAAGGGATTGCTGATCAGGTTCCACAGGATAGTGCGCCCCACACTGCCGGTCGACTCTGTTGCACCCACCACCGCCACGCTCTTGGGCTGGAAGATCGGGTCGAGCGCCCGGCGTTCGTAGCGCAACACGTCATGGGATGGATCGAGGACTGCCTTGACTCTGCTGGACATCGATTGCTCCTGAGCGGATATTGTTGTCGACCAGGCCTGCCGCCTGGGGGAATTGTCTCGTGCCGTATTGGACCACAGTGCTGGCGCGCAATTCCTGATACTTCCGAATTCCTCGCGTGCCCCCGATGCGCTCCCGGTATGAGGCACGCTGTGCATAGTATTTTACCGTGGGGAATGCCCTTGTGGATGGCGCATGCACAGTCCCAGAGGCCGTTTGGTGACATTCTGCGCCCTGCGGGCCATGCCAAAGGGCTAGACTCGCTCTCGTCACCCGGGGCCGACCATCCGACGGTATTGCATGAGGCGGCCCACCACGCGCCCGCCCCAGGTCACCGCCGACTCCTGATTCTGCTCGCTCGCGCCGGTCCGCCTTGGCTGGAATCACCCCCCTCCTCACAGAAACACGCCGGCAAAGTACAATCCGCCGCTCTCTTCTCTGAGGGCATCCTTCTTGCATCCTCAGTCTGGATACCGACGGTCCAATCTCGAAGAGGTGTGCGGGAATGGTAGGAGCGACGCAACCCATCGCGCAAGGCTCATCGGCCGCGACGCCGCGGCGCCGTTCGACGCTCGCGCGGACGCTCGCCGCCGCGCTGGCGGGCCTGATCCTTCTGGCCATGGCCATCCCCATCGCCGCCGGAGTGATCACTTATCTCGGGTTCATACAGAGCGACCGCATCGCTCCCGGAGTGTATGTGCGCTCGCTGCCCATCGGCGATCTGGCTCTGGCCGATGCGAACCAGGCGCTGACCCGCACCTACAATCAGGAATTGATGGTCGTCGTCACCGACACCTCAGACCCGGCGCGCGCATGGCCCGCGTACCCGGCCGAGTTCGGCATCTCTGTCGACAGCCTGGCCACCGCGCAGACGGCATTCGGCGTGGGCCGCCAGGAAGGCTTGGTCGCTGCCCCGCTCGATTACTACCAGTCGGCTTCGCACGGACGTCAGGTGGACCCACTGACTCGTTTCGATCCTGAGACCGCGCGCCGCGGTTTGGAGGCGTGGGCTCCACTGCTGTATGTCGCCCCGCACGAGGGCGCCATTGCGATCGAGAACGGCGTCGTAGTGCAGGCCCCCGGCATTCCGGGCAAAGCCCTGGATATTGACACAACCCTCGAAGTGCTGGCGACCAACGCCCAGACGGTGCTCGATTACAGCGTCGTGCCTCTCGTGGTACTGCCCGTCGCGCCGCACACCTACGACGTGTCGGGCGCCACGAACGAGGTCCAGCGGCTGATCCATACCGACCTGACGCTGCAGGCCTACGACGCGGTGGTCGATGAATGGCGTACCTTCTCGCCCCAGCCGGACGACATCCTCACTTGGCTGCGGGTACAGCCCGAAGGGGAGGCCGTGAGCGTGCAGGTGGATGAAGCAGCCATCGATACGTACATCGCTGGACTCTCCACACAGCTGGGGAGTGACCGCGGGCTCGACCCGTCGCAGACCCGCGCCGAACTGCTCTCCGGTTTGAACGGCGCATCCCTCGATTGGGTGGCGATCCGCTACGCCACGCGCGGCTACACGGTCAAACCGCGCGACACGAAGATTTCGATTGCCGCGTCGATCGGCGTGCCGGCGTGGAAATTGGAGGAGTACAACCCAGCGCTGCGCTCGCGCGGACCCGCGGCCGGGGAGACCCTCACGCTGCCGCCGCGCGATTCGATGCTCGCACTTCCCGTGGTCCCCGGCAAGCGCATCGTCATCAGCATCAATCAGCAGCGCATGTACATCTACCAGAACGGCGGGCTCATCCGCACCGAGATCATCTCGACCGGCATCGCCGATTCTCCGACGCTGCCCGGGTTGTTCCAAGTCAAGTCGCACTACGTCAATGCCTACGCCTCGGTCTGGGATCTGTGGATGCCGCACTTCCTGGGCGTGTACGACGCAGTGCCCGGGTTCGAGAATGGGATCCACGGCCTGCCGTTGCTCTCGAGTGGGCGCCGCTTGTGGGCCGACGTGTTGGGCCGGCCGGCCTCCTTTGGCTGTATCATCCTCACATTGGATGCTGCCGAATGGCTGTACGGATGGGCCGAGAATGGCGTGGTGGTTGATATTCAGCGTTGAGGCCTGCCCGATCGCCTTGTGGGCGACAACAAAGCGCCAAGCTCAACCCCATATAACGACCCCTCCCCTGCCCCTCCCCATTTCATGGGGGGGCTTGTTTATTTAAGGGCACTGGGGCCGGTCTGCGGCCCCAGTGCCCCGATGGCTTTCGATCGACTGCGCTAGATATGGCCCGCGACACGAGGCGTATGGCACGAGCAACCCGTCGTCAGGAGTCGCTGCGACGACATTGGCAGGTTGCGGAAAGACTATTCACCTCACCCCCTGCCCCCTCTCCGCCGGGCGGCTGGCTTCGACAGCCTGTGGTGTGGCGGAGAGGGGGTGATGAAGAAAAGGAGACGGGGGCCTGCCCTCGGAACGAGGGTGGGGGTGAGCACCGGGCGGACTTTCATCCGCAAGCGCGTAGCCCTTCGGGGCATTGGGCGCCGTGCCTCATCGCGTGCGCGTCTCGGCACGCATCGCCACGACTGAGAAGCGGCCACACGGCGACTGCCGAGTACGATAGCGGCTCAAAATGAATCGTTCTTGCAGGGGGTGCCGGTCAGCCTTGTTTGAGCGTCGTCGGGCTTCCCGCGCCAACGGCGCTGGAACTCCCCGAACGTACGGCCACGATCTCCGCCATGATGCTCAGCGCGATCTCGGCCGGCGAGCGCCCGCCCAGGTCGAGCCCGATCGGTGCGCGCATGCGCGCCAGGTGTTCTTCGCTCACACCACTCGCGCGCAGCCGCTCACGGCGCAGCCTTTGCGTGCGCTGGCTGCCGAGCGCGCCGACGTAGAAG
>DATEAT010000092.1:0-3565 GCA_035288225.1 Anaerolineales bacterium | reverse complement strand
CATATGCTCGAATCCCTCCACGTGCGCTCCATCCGCCTCATCACCAACAACCCGCGCAAGATCGAAGACCTGACCCACCTGGGGATCAAGGTCAGCGGGCGCATCCCCCATGTGATGCCGGTCAATGAATACAACCGCTTCTACCTCGAGACCAAAGCCGTCAAGTCCGGCCATCTGATCGACCTGAACGGCAAAGAACGCCTGGCCGAGCAGGCCGACTCCCCGTTCGTGGAAGGCATGCGTGAAGAGGTGCTCGAGGTGCTGCTCGCCTCACAGGCGTAACGGGAGGCGCCTCCGGCGAGCCACGACCGGCGGGTAAGGCAGGCGCACATGCCGCTCGGTAACAGGAGCAGGCGCACTGAACGGCGGCAGGCTGCCTTTGTTCGCCAAGCCCCGTTTGCTCATCGGCACAGCGATACGGCCTCGTGCGCTCTGTGGCGGAGTGCCTCCAGTTCGCTGCGCGTCCAGATATCGCCCGGTGGGTTTATCATGACAGGGCGTGCGCTGACCCTTGCCGCCCGCTCTTCGACCCCCGCACGGCTTGAGGCCCATGGATGACGATCGCCGACTGCCCGCTGGCCCGCCAGTGGATCGACTGGGACGTTGACACCGAAAAGCGATTTCGCTTGCGCGGCGCGGAGGAGCGCCGCCTGGCCGTTGAAGCGCGCGAGGCGCGGCGCGGGAAACAGGTGCGCCGCATCGCCGCCGAATGGGAGGTGGCCGTCGACGATGCCTCGCTCGAGGCGCCTCCCGCAGACATCGACTTCCAGCCAGGTTCGCCGCGCCACTTGCACGCCCAGTTCGACGTCGACAACAACCTGGTGCACGTCGACTACGTTGCCGCCGAGTTCGTTTCTCCGCCGCGCCGCTACGTCGAGATCCGCATTTTCGTCCGCGGGCTGCTGGCCGGGCGCGGCGGCGCCTCGTTCTCGGCCAAGGGCTCCTCCGAAAGCGCCGACCTGCCGGCACTGGCGCTGATCGGCAGCGAGCTGCTGCTCGGCGTGTGGGACGATCGTTCCGTCGTCCTGTGGCAGCGACTGTAGCCATTCTTCATCGTGCGCCTGCGTTGCGCACAGAGAGCGAATTGACCAATCATTCCGCACCAGGTGAGAAGTTCGTGCTGGCCGGCTGGATCCTTTTTCTGGTCGGGTGCGCCATGTTCGTCATCGCCGGCATTCGCGCGCGAGATGTGATATCGACCATCGCCAGCGGGCTGTTCTTCTTGGGTTGTGTGTTCTTCCTCATCCCGCTGTTCAAGAAGGGCTAGGCATTTCCCGCGCGGCAGGAGATCGAAGATGACGTGGCTGCCCTTGGTCGTTGCATCGGTCGTCTGCGGCGGGCTCTTGTGGTTGCTCGGCCGTACGTTGCTGCGCGGGCTGCGCACCGGGCGCATGCCCCACAGCGACACAACTCAGTTTGCCGACCGGCACACCTCGCCCGTCTCCTTCTGGTTCCTAACCCTCGTGTTTACCGGGATGTTTGTGGTCATTGCTGCGGTGTGGATCGACACACTGCTTCGTATGCTGGCCGGCGCGTAGCCGGATAGATCGGGCCGGCTGCGTGGGTAACCCCAATTCGTGCAGGCTCAGGGAGCAATGGTGATCAAACTGCGGCCGTTCTCGCCCGCGGGCTTCCCGCGCCTGATCCAGGCGATCGATTCGCCCCGCCAGTTGGTGCAATGGGGCGGGCCATCCCAGTTCACCTTCCCCTTGAGCGAAGTGCAACTGGCCGATTACCTCGCGACGGCCGTGGGTTCGCATGCCCGCGCGCGCATTTACACCGCGCTCGACGAGACGGGCGAGGCCGTTGGCCATATCGAACTCGGCTTCATAGACATGAACAACGCAACGGCGGCTGTCTGCCGCGTGCTCGTGTTCGCAGCTGCGCGCCGCCGAGGGGCGTGCGCGCCGATGGTCGGCCGCCTGCTCGAGATCGGTTTCGGCGAGTTGGGATTGCGGCGCATTGAACTGCGCGTGTACGCCTTCAACACGCCCGCCATCCGCTGCTACGAGCGAGCGGGTTTCGTGCGCGAGGGCGTGCTGCGCCAGGCCCAGCGCGTGGGCCATGAGCTGTGGGACCTGGTCGTCATGGGGATTCTGCGCGAGGAGTGGGAGGCACGAGCCGCAAGGTGAACTCGGCTCCCAAAGCGTGCGCCCCGTCTGGGTATACAATTGAAGAAAGCACTCCGCGCGATCCATGCTTTGTCGGCCGAAGGGGGACTGGTACAGGCCGTGCGCGATCTCTCTCGTTCGCTGCTGCTCGCCTCGCTGGCGCTTGCCCTGTGGCTGGTCTACGCAGAGCTCGGCCCGGGCCAGGACTTCCTCGGCTATCGCGCCTTCGCCCTGAATCTGGCAGACTACAACTCGGCCCGCGGCATCTATTCCCCACCGTGGCTTGGCCTTCTCGTGGCGCCCCTGGCCGTGCTCCCCGGGCGCTGGGGCTACCTGCTGTTGCTCGGCCTGACCCTGGCCGCAAGCGTGTTTGCCGCGCGCATGCTGGGCGGCAAACCGCTCGTGGTTCTGCTCTCGGCGCAGATGTCGTGGGTGCTTTGGTGGGGGCAGATCGACGCGCTGACTCTCATCGCGCTGTCGTTGGCTATTCTCGGCCACACCCGCCGCTCGTGGCCTCTGCTGGCGGTGGGGCTCGTGCTGGCGGCCATCAAACCGCATGTCGTGGCCGTCCCTGTCATCGCACTATGGTGGTGGACCCCGGGCTCTCGTCTTAAGTCGCTCGCCGCTGCGGCCGCGCTGGTGGCCCTCAGCCTGGCCGTGTGGGGCAACTGGCCCGCAGTGCTTGCTGAGCGCCTGTTGCCCTTCAGCCGGAGCACGAATTACCGCCCGTGGAACGCAACCCTCGGGCCGATCGCCCTGCCCCTCTTCCTGCCCGCGCTGCTGGTGCCGCTCGACCGCCCGCAACGGCTGCTGGCCCTCACCGCGACGGCCATGCTCGTCTCACCCTACATGCCGTATTACAGCACGCTGCTCTTGCTCATGTTCCCCTTGCCGTGGCCGCTGCTCGCGCTTGCCTTCCTCGGTTATCTGCCTGGCCTGATCGGCACCACCCTGGCCTGGAAGGGTGTGGTGCTCCTGCCGATTGGCGTGCTGGCC
The DNA here is from genome assembly GCA_035288225.1 of Anaerolineales bacterium. GTDB lineage: Bacteria > Chloroflexota > Anaerolineae > Anaerolineales > RBG-16-64-43 > RBG-16-64-43. The sequence goes on along the minus strand of DATEAT010000092.1, from coordinate 458 downwards.
TGGGTCTACCTGCGTGCCGCTCGCGCCTCCTGGAAACCTGAGGCATCCAGAACCGTCGCGGCGCGAATTGACGCCGCCTGAATATCTCCTGCCGAGAGCAGGTCCCCGCTTCAGGTCTTCGCTCGAGTTCTGATCCTCGTTTGAGATGAGATCAACCGCTTCACCCCGATCCAACACCCTCCCCCGGCGCAGGCAAGTCCCGCGCGTGAGGGCCAGGTCAGAGCGCACCGGTCACACACCGCACGCCGCGGGAATCCGTGCGAGGATCGACCGTGCCGGGTCAACCTGAAGGCGTTGCCCTCTCCATAAAACGCACTGGGGCCCGCCCTCCAAGAGCCGTGTAGAATCTCTATCGCCACAAACCTGCGGAGGCCACATGGACTTTGCGCTTACCCCTGAGCACGAGATGGTGCGCCGAACGGTGCGCGAATTCGCGCAAGGCGAGCTGGCCCCGCTCA
>DATEAT010000091.1:0-59281 GCA_035288225.1 Anaerolineales bacterium | reverse complement strand
GCGTGGGTGCAACGACCCATCTCCTCGTCCTCAGACAGCCTGTCCCCTGGTGACATACCGCCCCAGCGCTTGTGACCTTTGTCACTCAAATTAGGCCGGGTCTGGTGCGACCATCATTCTGGGTAGGTTTGGCCCGTTTGGTTAGGCCAAAGCCTGTGTTCTTGCCTGGGATTCGTCCGCAATCCGAGTGCTCGGGTGTCTCTATTGCCCAACTGGGTAGGCCGAGTGCTCGAACGACGACAGCCTCCGGCGAGAATGGGTTTCTACAGGGCGATGGTACAAGCGGCGCGGTGAAACACGAGTGCATCGAGCTTCGCAGGAGCTGACCCGTGACCACGACAACCGCAGTCGAGCGTCCGTTCTACGATCGGGTTATGGAGGCCGTGCCGAGTGGCGAGAAACTGAAGCTCTGTCTCCAGTGCGGGATGTGTAGTGGTATCTGCCCGTACGGATTCGCGATGAATTACCCGCCGCAGTCACTGATTGCAGCGGTGCGCGCCGGCGACCTCGACGCAGTGTTCGAAAGCGAGACCATTTGGCTGTGCGTGTCGTGTTTTGCCTGCGCCAGCGTTTGCCCCGCTCAAATCCCACTGACAAGTGGCCTCATGGCCAGCCTCAAGACCGAGATGTTGCTCAGGCGCAAGGTCCCCGCCGAATTGCAGACCGCGCTGGAGAACACACGCCGCTACGGGAACACGCTCGGTGAATCCCCGCGCAAGCGCAGTGCATGGAGCCAAAACCTCACCCCGCCTATTCCGGTCATGGCGCAAACCAAGGAGCCAGTCGATGTCCTGTGGTTCGTCGGTGACTATGCTTCCTATCATCCGCGGGCCATGCTGGCCAGCCAGGCCATGGCCAAAGTCTTCCAGGCCCTAGGAATTCGCTTCGGCATCTTGGGGCCCGAGGAAAACAGCGACGGGGATGTTCAGTACTTAGCCGGCGAGCGCGGCTTGCTGGAAATCCTCGCGCAGAAGAACGGCAAGGTCCTGCGCAAGTACCAATACCAGGAAATCGTGACGACCGATCCGCACGCCTACAACGTCATCAAGCATGAATACCCGGGCGTGGGCGTATCCGTCCCGATCAAACACTACACCCAGTTCCTGGCCGAACGGATCGAGCAAATCAAACCCCTGATGCGGCACGAGCACAAGTCCATCGTCACCTATCACGATCCATGCGCCATTGGGCGAGCAAACAAAAACAACATCTTCGAAGAGCCGCGCCTGGTTCTGTCGGCGATCCCCGGCCTGGAACTGGTCGAAATGGCCCACAACCGCGCCACCAGCATTTGTTGTGGCGGTGGCGGTGGCGGGAACTGGCTGGACGGATTCGCGTGGCAACAGACGCACACGCGCATGTCGGAGTGGCGCATCCAAGAGGCGTTGGCGTCGGGGGCGCAGATCCTGGCGGTCGCTTGCCCATACGAAGCGCCACGCTTTGAAGATGCCCTCAAGAGCATGGGGAGCGAGAACAAGCTGGTCGTCAAAGACATCGCCGAATTGCTTGCCGAGGCGATGTCGGCTTAGGAGAGAGCACGATGCACATCGTCGTTCCGATCAAGCTTGCACCGGATTTGGTGGAAGAACTCGAGATCGACGCCGGCGGGGCGGCGCTCGATCGCACCTTCTTACGCCTGATCATCAATGAATTCGACGATCACGCCATCGAGCAGGCGCTTCTGCTCAAGGAGCGCGGCGGCGGGCAGGTGACGATACTGGCCCCGGACCTCGAAGGCGCGGACGATGTTCTCTACACGGCTGCGGCCAAGGGCGCCGACCGGTTGATCAAACTGACCGGGGACTTCTCGTCAGGCGTGAACTGCCATGCGCTCGCGCGCACGCTCTCCAAAGCGATCGGTGATCTTCACCCCGATTTGGTGTTGACGGGTGTGCAAGCACATGACGATCTGGATGGGGCCGTTGGACCGCTGCTGGCCGAGTACCTGCGTATGCCCTACCTTGGCTACGTGGCGGGCCTGACCGTGAGTGATGGCAAGTGCATGGCGCGCAAGGAGTACCCCGGCGGGTTGGTCGCCGAGATGGAGGTGGCCCTGCCCGCCGTGTTTGGCATTCAGGCAGCCGAGAAACCACCGCGCTACGTCGTGACAAGCTTGATCACCCAGGCCATGAAGAGCGCCACGATCGAAGAGATCGAAACCGGCGAGTTCGACAGCGGCGGCGCGGCACCCGTCGAGCGCATGTCTCGGCTGGAGGCCACCACGCACGCCGAGATGATCGAAGGCAGCGTGGATCAGGTGGCGGACAAACTGGTGGCCGTGCTCCGAGAGCGTGGTCTGCTGGCCTCGCGAGGGTAGCTCCAGACTCGAACGCCCGCCAGGTTCCGGGAGGATCGCAATGAGTCAAGACATTTGGGTGGTCGTCGAAACCCTGCGCGGCACGGTGATGGAGATCACCTACACCTCGCTGGCCGCCGGGCGCGTCCTGGCCGATGGGCTGGGGGTCCGACTGGTTGCGGTGCTCCTGGGACACAACGCCGAACCGTTGGCCGTCACCCTCGGCGCCGCAGACAGCGTGATCTACGTCGACCACGCCAGCCTGGCTGACTTCACGCCTGAGGCATACCACAGGACGATTGCCGGGCTAGCCAAAGAACTGGCACCGCGCGCCATTTTCTTCGGCCATACCTCCATGGGGATGGACATTGCCGGTGGCGTCAGCCTGGACCTCAACGCCCCGCTCATCAGTTCCTGCGTGCGCGCCAAGGTGGAAGATGGCCGGCCCTGGTACTCAAGCCCCACCTGCGGAGGCAAGATCATCGCCGAGGGTCCGATCCCTGATCCGGTATGTGTCCTCACCATCGTGCCGGGAGGATACAAACCGGAGGCGGGTCGCTTGCCCGGACCGAAGGAAGTTGTCCGCAAGGCCCCTTCCGCGGCCCTGGAGGGCTTGCGCATCACTCTCAAGCAGTACATCGAGCCGCAAGCTGCCGATGTCGATATCGCCAAGGAGCCGATGCTGGTCGCCATTGGACGCGGCATTCAACAAGCGGACAACATCGCGCTGGCCGAGGCGCTGGCCCAAGCCCTGGGGGGTGTCGTGTGCGGCTCGCGCCCGGTGGTTGACCAAGGCTGGCTTCCCGTGCCGCGCCTGGTAGGCAAATCCGGCGTAAGCGTCAAACCCAAGTGCTATGTGGCTCTGGGGGTCAGCGGCGCACCGGAGCACGTCGAAGGAATAAGCGGCGCGGAGTTGATCATTGCCGTGAACACAGACCCGCGCGCGCCGATCTTCAATGTCGCGCACTTCGGCACGTTACTTAGCATGTTCGACTTGCTGCCCGCGCTGACCGAGAAGATCCGGCAGGCCCCTCGGCCGTAGCGACACTCGGAAGGAAGGCGAGATGCCCATCCGCGAGACGTTCTGGAACATCCCCCATTGGGCTGAGCTTGCCCAGTACGCCCTCATGGTGTTGACCATCCTCGTCTTCACCTACGGGGTGGTCCGCCGCATCCGCCGTTGGCGACAAGGCCGCCCCGAGCGGCGCACGGATCGGCTGGGTGCGCGGTTGGGGTCCGTCGTGGTCCACGCCGTTGGGCAGGTGCGAACCGCACAGGAAGCCTACGCCGGGATTATGCACCTGACCATCTTCTGGGGAATGATCGCGCTGCTCATGGGAACGGCCTTGGCCACGGTCGATTGGGACGTGACGCGTCTCTTCTTCGGCTTCCAGTTTCTCACCGGCGGGATCTACGTGGTGTACGAGTTGGTCCTCGACGTCCTCGGGCTACTGGTGCTGGTCGGCCTGACGATGGCCATCGTTCGCCGCTACCTGCTCCGGCCTGCCCGCCTGGGGAACGCCCCACGGCCCATCCTGGCGTGGGACGACGCCTATGTTCTGGTCATGTTGATGCTGATTGCGCTTTCCGGGTATTTGGTCGAGGGACTGCGCATCGCCGTTGTCCAGCCCGAGTGGGCACGCTGGTCTCCCGTCGGGCGAATGGTGGCGGGGTGGTTCATCGCGTTGGGGGACCCGACGAATCGTACCCTGCACATTGCGTTGTGGTCCAGCCACGCGGTGATTGCGTTCACCTTCATCGCCAGCATTCCATTTACGAAATTGTTCCACCTGATCGCGGCCCCGGCGAACATCTTCTTTCGCTCGTTGCAGCCAGGCGGCACGCTGACGGTAGCGCCTGCGGACCGTGAGCCGGGGGTGAAAGTATGGCGCGACTTCACCTGGAAAGAGATACTGGATTTCGAGGCCTGCGTCCGGTGCGGCCGATGTCAGGACGTCTGCCCGGCTCATGCCAGCGGACTGCCACTTTCCCCGCGCGACGTGATGATCAAGTTGGATGCGCATGTGTGGGCGCACGGTAACGGCCGAGCCCTGGCAGGCGACGTGATCACGGCGGAAGAACTGTGGGCTTGCACGACCTGCCGGGCGTGCTCCCAGGCTTGCCCGGTGTTCGTGGACCATCTCGCATCGATTGTCGACTTGCGCCGGTCCTTGCTGGCGCAACAGAAGGCCGACGCCCGATTGATGGACACGCTCGGGGCTGTGCGGCGCTACGGCAACTCCTTCGGCAAGTCGGACCGCCAGCGTGCGCTTTGGACCCAAGGCCTTGAGCCTCGAATCAAGGATATCCGCAAGGAGCCTGCTCACACGCTGTGGTTCGTGGGCGACTACGCTTCCTACAGCCCGACGGTGCTCGAGGTCACGCGCGCCACGGCGCGCGTGTTCCGGCGCGCCGGGATGGATTTCGGCCTGCTGTATGAGGCCGAACGCAACGTGGGCAACGACGTTCGGCGGGTTGGCGAGGAGGGTCTGTACGAGCTCCTGGCGATGAAGAACAAGGCGGCCCTCGAAAAGTGCGACTACGCAGAAATCGTCACCACCGACCCGCACACCTACAACGCACTCAAGAACGAATACGGCCTGACCCGGCCGGTATACCACTACACCGAGGTGCTCGAGCGCCTGCTTGCCTCCGGCCAGCTCTCCCTGACGAACCGCCTGGCTCACGTGGTGACCTATCATGACCCGTGCTACCTGGGCCGCTACAACGGAGTTTACGACGCTCCGCGCCGCGTGCTCGAAGCGATCGGCTGTCGGGTCGTCGAAATGCCGCGCCACCGAGAGTGCGGCTTGTGCTGCGGTGCCGGCGGCGGCCGCATCTGGATGCAGGAGACGCCCGGCGCGAAAGAACGACCGGCCGAAAGCCGCGTACGGGAGGCGGCTGCCGTTCCAGAAGTCGGCATCCTGGTAGTCACCTGCCCGAAAGACCTGGTGATGTTTCAGGATGCGCTCAAGACGACAGGGCTCGAAGGGAAGATCGTGGTGAAGGACCTGATCGAGCTTGTGGATGAGTCCATACAAGGAGGAGCGGCGCAGTAGAGCCGCGCGGCGCCGAGGATCGGCCCGTTACGATGAGGCGAGTTCAGGCCATGGCCAGCCTTGCCAGAAGCGCACCTGCCGCCAGCTTGCCCGGATCGATTGCCACGCGACGACGTGGCGCCCGCTGGCGGATTCCGATCGCGGTCAAACTCATTCTCGGGTTTCTGCTGGTCATCATCCTGATGAGCGTGGTGTTCATCGTCGCCGGAATTGAGCTGATTGGCCACCGCATTGTGGATGAAGCGCAGGAGAAGGTGCGCTACGACCTCAACGCCGCACGAGAGATCTACTCGGGAAAACTCGGCAACATCGTGGATGTGGTTCGGTTTACCGCCGATCGGTACCTTCTGATGAACGCCTTACTGTCGGGAAATGTCCAGCTGGTCACGGACGAATTGTCGAGGATTCGAGAGCGGGAGGCGCTGGACGTTCTGACCATTACCGATGCCAGCGGGTCTGTTCTTGTGCGCAGCAGCAACCCCGGCGTACTGGGGGATGACCAGAGCCACGACGAACTCGTTTGGGCGGCAATGACTAGCCTGCAACCTGTTGCCTCCACGGTGATCGTCTCGGCGCAGGACCTGGAGCTGGAATCACCCACGCTGGCCGAGCGGGCGCATATCGAATTCATCGACACCCCGCGGGCCAGAACTCGCCCGGAGAGCCAAGTGACGTCGGGCCTTATGCTCAAGGCGGCTGCGCCCGTTTTCGACTACGACCAGAATCTGATCGGCGTCGTATATGGCGGGGTGTTACTCAACAAGGATTTCGAGCTCGTCGACAAGGTCAAGCAGACCGTCTTTCAAGATCTAAAGTACGCCGGGAAGGATATCGGAACCGCGACCATATTCCAGGACGACGTCCGAATCTCGACCAATGTCAGAAACGAAGACGGCACGCGAGCCCTCGGAACGCGGATGGCGGAGGATGTCTACAACCAGGTGGTGGCCGAGGGTGAGCCGTGGGTCGGCCGCGCCTACGTGGTCAACGACTGGTATATCACGGCCTATGAGCCCATTTGGGACTTCAGCGGTCAAATTGTCGGGGTCCTGTATGTCGGTATCTTGGAACAGAAATACCGCGATCTGCAGCGTGAGACGGTCGTTGTCTTCCTGGGCATTGCCGTGCTCGGAGTGGTCGGCTCGATGACCCTGGCCTTCGTCGTCGCACGCCCCATCTCCCGTTCCATCGGCAAGCTCGCCGCCGCATCAAGGGAGATCGCCCACGGCAATCTCGACGCCACGGTGCAGATCCGGTCGAACGATGAACTGCACGAACTGGCGGGGACTTTCAATTTCATGACCTCGGCGCTGAAGGAGCGCGACCAGAAGTTGAAGGAGGCCACCACCAGGAAGGTCATGGAGTCCGAGAGGTTGGCGCTGATAGGGCAGTTGGCGGCGAATGTGGCTCACGAAGTAAACAACCCGCTCCAGGGTATTGTCGCCTACTCCCACCTGCTGCTGGAGAGGATGACGGAGGGCGATTCGTCAAGGGCTTTCGTTCAGAAGATCGTTGTCCAAGCCAACCGTTGCACCGAGATCATCCGCGGCCTGCTGGATTTCTCCCGGCAGCGAAAACCGCTCAAGCAGCCATGCGACGTCAACGGCGTGTTGCAGGATTGCCTCGCCCTCATCGAGGACCAGGCGCTGCTCCAGAACATCGAGGTGGAGAGGAGCCTTCAGCCCAACCTGCCGCTTGTTGTCGTGGACCCGTCGCAGATTCAGCAGGTGTTCATGAACATGCTGATCAACGCGGCGGAGGCGATGGATGGCTATGGCCGGTTAGCCCTGAGCACACGCGCAGACCCAGCCAGCGGTTCTGTCGAAGTGGCCTTCGAGGACAGCGGGCGCGGCATCCGTGAAGAGGATCTTGATAAGGTCTTCGACCCCTTCTTCACCACCAAGGACGTCGGGCACGGAACGGGGTTGGGGTTGGCAATATGCTACGGCATCATCCGAGAGCATAAGGGAACGATCACGGTTGTCAGCGAAGTGGGCCGCGGCACGTGCTTTACCGTGAGGTTTCCGATGTCGGCCGAAGAGGCAGAGACCCGTGCAACCGCGATCTAAGATCCTCGTCATCGACGACGAAGAGGTCGTTGCCGACTCCTGCGCTCAGATTCTGCAGGATGGCAACTGCGAGGTGGCCGTGGCCTCCGATGGCGCGAAGGGCCTGCGCAAGGCCCGAGCATTCCACCCGGACCTTGTCTTCGTCGACCTCAAGATGCCGGGCATGTCCGGATTCGCCGTGCTCGAAGAGCTGCGCGAGTTCGATCCGACGATTGTTGCCATCGTCATCACCGGATTTGCCACGGTGAGTTCGGCCGTGGACTCGATGAAGCAAGGCGCGTTCGATTTCCTTCCCAAGCCGTTCACTCCGGATGAGTTGCGTATCATTACCCGCAGAGGGTTGGAGAAGAGGTCCCTGGTGCTGGAGACGATGGCCCTGCGCAGAGAGAAAGAGATGCTGCGAGAGCACTTCGCCGCCATCGTATCCCACGAGCTCAAGTCCCCGCTCAACGCCGTGCAGCAAAACCTCTTCGCTCTTGGGGTAGAGCTCGCCGGCCGGTTGACGGATGACCAGCGGACTCGGCTCGAACGATGCTCCTCGCGGGTTAACGATCTGCTGAAACTCATCCATACCTGGCTGCGTGTGATGTCGACGGATATCGAGAAGGTCCGCGAGAGCTTTGTGCCCACCGCCGTGCCCACGTGGATTGCCAAGGCGGTCGAGGTCGTTGCGCCCGAGGCCGCGCGCAAGGAAGTCGAAATCCGCACCGACATCCAGACCCCGCTGGCACGCGTTCAGGGCGACGAGGGAACGCTGGTCGAGGCCTTGGTCAACATCTTGGGTAACGCCGTCAAGTACTCGCGAGTCGGAAACCCAGTCCAGGTCTTCGCTCGGCAGGAAGGCGACCGGATCGTGATTTCGGTGGCCGATACGGGCGTCGGCATCGCCAAGGAAGACCTGCCTCATATCTTCGAGGATTTCTATCGTGGCAAGCCCGGCGACGCGCCCCAACCCGGAAGCGGATTGGGCCTTGCGATGACACGCCGCATTGTCGAAGTTCATGATGGGTCGATCTCGGTCGAAAGCGAACTAGGCCAAGGCAGCACCTTCGTTCTCAACCTTCCCGCCTTATCTCAGCCGCAGGCCGAGACAGACCCTATGTCTGCACCCCAGATGGGAGGCAAGCGATGAATACGCAAAAGCATTTGCTCATCATCGACGACGATCCAGACTTTGTCGCGGGGATCAGGTCCATCCTCGAGAGCGCCAATTACCTTGTGGACGTCGCCTACAACCCGAAGGACGGATTCGAGGCCCTGCAGTCCAAGTCATACGACATGTTGCTGCTGGACATCATGATGGGACGCGGGGCCGAAGGCGTCATGGTCGCGCGCAAGATGCGCAAGGACCCCAAGTTGAGAGAGCTGCCGGTCTTGATCATTACCGGCATACGTGAGCAGATCGCTTTTCTGTTCCCCGGCGGACCCGTCCATCCGCGGTTTGTCGAGGTGGATGAACTCGTGGAAAAGCCGGTCGAACCGAAGCTGCTCCTGGAACGGGTCAGCGCTTTGTTGCAGCAGGCGCAGGCGAAGAAGGCGACCCCCGCATAGCCCCAGACCGGGAGGTCGAATTCGAGTACATATCCAAACTCGCGGGCGAAGTGTGCGGGGCCGCTGGACCAGGCGGCGGCATGCCACCCAGCCCGCGGGACGGAGCATCAAGAGGAAACGCTATGGCCGAAAGACTTCCATTCAGCGACGAGGTGTCCAACCTGCTGTACGCCGCGCACGGCAACCCGCTCACCACGTGCATCCAGTGTGGCACCTGCGCGGGTACCTGTCCGGTGGTGCCGTACATGGACCATACCCCCCGGCGGCTCATCGGCATGATCGCGGCCGGGCTTAAAGAGGAGGTGATGGCCAGCAATACATTCTGGTTCTGCGCCTCCTGCTACCACTGCAACGTGAGATGTCCACAGGGGATCGATATCGCGGAACTGATGTATGCGCTCAAGCGCCTCTCTATTTGGAGAGGCCAGTACAAGGAGGGACTGATCGGTCCCGTCTTCTCGGAGACCTTCGTCAAGACAATATTCAAGAGCGGACGGTCCTACGAGCCTGTTCTGGCGACCTCCTATCTCTTCACCTACGGGGTTCAGGAGTTCCTGCAAGAGGCCCAAACCGCAACTAGCCTGATGCTGAAGGGGAGGTTACCTGTACTACCCCCCAGGATCAAGCGGCTCGAAAACTTCGGACGGATGTTGAGGCGGATAATCCCGATGGGAGACGCCAAATGAAGGAGTACGCGTATTACCCAGGCTGTTCCGTTGAGAAGATGGCGCTCAGTTATCACATGTCAGCGATGGAAACGACGCGCGCGCTTGGCATCCAGCTCAAGGAACTGGAGGATTGGAATTGCTGCGGCACCACGGCCTATTTCCATGTCGACCAGCTTCTCTCGTATGCGCTGTGTGCTCGCAACCTGGCCATAGCGGAGCGGGAGAAGCTGGATTTGGTGGCCGTGTGTGCCGGTTGTTATAAGAATCTGTACTTCGCTAATACCCACCTCAAGGACGATCCCGACCTGGCGGAGCATGTCAATGCCGCCCTGAGCGAAGACCAGCTCAACTTCGCAGGGACCGGCGTGGTGCGACATCTGATCGAGGTGTTGATCCAGGATGTGGGGCTGGAGGCCATCCAGGCCAAGGTTTCCCGCCCGTTGACCGGTTTGCACGTGGCCCCCTACTACGGATGCCAGATCCTCCGGCCGAGGAAAGACCACGAGGATGTCGAGCAGCCGCGTTTCTTTGAGGACCTGCTCACGACCATCGGCGCATCGCCCGTGGAATACCCGGACCGACTGCGTTGTTGCGGCAGCTCGCTGATCTTGACCAGCCGCCCGGCCGCCCTGGGCATGGTGCGGACCCTGCTCCAGAGTGCCGTGGATTCGGGCGCCGCGGTCATTGCGACGGCCTGCCCGCTGTGCCAGGTCAATCTCGAGTGCTACCAGAATCAAGTCAACCACGAGTTTGGCACAGACCTGTCCATCCCCATCCTGTATTTCACTCAGCTGGTCGGGCTGGCACTCGATATTCCTCCCGACAAACTGGGGATCGGGAAGGAACTTGTCTTGCCGACACCGGTTCTATCCAGCGTCGGGAGGTGATGACTCCCCAAGCGGACGACGACTTCGTGTGTCAGAATGAGGATGGATGTCTGGGAAACAGAAGAGGACTCGAGGAAGCCTGAGCACGAATGAGCTCAGGGATCCTTCACGAAGGGCAGGTTCGAACCGGCCGATGCCCGGTTTGAGAGGAGGCAGCGAATGACCGAGAAGATCGGTGTGTATGTATGCCATTGCGGATCGAACATTGCCGGGATGGTGGACGTGGAGGGAGTGGCCAAGTGGGCCGCGGAGCGCCTGGCCCATCGCGGCGTGGTGATTGCCCGCGACTACAAGTTCATGTGCTCGAGCCTCGGCCAGGAACTGATCGAGAAGGATATCAAGGAATTGGGGCTGACCCGCGTGGTGGTCGCGGCCTGCTCGCCTCACCTGCACGAGCAGACTTTTCGCACCGCGTGCGCGCGGGCCGGATTGAATCCTTACCTGTGCGAATTGGTTTCGATCCGCGAGCAGGTTTCCTGGGTACACACCGACAAGGTGGCCGCGACCGCAAAAGCGAAGGCCGTGCTCTCGGGCGGCGTCGAACGAGTGACTCATCACGTCCCGCTGGAGCCGCTGCGCGTCCCCATTCACCCGGCTACATTGATCGTGGGTGGAGGCATTGCGGGTATCCAGGCGGCGCTTGAGATCGCCGACAGCGGCACGCGGGTGTACCTGGTGGAACGCGAGCCATCCATCGGCGGGCACATGGCCCAGTTCGACAAGACGTTCCCGACTCTGGATTGTTCGGCCTGCATCCTCACCCCCAAGATGGTGAGCGTCGGCAACCATCCGAACATCACGCTGATGACCTACGCCGAGGTGACCAAGGTCGACGGGTTCGTCGGCAATTTCGAAGTGACCGTAATCCAGAAGCCGCGTTACGTCAAAGTCGACCTGTGCACCGGATGCGGCGTGTGCGAAGAGAAGTGCCCCAAGAAAGTCGACGATGACATATTCGAAGTCGGGATGGGGAAGCGCAAGGTGATCTACCGCCCCTTTGCGCAGGCTGTGCCCAAGTATCCTGTCCTTGACCGTGAGAACTGCACCTACTTCATCAAGGGCACGTGCAAGGCCTGCGAGAAGTTTTGCCCGACCGACGCGATCGACTTCGAGCAGAAAGAAGAGACCATCACCCTCCAGGTGGGCAATATCATCCTAGCCACCGGGTTTGACCTCTTCAATGCTCGCCGCATCCCGCAGTACGGCCTGGGTCGGCTACCGAACGTCTTCACCAGCTTGGAGTTCGAGCGGCTGTGCAATGCCGCCGGTCCGACCAACGGAAACGTCGTGATGCGCGACGGCACGACCGTGCCCAAGTCGGTCGGCATCATCCACTGCGTGGGCAGTCGCGACGAAAACTACCATGCTTACTGCTCTTCGATCTGCTGCATGCAGAGCCTGAAGTTCGCGCATCTGGTCCGGGAGCGAACTGGCGCGGAGGTCTACAACTTCTACATCGACATACGGGCACCCGGGAAAGGCTACGAGGAGTTCTACCATCGCTTGCTCGAGGAGGGCGTCCACTTCGTGCGCGGCAAGGTAGCCGAAGTGAGCGATTTCGCCCGCCTGCCGGGAGAAGAAGGCCATCTCATCGTCCAGGTAGAGGACACGCTGATCGGCAAGCAGCGGCGCATCCCGCTGGATATGGTCATCCTCTCGGCCGGCCTTGAACCACGCCACGACGCCAAGCAAGTGGCCAAAGTATTCGGTATCTCGTGCAGCGCAGACGGCTGGTATATCGAGAAGCATCCCAAGCTCGACCCCGTGGCGACGATGACCGAGGGTATCTACATCGCGGGTGCAGTGCAGGGGCCGAAAGACATCCCGGCCAGCGTAGCGCAGGGCGCGGCAGCGGCAGCGCGGGTGATGGGGCGCATCCAGCAGAAGGAGATCGCCCTCGAACCCGTTCGCGCCAGCATCGACGAAACGCGTTGTTCCGGCTGCCGCATCTGCAATGCCCTGTGCCCGTTCAATGCCATTCTGTACCACGCCGACACGGCCCTCTCGGAAGTCAACCCCGCCCTGTGCCAAGGCTGCGGTACCTGCGTGGCGGCCTGCCCGGCCGGGGCGATCAGCGGCACGGTCTTCAGCGACGACCAAGTTCTTTCCCAGATGGAGGGTTTGTTGCTGCGCAACCTGCAGCCCGTGGAGGCATAGTCAATCCGTGGCGGGCCGTGCCGAAGAGGGCCGCAGTTCGAATGCAGCCCCTGGCCCTCACCGTCGCCTTATCCACTCAGGAAGGGGATATCCATGACCGAAGGATTCGAACCCGTGATCATCGGCTTCACCTGCAACTGGTGTAGCTACCGCGCCGCCGACCTGGCGGGCACTGCGCGTGTGAAATACGCACCCAACGTGCGGCTCATCCGCCTGATGTGCTCGGGGCGGCTGGACCCCACCTTCGTACTCAAGGCGCTGGCTTCGGGGGCGGACGGCGTGATGATCACCGGCTGCCATCCGGGCGAGTGCCACTACCTGGAGCAGAACTACAAAGCCATGCGCCGCTATCACCTGCTCAAGCGCATGCTCGCGCAGATGGGCGTCGAGCCCGGCCGCGTCAAGTTGGTGTGGGCCAGCGCGGCAGAAGGCGTGCGCCTGGCCGGTGAGATTACCAAGATGGTCGAGGAAGTCCGCGCGTTGGGGCCGCTGAACTGGCCGACAGCGGGAGCCGCGGCGGCGCTGCCCAATAAGCCCGCTGCGCTGGAGGTGCCGGCATGACCGCCAACGGGAAACCGAAGTTCGCCATGTACTGGGCAGCGGCCTGCGGGGGCTGCGAGATTGCTGTACTCAACATTCACGAGAAGATCCTCGACGTGGACGCCAACTTCGAGGTCGTTTTCTGGCCGGTGGCGATGGATGCCAAGTACAAAGATGTCGAGGCCATGCCCGATCAATCGATCACGCTGTGCCTCTTCAACGGGGCCATCCGCAACAGCGAGAACCAGCACATCGCTGAGCTGCTGCGCCGAAAGTCGAAGATCCTGGTGGCCTTTGGCTCATGCGCCTGCGAGGGCGGCTTCCCGGCCCTCTCCAACCTGACCACCCGGGAGGAGACGCTGCGCACGGCCTTCTCCACCGTGTCCACCGACAATCCGCAGAACATCCTGCCTCAACCCAGCTACGCCGTGCCCGAGGGCGAGTTGGTGATCCCGCACATGTATTCGGTGGTGAGGCCGCTCGACCAAGCGGTGCCGGTCGACTACTACATGCCTGGCTGCCCACCCGAGTCCGAGCAAATTGCGGCTGTGGTCGAGTTGGTCATCAAGGCGCTCAAGGGCGAAGCCACACTGCCGGTCGCAGGGTCCGTGATCGGCGCAGGTCACTCGACGGTATGCGACGAGTGCACTCGGACCCGCAACGAGAAGAAGATCACCGCTTTCACCCGCATACAGGATTTCCGCCCGGACCCAACCCTGTGCCTACTCGAGCAGGGGCTTCTCTGCAATGGTCCGGCCACCCGCAATGGATGCTCGGCCCGCTGCCCGATAGCCGGCGTGCCGTGCGTAGGCTGCTACGGCCCGACCGACGTCGCGCGCGATTTTGGCGGCCGCTTGATGAGCGGCGTAGCCTCGGTGATCGACAGCACCGACCCACAGGAAATCGAGCGGATTTTGGATGGGATCCCGGACCCGGTGGGCTCTTTCTACCATACCAACCTGGCCGGCTCATTGCTCCAAGCCAGCAAGCCCACCTGGGAGGAGGAACAGCATGCAGCGCATCACGATTGACCCAATCACCCGTTTGGAAGGTCACGGCAAGATCGAGATTTTTCTCGACGAACAGGGCGAAGTCGCCAACACTTACTTTCAGATTCCGGAACTGCGCGGCTTCGAGCGATTCGTCGTCGGGCGACCGATCGAAGAGATGGCGATCATCACCAACCGCATTTGCGGCGTGTGCCCGGAGGCGCATCACATGGCCGCCGCCAAGGCGGCGGATGCGGTGTATAAGGTCGATCCGCCGCGCACGGCCAAAATGCTGCGCGAGCTTCTGTACAGCGCCTTTTACGTAACCGATCACGCCACTCACTTCTATGCCCTGGGAGGGCCGGACTTCGTCATGGGCCCGGATGCGCCGGTGGCCGAACGCAACATCCTTGGCGTCATTCACAAAGTTGGATTGGAGATCGGCGGCAAGGTGATCCAGGCGCGCAAGGCCGGCCACGCGGTAGTGGAGATCATCGGTGGGCGCAAGGTGCACCCCTGCACCTCGATCCCCGGAGGACTGAGCAAAGGCATCACCGAGGAGCAGCGCAAGGAAATCGAGGCCCTCGGCCGCTGGGCGGTCGAGTTCGGCCAGTTCAGCCTCAAGCTCTTTGAGGACATTGTTCTCAAGAACGAGGCCTATCTCGACCTGGTCGTCGGGGATATCTACACGCACCGCACGCACTATATCGGCCTGGTGGACGGGAACAACAAGGTCAACTTCTACGATGGCCGGGTGAGCGTGGTCGACCCGGAGGGTAAGCGTTTGGGCACCTACGCTCCTGCCGAGTACACCGATTGGATCGCCGAGCACGTCGAGCCGTGGACTTACCTGAAGTTCCCGTACCTCAAGAAGGTCGGCTGGAAGGGGTTCGTTGACGGCAAGGAGTCCGGAGTGTACTGCGCCACGCCGCTTTCGAGGCTGAATGCCGCAGACGGCATGGCCACCCCGCTGGCCCAAGCCGAATACGAGCGCTTCTATACGACTCTCGGCGGCAAACCTGTCCACCAGCGGCTTGCAACACACTGGGCGCGGCTGATCGAACTGCTCTACGCCGCGGAGCGCTGGGTCGAATTGGCGAGCGACTCGGAAGTCGCTTCCGACAACTTCCGCACTATCCCGACGGAGAAACCCACCGAAGGCGTCGCCATCGTCGAGGCCCCACGCGGAACGCTGACTCATCACTACTGCACGGACGAGCGCGGAATCGTCACCAAGGCCAATCTGATTGTCGGCACCACGAACAACTACGCACCGATCAGCATGTCGATCCGCAAGGCAGCCCAGGAGTTCATCCATAAGGGGACGGTGGTGACCGAGGGCATCCTCAATCGGGTGGAGATGGCCTTCCGATCGTACGATCCGTGCTTCGGCTGTGCGACCCACTCGTTGCCAGGGAAGATGCCTCTGCAGGTCACGATCCACAATCACCGCGGAGAAGAGGTGAAGGTTCTCCGCCAGTTCTGCTGAGTGAAAATCCACCCGGCCGATGCGCAACTCCGCCGGGTGGATCGTTTGTAGGATGCCGCGTCGGCGACTAGAGAGCGCAGCGAGGCCCACGGCCCCAGGGGTACATCTCGTGGCGGCTCCCGCCCTGCGTGGCGCATGACTTCCCGGTGGCGGCCGTGAGCACCGGGCGGGCGAACGGATCGCCGCCCGGCACCACGTCACCCATCCGTCGCGCCCCCGCGCGGAAGAATGCGTCCTCTCGGCGAGGCTTCCTTGCCCCATGGCGAAGAGCCCGCACGCGGCCGGGGCCAATCGGCGCGGTCGCCCTGCGGCTTATGGAATTGCTGACGTGTCGATTAGCGATGTTGAAACGAGAGCGAGTCGCCTGGTCTCTAGGTTCGAAAACCACTCACCACGCACGCCGCCGGTTCTCGCCTCCATGGGACGGATGCCGAGGGATGGCCTGGCCTCACGGCGGCCTGTGGCAGGCCACACCCCATGCCCCCTGCTCCCACCCACGACACGCCCGATGCTCCATAAATGCCTCCGTGAAAGGCGCTCCTGAGCGATGACAACAGCTGGCCTGCCCCCGACGCTCGTCCTAGGACTCGGT
Organism: Anaerolineales bacterium; assembly: GCA_035288225.1. Taxonomy (GTDB): domain Bacteria; phylum Chloroflexota; class Anaerolineae; order Anaerolineales; family RBG-16-64-43; genus RBG-16-64-43. The sequence continues at coordinate 42,984 of DATEAT010000091.1, read as the reverse complement.
AACCCCGTGCTCGGCGATGACGGAATTGGGTGCCGTGTGGCGCAGGCGCTGGGCGGTGCGGCAGAGGACCTGGAGGCGGAAATCGACACCTGCGAGAAGGGCGGACTGAGCCTGATGGAGCGTATGTTGGGCTACCGCCGCGTCATCCTGATCGACGCGCTGACCACCGGTGAAGGCCCGCGCGGGCGCGTGACGACAATGCAGCTCGGCGATCTGCGCAACCCCGGTGCCGGTCATGTCAATTCGGGACATGAGGCCAGCCTGCAGACGGCGCTCGAGATGGCGCGACTGCTCAAGGCTGTCGTGCCGGAGGACATATGGGTGGTGGCGATCGAAACGGAGCGCGTTTTCGATCTCACCGAGGACTTGACGCCTGAAGTCGCCGCCGCGCTGCCGCACGCCGTGGAGGCCGTACGCAGGCTGCTTACCCAGAAGACCATCACCTAGAGCCGTGGGCGAACCCGAATTCCCATCGGGCTGTCCGCCAAGCATGGCGGCGAAGCTGAGGTCTTCGAGGCGATCGGCAGGACCGCGGCGAGGTTTCCCAACCTGACCTGGGGCAGCTTCTTCGTCAGGGATCTCGTCCCGGTGTCTCTCGGGAACATCATCGGGGGTGCGGTCATGGTGGGCCTGGCCATCTTGTTCCTCTACCTACGTGGGGCGGCCTCCAAGCCGGCGGTATCTCGGGTGAGGTAGGCAGGGCTCCTCCTGCGCAGCGGACCCGCCACGACGACGGCCCCGCCGCGATAGTACGCATGATACGCGCTCGGCTGCGCCGAGCGCATGCGAGGCAGAGGCGTTGCGGGAGATTTGAAGCAGCCGCGGGCTGCCACCGTGCGGGACGAGCCAGCCGTTGCCGCGCGAACCTGGACGTTGTGCTCGTCGCTGGCAAGGAGTATGAGGCATGGTGACCCATCAAGAGCTCATCTTCCGCCAATTGTTGACGCTGCAAGACGGCACGCGCGTCCTGCTGCGACCCCTTGCTGCCGACGACCGCCAGTCGCTTGCCGACCTGTATGCCGCGGCCACCTTTGAGGAGCGGCGCTACATGCACTACGAGGTGCGCGATCCAAAGGTGGTCGCCGCATGGGTCGAGCACCTGGATCACTCCAAAGTGATGCACCTGGTGGCGGTGGTTGGCGACCGCATCGTCGGGAATGCCACGCTGATCTTCGGCCATGGCCCGGAGCGCCACCGCGCCCAGGTTTTCATCTTCCTGGCCAAGGATTTCCGGCGCCGTGGGCTGGGCAACCGCATGCTCCAGGCGCTGATCGAAATCGCCCGCCAGCGCAACCTGTACTTGCTCGAGGCGCAGATCATCCACGACCAGACCTCGTTCATCAAGGCCTTTCAAAGCCTGGGCTTCGAGGCCAAATGCACGCTGGAGGATTACTTCATGCCTCCCGACGGGGAATTGTGGAATGTCGTCCTGATGATTCTGCGTTTGCGCTCGCCCAACGAGGAGTTCTAGCCATCCGGCGCGGGCCTGAGTTGCCCGGCTCGTGCCGCAGTTCGCTTAACAGAAGGCACCCGCCTCGACGAGGCGGGTGCCTTCTTATTCCTCACGACCCATTCGCCCGAAATCTAGTGAAAGGTGGGCAAGGTGGGCAAGGTGGTCATGCCGGCCTCGCGCGCGGCTGTGGTCACGATCGCGGTCAGATCGCGCTCGGCCGAGGCAGCCAGGGCCGGCCGCGTGTGGCGCCGGAGGAGCTCGAGCCCACGCTCGCGCGCACGATCGAGCGCGGTGAGCTGGCCAGACTCCTTCCATGAACGGATCGACGCGCGGTCGATGACCGAGGTCGGCAGATGTTGCTCGAGCTTGAAGTTCTGGCGAGTATGGCGCAGACCGAGGAAGTCCAAGTCGGGTCCAAGTTGAGCGAACACATCCTTGGCCAGGGTGGCATCCCGCGCCGAGATGCCCTGCAGCAGGCGCTGTGCCATGGCAATTCCCTCGGCATCCAGCACGAGCTTCTCGATGCTTTGCGACGCAAGAAAGTCCAACATTCCCGCGCCGGAGATCATGTTGATGCCGGCCATCGCGCCCACCAGCGCGGTCATTCCCGATTCCAATCCGGCTTGGGCATCAATCGTCTTGGCATCTGTCGCGCCAAGATAGGTGTGCGTCGGCAGCCCCAGGTGCTTGCCCACTTGTGCGTAGGCGGCATCCATCATGGCCGTCTCCATGGCCCCCATGGGTGTGGTGCCGTAGCGCATGTCGAAGATGGCCGGCGCCCCGCCCCACACGATGGGAGCCCCCGGGCCCGCTAACTGGTGCAACGTGATGCCGGCCAGCGTTTCCGCGGCGTGTTGCACAATCGAACCGGCCAACGTCGCCGGTGCCGTCGCGCCGGCCAGCGGCATTGAGATGATCTCTGCGGGGATCCGCTCGCGCGCGAGGAACAGCAAGTTCCCGGCGGCGAATTCCGTCCACTTGAGCGGCGGTGATGGGCAGACGTCGAAGACAGCCCGCTGGCGTGCCTGCGGCGTATCGGCGCCGACGGCGAGCAGCATATCGCGCATTCGCCCGAGAGTCGGCAGCCCGAAGGCACCGGTCACCACCGGTTTGGGCGAGTGCAGCAAGACCAGGTAGAGACGGTACATGTCGCCTATCGCTGTCGGCACGTCGGCACAATTGACAGCCGTGCTCTGGGCCGCGTACTCGGGCAGCATGTCGGCCACCTTGACCAGGTCGACCAGGTCTTGGGTCAGTGCGTTGCGGTGTTCGTGGGTCGCTCCATCCAGCACGTGCACCGCCGACGAGCCTGGGTCGAAGTGAACTTGGTCCTCCCCGTAGTGCACGGCGGGCGTGCCATCCGCTGCATAGAGCTCGAAAGAGGAAGGCACCGTGGCCAACGCTTTGCGGACGAGCGCTTCGGGCAAGCACACCCGGCGGCGGTTCTTATCCGGGCGGGCTCCATTCTCGCCCAGCAGCCGCGCGGCCTCCTCATCCTGGACTTCAACCCCGATCGTCTCGAGAATATCGAAGGCTTCCTGCACGACCCGCTCTACCATCTCTCTATTCATCAATTGCAGAAGGGGCATACATGCCTCCGCCTGGTCTGGATTGCCTGCCGGTATGACGCCTTGCTCCGTGAGCATTGAGGCCGGTGCAGCCGATCAGGACCTTTCGACGGCCGCGATCATTCGTCCGAGTTCTTCTCGCTCCGCCGGCGCCAGCCGCTCGGGGTTGTGCGTGGCCAGGATCTCGCGCGCCTTGGCATTGGCCCAGGAGACGGCACCATCGCGCTTTGTCTCCCATTCCGAGAAGGGACGGCGATCGAAGTACGTCGGGCGCCACAGCTCGCGCATGTGCTTCTTGGTGTGGCGGTGGGCGAGGAAATTGCCGCCCGGGCCGACTTCGCGGATGGCCTCCAGCGCAAGAGTCTCATCGTCCACCGTAATGCCGCGGCTCATCGCACACAGGATCGACCAGATCTCCGCGTCCAACAGCATCATCTCATACGAGAGGATGCGCGAGCCATGCAGCATCCCGGCGCCGAGCAGCATGTCGGACCAGGTCGATACGGCCATGAAGGATGAGAGGGCGTTTTCAACGGCGCTCTGCCAACCCGGTTCCTTGGCGCCCGTGGCAAAGGCGCCCATCGAGAGCGGCACGTTATAGAAATCCGCCAGCACGTTGGTCGCCGCGCCGAAGAGGAAATCCTCCGGCCCGCCGCCGGTATAGGCACCGGAACGTAGGTCCATCGCGGTCTGGGCCGCCGCATAGAACACCGGCGCACCGGGGAAGGCCATCTGCATGAGCGCCAATGCGCTCACGACTTCGGCATTTCCCACGGTGAGCGTCCCGGCCAGCGTGGCCGGGCCAGTCGAGGCGCAGGAGGTCATGGTCATGTAGCCCACTGGCAGGCCCGCTTCGGCCGCCACCAGGCCCGCGTCCAGGCTGCCGCCATCCTGAGCCAGCGGGGGGAGTGTGCACTGCATGATCGACAGGATCGGCCGCCGGCGCAGCGCCTCGCGGCCCCCGGCGAGTGCGGCGGCCATCTCCACTGCAACCCGCGCTTCGCGATCGGTCACGATCGATTCGGTCTGCACGTGCTTGTGGCTCACCGACCAGATGGCCAGCAGTTCGTGCAACGACCGGCTCTCCGGCGGCCTGTCTTGCGCAGAAATCGGGGTCCAATGGAACGCGATGGCGTCCAGGCTGTCGGCCACACGCGCTGCGTCGCGCACGTCCGCCAGCGTCGAGCGATGGCGCGACCCGGTCGCCGGGTCGATCACTTCCACACCGCAGCCGTCGGTCCCCAGATGGCAATGCTGCCCGTCCATCGGAAGGTCGAGCGCCGGGTCGCGACCCGCCAGCGTGTATCCGTGAGGTGCTTTGGCCAGCGCTTGCTCGACCACCGCGCCCGGAATGCGGACGATGCCGGAGGCCACGTCGACCTTGCCTCCGTGAGAGGCGACGATCTCCTGAGCCCGAGCGGAGGGCATCTTGACACCGACCGTCTCGATCAGGTCGAGCGTCGCAGTGTGAATGCGGCGCACGTCCTCCGCCGAGAGAACCTCCAGGCGCAGTTTCGGATGTGAAATCGATTGGATGCTCATGCGCGATCCATCAGCCTCTTGGCGAGCGCTACCGCGCCGGCCGCGTCCTCCGAGAAACCATCGGCACCGATTTCGGCCGCCCACTCCTTCGTCACAGGGGCTCCCCCGACCATTACCCCCACCTTCGGCCGCAACCCCGCCTTATCGGCCGCCTCAACAACCAAGCGCTGCCCGGCCATGGTGGTGGTGAGCAGAGCCGACACGCCGATGAGATCCGCGCCCACTTCTTGCGCTTTCTGAATGAAGAGCTCGGGCGCCACATCCACTCCCAGGTCATATACCTCAAACCCGTTGGCCGTGAGCAGGGTCCCGACGAGCGTCTTGCCAATCTCATGGATGTCGCCCTTGATCGTCCCCAGCACGACCCGGCCCGAAACCTCGCGCGCCGTGCCGCGGCGGGTCATTTCGGGTTCGAGGACTCGCACCGCCGCCTTCATCGCAGCTCCGGCACGGACCAGATCGGGCAGAAACAGATCGCCGCAGCCAAATCCCTCCCCCACCTGATTGACGCCCGGCAGGAACCCGCGACTCATCGCTTCCATCGGGTCCACGCCGCGGGTCAGGGCTTCGCGCGCCAGCCGCTCTGCCTCCTCCGGTTCCCCCTCAACAATACTGTTGCGCATCGCATCGAAGAGATCTTCCATTCCAAAGGTCCTCCATCGTCGTGGTGTGGATGATAGCAGAATCATGGACAGCGGGCATGGCGCGGCCACACCCGGGGCGCGGGTCACCTCGCACTCACGTCCGGCTCAGATGTTTCGTTGTCCGTCCGCGGTCAGGATGTGTTACGCCACGTCTGCAAGAGGCGAGCCGCGACGATCTGAATCTGCGGGCCCGCGCCGGGCGCGTAGAGCACGTCGAGCAAGGGCTGCAGCCGCGCCTTGAGACCGTCCTGGTGCACGCTGTGGATCATGTGGCGCGAGGCCTGGCGTATGGCCTCGGTGGCCGCGTGGCGTGCCAGCCTTTCCAGAAAGCAGGGAATGGCCTCGGAGCCGATCTCCGCCAGGGCCTCGGCCGCGGCACAACGGACATTACTGTCCGGGTCGCCGAGCGCGCCGGCCAGCGCCTCGGCGGCGGAGGCATGGCCGATCTGGCCCAGCGCGCGCGCAGCATGCCAGCGGACGTGTTCTTGCGGAGCACGCAGAGCACCGGCCAGCGCGGGCACTGCACCCGGGCCAAACCCAGATAGAGCCCGAGTGGCTGCATGATGCAGCCGTTCGTCTTCGGAGCGCAGGGCGTCGACCAATGCCGGGGCCGAGTCGTCGAGACGCAAGACCCCCAGTGCATCCACCGCTCGGGCACCTACGCCTGGTACAGCCGAATGAACCGCATCAACCAGCAGATCGGCTGCTCGCGCATCGCCGCACATGCCGAGCAAGGAGGCGGCCGTGACGCGCACCTCGCCGCACGGGTCGCGCAACCCCTCGAGCAAGACGGACTGGCGCGTCGCCGCAGAGAGCGAGTCTTCTTCGACGAAAAGCCTGATGATGGCGCTCGATCGATTTGGAGAGGCGGGCGGCTCGGTTGGTGTGGCCCCCGCACCCGGCTCGGCGAGGTTTTCGTGTGCGAGATGATCCAGCAGCCGCCGCCACAACCCGGGGGGCGCGGTGCGACGGATGGCCTGGCTGAGCGCGGACTGGATCGACTTGTTGGGCGAGCCGAGGCGCTCGAGCATGCGCTGCGTCGCGCCGTCGTCGCCACTGCAGGCAATCGCCACCAGTTCGCCCCCGTCGGGGAGCGGACCCGCACGTCCGGTCACGATCGTCACGATGGGTTGTGCGCCTCGGCCGCGTTCTCATGCCGCGTGTAGTCGGGAAGGATGATCGGCGATGCAGCCCCATCCGCCAGGCCCGCCGCGCGCCTCAATTCCGTCCATTCGGTCAGATGGGCCAGGGTCGGCGCCGCAGTATGGGCCGTGTGCGACCACTCCGCGGCCGCCCGGCCTGCGCGGCGGCCGAAAACGCAAATATCGAGCAGGCTGTTGCCCATCAGGCGATTGCGGCCGTGGATGCCGCCCGCTGCTTCGCCCGCCACATACAACCCGGGCACGAGCGTGCTTCCATCGGCGTGGATAGCCACCCCGCCATTCTGGTAATGCAAAGTGGGGTAGACCAGTATCGGTTCCTGGCTCATGTCGATTCCGAATCGACGGTATTGGCGCATCATGGCCGGCAACTCACGCGCCACCGTTCCGGGCCCCTTGAGCATTTCGATCAACGGGGAGTCGAGCCACACGGCAGGCTGCCCGGTCGGCGTCGACACGCCGCGCTTCTTCTCCGCGCATTCACGGATGAAAGCTGCCGCCTCGACGTCTCGCGTCTCGAGCGGATAGACGAACTGCTCCCCGTCGACGTTGCAGACCTGGGCGCCCAGCCCGCGGACTTTCTCGGTGACCAATTGGCCCAGGATTTGCTCGGGGAAGGCGGCCCCGGTGGGATGGTACTGCATGGTGTCGATGAAACTGAGTTTCGCACCCACTCGGTAGCACAACACCAGGCCATCGCCCGTCGCGCCGTAGTGGTTGGTGGTGGGGAAGGCCTGGTAGTGCAAGCGTCCGCTGCCCCCGGTGGCCACGACCACTGCCTTGGCGCGCACCAACATCAAGCGCTGAGTGTCCAGGTCCCTGAGCAGCGCCCCGGCCACCTGCCCGTGGACATCCAGCACGAGTTCCACCGCGGGGCGGAACTCCCACATAGCGATTCCAGGTGTGTCGCCGGCGCGCGAGCGCACTTCGTCGCGGAGCGTGCGCATGATCTCGGCGCCCGAGTAGTCGCGCGCGGCGTGCATGCGCTTGCGGCTCGTGCCGCCGCCGTGGATGGTGCGCAGCGTACCGTCCGGCTCTTTGTCGAACATGGCGCCCAGTTGCTCGAGCCATGCCATCACCAGCGGCGCATCCGACACCAGCGCTTCGACCAGATCCGGATCGTTGGCAAAGCCCCCGCCCCCGACGACATCCAGGTAATGCAGCGCGGGCGAATCGTTCTCCTTGTCGGCCGCCTGGATGCCGCCCTGGGCCATCATGGTGTTGGCATCACCGAAGCGCAGCTTGGTTGCGATGAGCACCGAGGCGCCGCCTTCCTGCGCCAGCAAGGCAGCGCTGGCCCCCGCCCCGCCCCCGCCGATGATGAGAACGTCCACCTCGCGCGCAGGCGTCAATCCCTCCAGAACGGTGCTGCCAACGAGCGGAGGTGCTTCGAGCACTTGCGCGAGTTCACGCGGAGTGCGGTCGCCCTTGTTGGGGCCCACCTGCAATTCGCGGAATGCGCTGGCGATGTAATCCGGGTGAAAGGCCCTCAGGATCGCCTGACGGTCATCGGCCGATAGGCGCGGATGCACCTGGTGGGCACGCCGAGCTCGCGAAGCCTCGACACGGGCCAGTGATTCGCGCAGTGGCTCAGGATAGGTCATCCAATCCTCCTACCGACGTCATCATCCTCGAAGTCCACCAGCCCGCCATGGGTCAATTCTCTGCATCTAGGATCCGCTCGCCATCCACGGCAACGCGGGCGCTCGACCATCCGGGCGGTAGACGATCTCATCGCGGACGCGCTGACTCAATGGCGAGACGATGTCGAGTAACGGCACGCGGCACGAGCAGACTTCTTCGCACATGCCGCACCCTGAGCAGGAGGCCAGCCAGCGGCCGAGTTCCACAAGCTCGGCGAGCAGCGAACCGCCCCCGGACCGGATCGAACGCACGCCAAGCATCCCCGCCAGCTCGCCGTTGTAGAGCGGGCACGCATCCAGGCAGTCGCCGCACAGCGAGCAGTTGACGAACAGGCCCAGAACTTCAGAAAGGCTCCCTCCGCGCCGTTGCGCCTCTTGGAAGTGCATCTCCCGTTGGCGCCCACGCCGTTCGGCCAGCTCGCCGAGCGCCACCTCACGCCGCACGACCACGTCTTCCGGGGCCGAATGGGGCGCGATCTCGGACATATGCAAGCGCGCGTCGGTCGCTTCATCCGGGCAGGAGGCCAGCAATGCGCGTGAGGTGTCCAGGCCGAAGAGGCCGATCGTCAGGTCCGCATCGCGCATCGCGGGGGCGGTGCACATTTGGCATCCCCGACGAAGCGATTGCGGGGTGAACCCACCTTGATCTGCATAGGTCAATGATTCCCGCCAGATGTCGGAAGGCGAGATGCTGCGGATCCGCTCGCTCCACACGCCCGCCGAATGACACCCCAAACAGTCGACGGCAATGGTGATGACCCGATCGGCCTCGGGAGTTGTGCGCCGGCGCTTGCGCAGTTCCATCACAGCGCGTCCTTCACACGGACGCAGGACGGCGGCCAACGGCCCGGGCTGGTGCTCGCGCGCAAAATCGACGACCAGCGCCGCAGCATTGGTCGGCATGATTGGGGCGAAGGGGTTGATGGTCGCAACGACGCGGGCATCTTCGGCCACTTGGGGCGAAACCTCGCGGCCCCCTTCCGATTCCATTGGGGCAAGCATGGCGGTCAGCCCGTTGCGCTCCCACAGGCCGGATAACACGCCCTGCAAGGCTGCCAGCGCGCCGGCCTCATCCACTTCTACGAGGTGGTTAATCCTCATACCTCACCTCCCATCAACGGCAGCCATCACATCCGCCGCCACGAGCGCACGCGCCTGATCGAGCGCGAATTCGAGCACCTCGGGCGGCGCCAACGCATGCACCATGCGCCGCGGTTCGATCTGCGACGTTGGACCCGGACCACCAAAGGCCATCGTGACCCGGTCCACCGCGCTCTTCAGCAGTTCGCCCGTGCGCAACCGTACGATGGCGGCTTCCGTCTTAAGCGGCTGGCCCTGATCGGCACACCAAGCGGCATGCAACACCAACCAGCGAGCCGCCTCCAACTCGGAGCGCAGATCCGCCAGCATGCCGCGCAGCGCCGGGCGCACAGCCAGCGGCGCACCCAGCGAAATCCAATCGCGCGCGTGCTCAGCGCCCATTTCAAGCAGGCGTTCGACGATGCCGAGGTATCGGGCACCGCTGAGAATCCAGCTTCGTGGCGCCTGCTCACCGCCGAGCTTGAGCGCGCCGCCCTCTTCCCCCAGGATTCGATCGCGACCCACCTCAAAGTCCCTCAGCTCGAGAGACAAGCGGCCCTTCACCTGGCCATCCACCGTGACCTGGGCCGCATCGATCAAAAACGCGGTGAGCCCCTGCGGGGCGCGCGCCAGCGTGAGCAAAACATCCTGCGGGCCGGGCCGCCGACTGACGAGCTTGACCCCGCTCAATCGGAAACCCTCGTGCCAGGGCTCAGCGACCATGGACCAAGTCCCGGGGGCCACGCCCGACGTCTCGCGGGCAGCCACCTGGATGTGCAGCTTGCCGGCGAGAGCGGGCTCGAGGAAGCGGGCAACCTGTTCACCGGTGCAGGCGAAGAGCGCCGGCGGCACCGTCCCGATTTCGACGGGGACGAAGGTGGCGCCCAATTCCATCTCCACCAGGCAGGCCGAAATGAGGTCGAGCCCGCCGCCGCCGTAGCGCTCGGGTACCAGCAGCCCCCACAGCCCCATCTGCTCCACCGCAGAGCGCAGCCGGGCCTCTTCCTGTGGATCCAGCACGCCGCGGGTGAAGTAGCCCATCTCCAGCGGGCGTGCTTCCTTCTGGACGAAGCGCCGTACCATGTCGCGGAGCATCAGGCTGTCAGAGGAAAATTCAAAGTCCATGGTATCCGTCCGCGTCGCGGGAACCCGGCCGCGAGTCGCGCCTCAGGCCTCGATCTCGCGGGCTTCGTATTGCGCCTTGAGCTCCTCGCGCGAGCGCGATTTGAGCTCGGTCAATTCCTGACGGAATGCTCCCGCCTCGAGCTCCTCCACTCGCCGGCGCAGATGCTCGGCCCGCGGTGCGATATATCGGCCGTACAAGCGCCGCCCAAGCAACGCCACGTTGGGCGGCACGAGCTCGGCGGGGCAACGTGCCACGCACAATCCGCACATGATGCAGTCGAAGGAAGCATCGGCCAGCGCCGAAAGATCGCCGCGCACCGCATCCGCCATATAGCTCAACACGTCCAATTCCTGCGGGCAGGCCTTGGTGCATGTGTTGCATCCGAAGCAGCGCAGAATCTCAGGGAAGATTTCCGCGAGGGTTGCCTCCTCGGCCTGAAGTGACTCCAGCCGATAGCTCGGACGCTGGGCAGGGAAGAAGGGAATCTGCCCGAGGACCATTTCCGGCTCGACCACGGTCTGGCAGGCCAGCGCATAGCGCAACCGGTAATCGCCCTGCAGACGATAGACCGTGCCGCACGCCCCGCAGAATCCACCCCGGCAGCCCACGCCGCGCGTCAGGCGGAAGCCTGCCCATTCCAGGGCCTTGAGGATCGTCAACCCCTCGGGGACGTCGTAGGCCTGACCCATGATGTGGATTTGCAGCATGTCACTCTCCATGTCGGTCGATCCGCGCCCAATGAAATCCGACATCGGGCGTCACCCGCGATCCCACCCCGCTCACGACTCCCCCAAGAACAAATCGAGAACCAACATCTCATCGGTTGCGGATTGTGCGAGCAAGCGGTCCATGCCCTCGGCCAGATGGGTCTGCACCAAGAAGTGCTTGATGGTCGTGTCGACTTGGGGGCAGGCAAGCACGCAGTTGCCGCAGCGGTCGCAGTCCTCCCCCACCAGCGTTTCGAGCGCCATGGAGGTGCGCGTCTCCAGGCGTGCGCGACGCCGCGGGTCGCGGGCCAGCACCGGGCATGCATCCATGCAGCTACCGCAGCCCAGGCAGGCTTGGCTGCCGGCAAGATCTGTCTCCACCTTGAGCATGTGGGCCGGGCCGAAACCCGAACTCAGCAGGCGGCAGCGAGCCACGGGCGGCCGCGGCTGAGAGAAGACGACCTTCAGCACGCGCTCGACACGCGCAGGGTCAGTCTGGATTCTTTGAGGCACTCTCGCTCCCCGATCCGCCGGGCGATGAACCGGCGACCTAATGGACGACCTCTTGCCGGACGAGGCTTGCCAGGCGGTCGTGCAGTGCAGCCAGCGGCATTTCGCGCGGGCAGGCCTGCTCGCACATGCCGCACCCGACGCATGCCGCCAACCAGCGCCCGACACGTGCTGCACGCCCCAACTCGCGCTCGCTCAGCGCGACCAACTCGCCATCATAGATGGCACACGACTCGAGGCACTGCTGGCACGGTTCGCAGTTGTCGAAGTAGGCGATGAGCTCTTCGACGTCGGAGGGTAGATCGGCCGAGAGGGCTCGCATGAACCGTTCGGCGGTGCGGCGGTTGCGGGCGACAACCTGAGCCACCCTGGCCGCCCGGCTATCGACCAGCGCATCCGAGGCGGGCCCGTCCGTCAGGTCGCCGAGGCCGAGGCTGGAGGCGAGGGCCTCATCGCGGGCCAGCACCAAGATGGATTTGCGGACGGGCATGCCGAGGAATCCGAGAACGATGTCCACTTCGCTTGGCACAGGCTGCGGGCACGCCTGGCACGCACGCCGGTTGCGATAGGCCAGAATGCCGCCTTGAGGTGCAAACTGAAGCGCCTCCTGCGTCATACGCTGGGCCCCGCTCTCCCGCACCTCTCGCTCGAGGTAGTCGTCCTCGGCTAGAGTCGAGAGGCAGTCGAAGCCGATGGTCAGCAATCGATCGCGCGAGAGCTTCTCGCGACGCACCAGGTCGTTGACGGCCCGCGCCTCGCACGGCCGAAGGAGCGCGCCGCTCCAGCGCGGCCCGCGCTCCGCCCTCTCGGCCAGCGCGGCCGCCGCGTTTCGCTTCATGAGCGGTGCGAACAGGTCCACCTGCTTAAGCCCCTCGCGCGAGGTCAACCAGGTCGGTTCGACGCCGGCGGGATCCCCGGCGCGGGTTGGGGCGAGCATGGTCTCGATGTCGGCTCGCTGCCAGAGGTTCTCGAGCAGCCTGACCACTGCCGACTGAGGCTCATTGTTGGTTCTCAATACCCAGGCTGTTTTCATGGCGCACCTCAAAGACACTGCCAACCGAATCGTGCCCTCTCGCATCAACGATACCAAGACATATCCCGTAACTATGGATCGCCTGGACGCCCGGCGGTGCTTTCAAGGCGCACAGTCCGTCTTCGAATCGGGGCCACCCCCGCCGCAGGTGATCCCCTCTCCGGATGAGATCGACCCTGCATCGAACCCGGGTGGAACAGCCCCTCGGCCGCAGCACAACGCGTTGCCGCGAGCGGCTAGGCTTCGACCGCCTGCTCCTCACGAGGCCGCAGCGCCGTCACCGGAGCAGCCCATCCGGTCACCACCTCGAGCTGCGCCATCACCTCATCGAAGGTGAAGTGCTTGAGGTTGATCGCCCCCGACGGGCAGGCTGTGGCGCACGCGCCGCATCCCTGACACAGAACGCCGTTGACTGTCATCACGCCGCGCGTGGGGTGCAGGCTGAGCGCTCCGAAGGTGCACAGGCTGGCACACTGCCCGCAGCCGGCGCACAACTCCTCGTCGACCGAGGAGATGGCGGCCTCCACCGGCACCGTCCCGCGCATCAGCGGGATCATGGCGGCTGCGGCAGCCGCACGCGCCTGGGCCACTGCCTCAGGAATGTCCTTCGGTCCCTGGCACGCGCCGGCCAGGAAGATGCCCGCCATCGAGGTCTCGACCGGGCGCAGCTTCGGATGGGCCTCCATGAAGAAGCCGTCGGACGAACGCGCCAGCTTGAACAATCCCGAAACGACATCCGTGCCCCGGCTGGGGGTCATGCCCACCGCGAGGACGACGAGATCCGCCTCCACCTCGATCGGTTGTCCGAGCAGAGTGTCCTCGGCACGCACCACAACGCGCTCGCCGCGCCGTAGGATCTCCGACGGATTACCTCGCCGGTAGATGACGCCGGACTTGCGCACGTCGTCGTAGAACTCCTCGGATCCTTTGCCGTAGGCGCGCACATCCATGTAGAAGACGTTGACTTCCGCCTCCGGCAGGCAGTCGCGAACGAGGCGCGCTTGCTTGGCCGAGACCATGCAGCACACTCGCGAGCAATAGGCATTGCCCAGTGACTGATCGCGCGAGCCCACACAATGGATGAACACCACACGCTGCGGCTTCTTGCCGTTGACCTGGATCTCGCCGCTTGCCGACAGGCGTTCGAAATCTGCGGTGGTGATGACCTGCGGGTACTGGCCGTAGCCGAGTTCCGGTTTGCGTGAGGCGTCGAAAGCGTCAAAACCGGTGGCCACGATGATCGTGCCTACCGCGATCTCGCTTGTGTCTTCGCCCTGGCGAACACTTACCTTGAAGTTGCCGACAAACCCATCCAGGCCAACGACCTCGCTCCCGGTCAAGATGCGGATCCGAGGGTGCCGGGTGGCCCGGTCGATCAGGGGCTGAAGAAAATCCGTGGTCGGTTCCAGCGTGGGAAACGTGCGGTGGAGTTGCGCCACGTGCCCGCCGAGCGCAGGTGAGCGCTCGACGAGTGTGACCTCAAACCCCGCCTCGGCGATATCCAGCGCCGCCTGCAGCCCTGCGATGCCCCCGCCAAGGATCAGAGCCCCAGGGGTGACCGAGGCGTGGCGCTGCTCGAGAGGTTGCAGCAAGGCGGCCTTGGCCACGGCCGATGCCACCAGTTGCATGGCTTTGTGCGTGGTCAGTTCGCCCGCCGGATGGACCCACGAGCACTGCTCGCGGATATTCGCCATCTCGAAACAGTAGGGGTTGAGCCCGACCTCGGAGACCGCCGCGCGGAACGTGGGTTCGTGCATGCGCGGCGAGCAGGAGGCGACCACCACCCGGTTCAAGTTCTGCTCCCGGATATCGTTCTGGATCAACCCCTGCCCCGGGTCGGAGCACATGTAGGTGTACTCGCGCGAGACAACCACGCCCGGCAAAGCGGCGGCATAGGCCGCCACGGCCTTGACGTCAACCGTCGCGGCGATGTTGATCCCGCAGTGGCACGTGTAAACGCCGATCCTGGGTGTAAACGGCATGCTGCTTTCTCCGCTTAGAGCGCCTGGGCGGCCATTTCGGCGACGTCCATCACTTGGATCTTCTCTTCGAGATTGAGGGTCTTCACCGCTTCGTCGAGCATGAGCACACAAAACGGGCAGGCCGTGGCCAGGATCTGGGCACCCGTCTCGACGGCCTCTTGAACGCGCATCATCGCCAAGCGCGTCGCCGGATTGGTCCCCTCCAGCCACATCCGCCCGCCGCCGCCCTCGCAACACAGGCTCTTCTCGCGTGAGCGGTCCATTTCCACCAGCTTCAGCCCCGGGATGGCCTTGAGCACCGCGCGCGGCTCATCGAAAATGCCATTGTGCTTGCCCAGGTAACACGGGTCGTGGTAGGTAACCGTCTTGTCGAGCGACCCGGAGAAGGTGATTTGCTTATCGGCCACCAGGCCCGCCAGGATTTGGGTGTAGTGCTGCACCTGCACCCCGTTCTTCGGATAGTCGTTGCGGTAAACGTTGTAACAGTGCGGCGAGGTGGTGAACATCTTGGTCACGCCCAGCTCTTTGTAAGCCCCGGTATTGTCTTCGACCATCATTTCGAACAGCCCGGCTTCGCCCAGCCGCCGAACCTCACTCCCGCAGCAGTTCTCATCGTTGCCGAGAATGCCGAAGTCCACGCCCGCCTTCGAGAAGAGTGCGACCAGCGCGCGCGCCACCTTTTGCCCGCGCGGGTCGTAGGAGGGCGTGCAGCCCACGTAATACAGGTACTCCATTCCCGCCGTGTAGTGCTTCACGCCGAGATCCGCCGCCCATGCTTCGCGCTGCTCGCGCGGCAAAGCAAGCGGGTTGCCATGGCGGAAGGTGCTCTCGAGCGCCGCCTTGACGTTCGGGTGGACGGCCCCCTTTTCCACGATCGCACTGCGCAGGCCGATGATCATCTCCATCGGGCTGACCTGCTTGGGGCAACGCTTGGCACACGTCGAACAGGTCGTGCAATCCCACAGCTCCGGGAATGGCTCGAGGTCGAAGCCGTTGCCCGCCGTGAGCAATCGCAGAATCAGGCTGCGGGGATTGAGCTTGGTCTTGAGCGTCATGGGGCAGCCGCCAGTGCACTTGCCGCACTGGACGCAGGCGAACAGGTCGTGGTCGCGGGCAAAGGGGCGGCTCTCAATTTGCAGCATAGCTCGTCACCATCGCTTTCTCGGTCTGGGCCAAGAGGATCATTGCGGCCGAGGCAGCCGCCTTGGCGTGGGCCACCGTATCGGGGATGTCCTTCGGCCCCTGACAGCATCCGGCGAGGAAGATGCCGGGCTGCGAGCTTTCCACCGTGCGCACTTTAGGATGGTCCTCCGCAAAGAATCCGGACTCATCCTGGCGCAGGTGAAGCATCTCGGCCACCTGGGTCGCATCTTTGCGTGGTGCAATGCCCACCGCAAGGACCACCAGGTCCGCCTCCACATCCACCATCTCGCCGAGCAGCATATCCTCGGCGCGAACCACCAAATGGTCCCCGCGGCGGAGCACCTCGGAGGGCATGCCTTTGCGGTAGAGCACCCCTTCGTGGCGCACGCGGTCGTAGAACTCCTCAAAGCCCTTTCCGAATGCGCGGATGTCGATGTAGAACACGGTGATCTCCGCGCCGGGCAATCGGTCGTGCGCCAGGTGCGCTTGCTTGGCCACTGCCATGCAACACACGCGCGAGCACCACGGCGCGCCCAACCCCACATCGCGCGAGCCGACGCATTGGATGAAGACCACTCGCCGCGGCAGATTGCCGTTGAGGCTGATGCGCCCGGCAGTGGGCCCGGAGGCGGAGGCCAGGCGCTCAAACTCCAGGGTGGTGATCACCTGTGGGTAGACGCCGTAGCCCAGCTCGGGCCGGCGTGTGGCGTCAAACACGTCGAAGCCGGTGGCATTGATCACCGTCGCGACCTCGACCTCGACGAATTCCTCTTTTTGATCGAAGTTGATGGCGCCCGCCGTACAGGCATCCTTGCACTTGAAGGTCTTGCCGCACACCCCGCGGGTGAGGAAGATGCACTCGTTCGGGTCCACGGTGTACTTGAGCGGCACGGCTTGCGGGAAGGGCACGTAGACCGCGGCCCGCTTACCCATGCCGGCGTTGAAATCGCTCGAGACCTTTCCGGTCAGGCGGCACGCTGCGGCGCACAGCCCGCAACCGCTGCATTTGTCAACATCCACGTAGCGCGGCTTCTTCTTGATGTGCGCGTGGAAAGCGCCCGGCTGGCCGGTGACCTCGGTGACTTCCGAGTAAGTGAGCAGCTCGATGTTCGGATGGCGGCCTGCGTCCACCATCTTGGGGGTTAGGATGCACGCCGAACAGTCCAAGGTGGGGAAGGTCTTGTCGAGCTGCGACATCCGCCCGCCAATGGAGGGTGAGCGCTCGACGAGGTAGACCTTGAAGCCCGCATCGGCAATGTCCAGGGCAGATTGGATCCCGGCGATCCCGCCGCCGATGATCAGGGCCGCCGGCTTGGAGACATCGGTCGCCGTCATTTAACCTCACCTACTTCGGTCCACTCGCTCTCGCGAAAAGTGACCAGCGGCAACGCTTCGGCCAGGTCGCGGCCGGGCGTGTAGGCAAACGCGACTTGGACTTGCTCGCCGACCGCGCTGAAGATCGCGCCCACCGGAATATCGGAGGGACAGGCCGAAGTGCACATGCCGCAGCTCACGCAGGAGGTGCTCATGTGATTCATGCGCGTCACGTGAAAGAGCAGCGTATCCGAAAGCAGCCGCATCGCGCCCTTGCGGCGCGCGGTGTTGAAGTAGTGGTCGGGCGCATGGTCGAAGGAGGTCGACTTGAAGAGGCAGGTCTTGCAATAGCAGATGGGGCAGGCCGTCATGCAGTTGTGGCAGCGGATGCAGCTGGCAAACAACTCATCCAATCCGCCGGCTGCATTCATGCGCTCCCGAATGGCAGTCAACTCCTTTGTGCGAGTCTGACGGCGCGCCTCGAGCACGGTCGGGAGCAGCGCAGCGGCCCCCTCCCCGCGCGGCGTTTCACTCAGCCCGAGCCGGGCGGCCAATTCATCGGCGACGGTCAGCGGGATGCCGCTCGCAAGGTCGCTGCCCAAGAGCTCGAGATGAATCGCACAGTTCTCGGCGACCGGAGTCACGCACATCTGGCACGCGGCGCGCAACGGCAACCCGTCAACCGTTGCCATGCCGCCCTTCAGCCCGCTCAGGTAGCCGGCCCAATCCAGGTTGCCCGCCTTGCGCCGCGCGGTGAAGTCGCGGACCTCGAAGGTGCCGGCGCAGTCGATGCCGATGAGCGTCAGGCCTTCAAGGTTGGCTTGCTGCAACTTAACCAGCTCGACAAGCGCGCGTATCTCGCATGGGCGCAACACCGCCCCCAGCGTGCCCGGCGTGTGTTTGCCCGTCAGCGCCGACACCGCTCGCGCCCCGTTGATCGGCATGACCGGCGCAAGCGGGTTGGCCCGCTCCAGCATGGCTGGGTCGGTGACGAGCGCAGGCAAGACTGCGCCGCCTTCTGTCTCGAGTGGGACGTACAAAGCCTCCACCACGCCCGCTTCCATAAGCGAACGCAGAAAGCGGCGAGTTGCCTTGAGCACATCACTGTCGTCGACCGGGATGACTGTCTTCATTGCCACTCCCATGTTCGAGACTTCAAACCGTCACGTATCGCGGGCCGAGCGCGCCGACGTCAAGGTGGATCAGGCGGCCCAATTCTCGCGAGCCGGGTTGGGGCCAAGTTCTTTCATCGCAGTGACCATATCCGTCACCGTACTGGCAAACTTCTGTCCCTCGCTGGCGCTGATCCAGCGCAGCCACACCCGCCGCGCGTCGATGCCGGAGGTCTTGAGGATCTCCTGCAGCGCCACGTATCGCCGGCGCGTCTTGTAGTTGCCGGTTTGGTAGTGGCAGTCGCCTGGATGGCACCCGCCGATGAGCACGCCGTCGGCGCCCTCCAGGAGCGGCTTGAGCACGTAGACCGGGTCGACGGCGCTCGAGCACATGGTGCGGATAATGCGCACGTTGGGCGGGTACTGCAGGCGCGAGGTGCCCGCCAGATCGGCACCGGTATAGGTGCACCAGTTGCACAGGAAGGCCACGATGCGCGGTTCGAAGGCGGTAATCTCGGTCATGCTAAGCATCCTTGGTCGCAGTGTCTGCGGCAATGGCCGGCATGGCCAGAGCCGCCTCGATCATTCCGAAAATCTGCGCGAACTCGAACCCCTTTTGCTGGCTGGCCTTGTTGGGGCAGGCCGCCACGCAGGCGCCGCAGCCCTGGCACAACACCGAAATGACCTCGGCCGTGCGAGCCCCCGGTTCCAGGACGCGCGCGCCGTATGGGCACACTTCGACGCAGATGCCGCACGCGGCACACAAGCGCGGGTTGACACTGGCGATGATCGGCGTCGCTTCCAGCCGCGGTCGGGAGAGAAGCGCCACCGCCCGCACGGCAGCCGCCTGGGCCTGGGCAATCGTCTCTTCGATCGCGCGCGGCGAGTGGGCCAGCCCCGCCAAGAAGATGCCTTCCGCCGCGAAATCGACCGGACGCAGCTTGACATGGGCTTCGAGGAAGAACCCGGTCTCGTTGGTTGAGACTTTCAGACGCTGGGCCAAGGCCCTGTTGCCCGGCTCGGGCTCGATACCCGCGCTCAGCACCACCCAATCCGCCGGCAGCGTGATCAGTGCATCTTCGGGCTGGACGGCCACGCGCACCTGGAGGCGGCCGTCGGCTCCCGCCGAAACCTGCGGTTTCTTCGACTCGTCGTACTCGAGGAAGACCACGCCCGCACGGCGGGCCTCGCGGTAAAACGCTTCGCGGAAGCCGTAGCTGCGCAGGTCGCGGTAGAGGACGCTGACCTTGGCCCCCGGGGCATGGCGCTTGATAGCCAGTGCATTCTTGATGGCTTGCGTGCAGCAAATACGCGAGCAGTAGGGATGGTCCGCCTCACGCGACCCGACGCACTGGATCATGACGATCGGTCGTCCGTCGAGGCCCGCCGCGAATTCCGGGTCGAGAAGACGTTCCTCCAACTCGCGTTGCACGATGACGTTTGAAGCCTGGCCGTAGAGATACTCGTGGGGCGTGATTTGCTGACCGCCGGTGGCTACCACCAGCGCGCCGTGCGAGAGTTCGATCGTCGAGCCGTCGCTCGCGCGCACGCTGCTGGTGAAATGCCCGCGGTAGCCGCCGAGGGTGACCACTTCGCTGCGGGTGTACAGAGTAATGCGCGGGTCCGCCTTCACCGCCGCGACGGCCCCACTCAGCAGGGCTTGCGGGTCTGCCCCGCCAGGGAGCGTGGTGAAGATGTGGCGCAGGTTTCCGCCCAGTTCGGCCTCGCGTTCCACCAGGTAAACCTCGAAGCCTTGCCCGGCTATCGAGCGCGCCGCGGTGAGCCCGGCCAGCCCGCCCCCGATCACCAACGCGCGGCGGTCCACGTCGAAGCTCTGGCGGGTGATGGCCTTGAGCTTGCGCCCCTTGGCAACGGCCATGGCCACCAGTTGCTTGGCCTTCTCGGTGGCCGCGCGCGGGTTGCCGCGATGCACCCACGAGTCCTGCTCGCGGATGTTGGCCATCTCGAACAGGTGCGGGTTGAGCTCCGCGCGGCGTAACGTATCCTGGAAGAGCGGCTCATGTGTGCGCGGCGTGCAGGAGGCCACCACCACCCGGTTGAGATGGTTCTCGCGTATGCGCTGGGCGATGCGCTCCTGCGTGTCCTGCGAGCAGGTGTACAGGTTGCGTTCGGCATACACCACACCGGGCAGCGTCTTGGCGTACTCCACAACTTCCGGCACACCCACCACCGCACCGATGTTGATGCCGCAGTGGCAGATGAAGACGCCCACGCGCTCGGCCTCATCGGAGACATCGCGTTCCGGTGGATACTCGGGAGTGCGCGTCTCTGTGCCGCGGGCCGGCGCAAGCAACGCCGACACCTGGGCTGCCGCGCAGGAGGCTTCGATCACCGACTCGGGAATGTCCTTCGGCTCGGCGAAGGCGCCGGCCACGAACACCCCGGGCCGCATCGTCTCGCCCGGCTTTCCCATCGCCGTGCGGGCAAACCCGAACTCGTTGAGTTCCACCCCGATGCGCTCGGCCATTTGGCGCGTGCCCTGCGACGGGCGCAGGCCCACCGAGAGCACCACCAGGTCGAATTCCTCTTCGTGCACCACGGGGCGCTTGGCCTGCTCGCCTTCGTAGGTCACGAAGCTCAGGCGCAGATTTCGGCTGCCGGGCGCCTCGCGCACCGAGGAGACCAGGCAGCGAATGTAGCGCACACCGTGCTCGTGCTTGGCGCGCTCGATGTACGGGTCGAACCCCTTACCGAACGAGCGTAGGTCGATGTAGAAGATGGTCGGCTCGATGCGCGAGTCGTGCTCCTTGGCAATGACCGCCTCCTTGGTGGCGTACATGCAGCACACCGAGGAGCAGTACGATCCCGCCTGACCCGCTAGGGCCTCGCTGCAATCGCGCGAGCCCACGCATTGGATCCAGGCCACCTTATGCGGGTGCTGGCCGTCGGAGGGACGTTTGACGACCCCGGCGAACGGCCCGGAGGCCGAGAGCATGCGCTCGAACTGCAGGCTGGTGACAACGTTCGGATAGCGCCCATAGCCGTACTCGGGGCGAATATCACCCGGCATCGTCTCCAGCCCCGGCGTGAGCAGCACCGCACCTACGTTGAGGTCGATCACGCGCTCGCGCTCATCGTGAATGATGGCGCCGGCGCGGCAGGCAAACACGCACTGGTTGCATTCCGAACACACCCCGCAGCGCAAGCAGCGCCCGGCCTCCGCCCGCGCCTGCTCTTCGGATAGCGCGGCGGTGATTTCGAGGAAATCTGCACGGCGCTCGGCGGGTGAGCGCTTGGCCGGCTCAGACCGCAGCACCGGAGCAGAACCATCGCCCATCACGCGCCGGCGTGCCTCCGCGGCCTCCAACGTGGCGACCGGCGCGGCCTCGGGCGCCGAGGGCATCGGCTCGCCTCGCAAGTACGCCGCAATCGAGCGCGCTGCCTGGTGACCGGCCGCGATGGCCGTAACGATGAACGACGTGCCCAGAACGGCGTCGCCGCCGGCGAACACTCCCGGCACATCGGTCGCCAGCGTCGCCGGATCGACCTGCACTCTCCCGCCACGCTGCGTGGTGGCGCGCGTCAAGACCTCCGAGGTCGGCTTCTGGCCAATGGCGAAAATAACGACGTCAGCGGCCAGCACCTCTTCCGTGCCGGGCAGCTCGTCGAAATCCGGGCGCCCCTCCTCGAAGCCGCGGAAGTTGATTTGTGCGGTTCGCACGCCGGTGACTTTGCCGCCGTCCTGGGTCACTTCTTTGAAGGTGCGTGCCGGGTAGACTTCAATCGATTCGTCGAGCGCTTCTTGAAGCTCCCAGCTGTGAGCCGGCATCTTGTCGCGCGGCTCGAGGCAGGTCATGCCCACCCACGAGGCGCCAAGGCGCAGAGCCGACATCGCGCTATCAATCGCCACGTTGCCGCCGCCCAACACCAGCACGCGCTTGCCGCGCAGCTTGGCGGCCGGAACCTCCGGGCTGAGGCTGGTGTCGCGCAGGAAGTCGGTCGCCAGCATCACCTGCGGCAAGTCGTTGCCCGGGATGGGCAGCTTGACCCCGCCATGAGCGCCGATCGCGACGAACACCGCCTGGTGGCTGTCGAGCAGCGCCTCGGCGTTCTCCACCCGCTGGTTGAGTCTCAGGTCCACGCCCTGGCCAACGATCCGATCGATTTCGCGCTGGATGACCTCACGCGGCAGGCGGTGTGCCGGCACGCCAACGCGCATCATGCCACCCGGCACCGGGAGCGCCTCGTAGACGGTCACCGCGGCACCCTGGCGCGTCAAATCCTGCGCGCAGGTCATTCCGGCCGGGCCCGAGCCCACCACGGCCACGCGCTTGCCCGCCAGGGGCAATGGCTGGCCTTCCTTGGCGGCCTCCCCGCTCGGCTTGGAGAGGATCTTATCCACCTCATCCCAGTGGCTCGCTGCCCAGTCGGCGACGAAGCGCTTGACGCCCATGATGTTCACCGCCGCGTCGACCTGGGCGCGGTTGCAGGCCTCCTCGCAGCGATGATTGCAGACCCGCCCGCAGATCGAGGGAAATGGGTTGTCATCGATGATCGTGCGGTAGGCATCTGCGTAGCGGCCTTCCGCGACCAGCGCCACGTAGCCTTGAGCCCGCTGATGGATCGGACACGCGTCGCGGCATGGCGCCACACCCACCTTCTGGATGGCGAACGCGTTAGGAATCGCCTGTGGGTATGGCTTGAAGATCGCTTTGCGCTGCGACAGACCGCCGTTGAATTCGTCGGGCAGCGCAATCGGGCAGGCTGCCGCGCAATCGCCGCATCCGGTGCACTTCTTCAAGTCGACGTAGCGGGCGTTCTGGCGGATGCGAACCGTCATGTTACCTGGCTCGCCCGAGAGCCCTTCCACTTCCGCGCAGTTGAGCAATTCGATATTGAGATGGCGCCCGACCTCCACCAGCTTGGGCGACATGATGCACATCGCGCAGTCGTTGGTGGGGAAGGTCTTATCGAGCTGGGCCATCGTGCCGCCCACGGCCGGCGAGCGGTCGAGCAGGTAGACCTTGATGCCCGCTTCCGCCAGGTCGAGCGCGGCCTGCATGCCGCCAATGCCCGCGCCCACGACCAGCGCCGAGCCGACGACCTGCTGTGCGTCCTTGTGTCCGTTGGGATCAGCAGCCATGGTCATCCTGTTTTATGCAACCGCAACGGTCGGAGCCGGGGATCTGAAAAGCCCGAGCGAGCGCAGAAGAGGGCGCGGATCGATGAGGTGCTTGGTCCACCACCTCTCCGCCTCGGGCAACCCGAAGGCCAAGCCCATGAGTTCGGTGAAATAGAACGATGGCAGCTTGTCATTGCCGCGCTGGCGCATTTCCAAGTTCATCTGGCACAGCGGGCAGGCCGAGACGAACGCCTGCGCTCCGGCCTCGCGCGCCCGATCGGCGAGCTTGCCCACCAGCGAGGCAACGATGTCGGCGCGAGTCAGCGATACGCCTCCGCCGCAGCAGTCGGTGGCATGCGACCAGGGCAGGACCTCCACCCCCAGACTGCGCACGATGGCCGGCATCACCTGCGGGTCGTCCGGGTTGTCGAACTGCACGACCGCCGGCGGCCGGACAAGAAGACAGCCGTAATAGGAGACCACCTTGAGCCCCGTGAGCGGACGCACGACGTGTTGCCGCAGCGCCGCCAGGCCGACATCCTCGGCCACGACCGCCAGCAGTGGACGGATGGCTACCGCGCCGGTGAACGTCATATCCGCCGCGGCTTCGATTTCGGCACGCGTTTTCGGGTCGCGGCGCATTGCGTGGTCTGCCGAGCGCAAGCGGTTGTAGCAGGCCGCACACGGGATGACCAGGTCACGATCGGCCTTCTGCGCCAGGGCCAGGTTGCGCGCCGGCAGGGCGAGTGACAACGTGTGGTTCAGCGAATGAGCAGAGGTCGCGCCGCAGCAATTCCAATCCGGAAGCTCGTTCAGCTTCAGCCCAAGGTGGTGGAAAGTCGCCTCGGTGGAGAGGCCGAGCTCGAGACCGGTGGAATGCGCGCTACAACCGGGGTAGTATGAGTATTCCACCTAGAGACTCCGTTTGAATATTCGCCGGACTTCTGCCGCAGAGCGTGTGTTCTCGGGCAGCAGAGGAACCTTGCCGCGCAGGAAGAGCCTGGCACCCGAGTCCATGTCCTTGTAGATGGGGATGCGCGAGAGCACCTTGAAGAGACCCAGCATTGCCGCTTCATGCGACCGCCCCAATCGCTGGACCACGCCCAGGAAGAGGCGGTGGAAGAGAAGCGCATCGCGCTCGCCGGCCGGAATGCCGCGCGCCACGGCAATCTGGCGCAGTGCATCCATCACGGCGGCGATGTCAATGTCGTTGGGACAGCGCGTGGCGCAGGTGTAGCACCCGGCGCACAGCCAGATGTCGCGGCTGCGCAGGATTTCATCCTGCTGGTCGAGCGAGATCATGCGCAGAATGCAATCGGGGCCATAGGTCATGGCCCCGACAACCGGACACCCGGCCGCGCATTTGTGGCAGTGGAAGCATAGCTCGAGCGCTTCGGCGGAAAGGGATTGGACTTCGCAGGTGAGGGTTTTCTCCACGCCATCCTCTCTCGCGGACCTGCCGGAATCGGGGGCTCGCCGTGCGAAAACCCCGCTTCATCATCCTATTCCGGGCCCGAGAGAGGGGCATCTGATGCCCGCCCGATAAGGGGTCAGGTCCACACCCTATATTGACCTCAGGCGGACCTTACAAAAGTGAGCAATCTTCTTCAAAAACAAACACCCACCGCTTCGGTCCAAATTCGGCGGTGGGTGGAATCGCGATACGCCAGTCGGATTTCAGACTTCAATGATCCGTTTTTGAATGGCGTACTTGATCAGATCGCCACGGTCATGCAAGTCGAGCTTCTGCATCAGGCTTGCCCGATGCGCCTGCACCGTCTTGACCGACAGGCTGAGCATCTCGGCGATTTCCTTGCTGGTGTAGCCCTCGGCGATGAGCTGCAGCACCTCCCGCTCACGCGGTGTGAGATCGTCACCGGCCGTTTCACGTTGCCCGTCATCGCGCCCAATCAAGCCCTGGATCAGCACCCGCGTGATGCCGGGCGAGAGCACGGCATCGCCGCGATGAACGGCGCGAATGCCGGCCACCAGCTCACTGGCCGCCGCACGCTTGAGCACGTAGCCCGAAGCCCCGGCGGCGAGAACCTGCCGAACGTATTCCTCATTGTCGTGCATGGTCAACATCAGCACGGCCACTTCTGGGTGATCACGCTTGATCTGGCGTGTGGCCTCCAGGCCGTTGAGACGAGGCATGGCGATGTCCATCAACACCACGTCCGGCCGCAACTCGGCCGCCATGTGGACCGCCATGCGTCCGTCCTCCGCCTCCCCGACCACGCTCATGTCGGGTTGATCTTCCAGGAGGGCGCGAATCCCTTCGCGCAAGACCGTGTGATCGTCCACGAGCAGCACGCGAATGGTGTCCATCGCCTAGGTCTCCACGCGCGCTTCGGCCGGAATGCGCGCGACCAGCTGGGTGCCACGCCCCGGCTGCGATTCAACCTGCAGGCTGCCCCCCACGAGATCCACCCGTTCTTTCATGCCCATCAGCCCGAAGCGCCGCAGACGGAGCGCCTCCTGCGACGTGCGCTGCACATCGAAACCTCGTCCGTCGTCCTGGACTCGCAATTCGAGCCAGCCCGCTTCGACACGTAGCGCGATCGCCACGCGCTGCGCCCCGGCATGTCGCTTCACGTTGTTGACCGCCTCCTGGGCGATGCGAAAGACGGTCGTTTCGACTTCCGGCGTTGCCCGCGCCAGCCCATCGGGCAGGTCCAGCACGAGCTGAGTGCCCGCCTCCTCGAATTGTGATCGGGCGTACCAGCGAATGGCCGGCGCCAGCCCGAGATCGTCGAGCATCGTCGGGCGCAAGCCATAGACGACGGTTCGCAGATCCTCCAGCGTACGCGTGGCGATCTCGCGCGTCGCGGCAATGCGTTTGGCCAGCTCGGGGGCCTCGGGCGGCACCATCCCGGCCATGCGCTCCAGGCCGATGATGAGCGTGGAGATTGCCTGCCCCGTGTCATCGTGCATTCCCCGCGCGATACGTTTGCGCTCCTCTTCCTGAGCGCTGATGACCCGTTCGGTCAACGCGCGTAGTTCGAGGGTGCGCCGCTCAAGCCGGTCAAGCATCGAGTTGATCGCCTCCGCCAAACGCCCTGCATCCGGGTCCGATCCGGCCGGTGCCCGAACGCGAGTGGTCGCTTGACCATCCTGGATATGGTCGACATCGCTGACCAAGTCGTGCAACGGGCGAAGCGTGGCACGGGTGAGCCAAAAATTCACGACCAGGCTGAGGCCGACACCGATCGAAGCGAAAAGCAGGATGAGCCACGTGTCGGCTTCGATGTTCATGCTGGCCACGCGGCTGGTGACCAGCGTGCCGCCGATGGCCCCCAGGATGATCACCAGCGAGTTGCCGATAAACAAACGGCTCAGCATTGGCTGGCCTGCAAGCTGCAATCGCAACCGGGTCGTGAACCTAGTCCAAGTAGTCATTCTTATCAGAGAAGTATGGTAGATAATACTGTAATTGATTGGGAGCGAATCGGGGAGTGGAAGCATACGGGAAAAGGGTTGACTTTCATCACTTAGGTTATTGACCCTAGGGAGTCTCCGGACGCGTCGGATGGTTCAGAATCCAGCCAAGGCTGCCGGTGAGGTATCTGGATAGATTCTATCTACAAAGCCTCACGCTGAGCCACAGGTCAAAGCAAGAGCGCTTCCACTGGAGTGGTGGAAGCGCTCCATTCAGCTATGCGAGACCCACTCGCTATTTGCGGGGTCTGGTCTGCTTGGCGTGCACCGGGCGGATGCGGACCGCGGACACTTTGTATTCGGGGATCTTGGCGACCGGGTCGACCGCATCCAAGGTCAGCAGGTTTGCCGCCGCCTCGGCATAATGAAAGGTTGCGAAGACTGTCCCGCGCGGAGAGCGCTCGGTCACCCGCGCCTGGGCGCGAATCCGCCCGCGCCGAGAGGCAACCTCGACCAGCGCTTGATCCACAAGGCCGAAGCGATGCGCATCCAGCGGATTGACCTCCACTTCGGCCGAGGGAGCCAGCCGCTCCAGCCCGGCCGATCGTCGGCTCATCGTTCCGCCGTGCCAGTGAAAGAGAATGCGCCCGGTGGAAAGGATGAGCGGATACTCATCGTCGACCTGCTCGGCAGGCGGGCGATAGGTAATGGGCATGAAACGGCCTTTGCCGCGAACGATCTTTGTCGTATGCAGGATGGACGTTCCGGGATGGTCCGCTGAAGGGCACGGCCACTGCAGGCCGCCCTGCTCCAAGCGCGCGTGGCTGATGCCTGCCATGGAAGGTGTTAGCGCCGCGACCTCCGCCCAGACATTCTCCGGGCCGGCGTACCCCCAGTCGGTCACCGTGCGCACTGACGGGGTGGTCGCGGGCATCGAGACGATATCGAGTGCGCGGGCTAGCCGTTCCCCGACCTGGCACAGGATCATCCAATCCGGACGGGCACCGCCAAGGGGTGCAATGGCCGGACGAAGCAGTTGGACACGGCGTTCGGTGTTGGTGAACGTACCGCTCTTCTCGGCAAAAGAGGCGCCCGGAAGGACCACATGCGCGCGCTCGCCGGTCTCGTTCAAGAACAGATCCTGTACAACGAGCAGATCGAGCTTTTCGAGCGCAAGGCGGACATGGTGCAGGTTGGGGTCCGACAGGAGAGGGTTCTCGCCCATGATGAACAGCGCGTGGATCTTCCCTTGCAGCGCCCCGTCGATGATCTCGGTGACCGTCAACCCGGCCGCTGACGGGAGATGCTCGGTGCCCCACGCGGCGGAGAACTTATCACGCACAGCCATATCCGCCACGGGTTGGTAGCCGGTGTACACGTTGGGCAGCCCGCCCATGTCGCAGGCGCCCTGCACATTATTCTGCCCGCGCAGCGGGTTGAGCCCGGTGCCCGGGCGGCCGAGGTGCCCGGCCAACAGGGCCAGATTCGAGAGCGAGAAGACGTTGTCGGTTCCGTGCGTGGATTGGGTGATGCCCATTGCCCAAAAGATGGCGGCAGCTTTGGCCCGGGCATACATTCGCGCCGCGGCCCTAATGTCCTCGGCCGGCACGCCGCTCACCTCTTCCGCCCATTCGGGTGTGAAGCTGGCGAGCGATTGGCGCAGAGCCTCCACGTTCTCCGTGCGTTCTTCGATGAAGGCCCGGTTTTCGAGCCCCTCGTCAAGGATGACACGCGCCATGGCATTGAACACTGCCGTGTCTGTGCCTGGGTAATGCCGCAGATGCAGGCTGGCGAACTTAGCAAGCTCGATCTGACGTGGGTCGACCAGGATGAGTTTGGTCCCGCGCTGGCGCACGGCCGCCTTCATCTGCAGGCCAATGACGGGATGGGCCTCTGTGGTATTGCTGCCGGCGACGAGAATCACGTCGCCGGTGCAGGCGTCGCGAATCGTATTGGTCATCGCGCCCGAGCCCAGAGTGGTGGCCAGACCGGCCACAGTGCTGGCATGTCAGAGACGGGCGCAGTGATCGACGTGGCTGCTTCCGATCACACCCCGGGCGATCTTCTGCAATAGGTAGTTCTCTTCATTGGTGCACTTGGCCGACGTCAAAAAGGCGATCGATTCCGGTCCGTGCTCGCGACGGATGGCGGCCATGCGCTGCACCACTTCGGTCAGAGCGGTGTCCCAGTCGGCCGCAATGAGCTTTCCATCGCGGCGGATGAGCGGAGCGAGCAGTCGATCCGGCGCATGGACAAAATCGATACCGAAGCGTCCTTTCACACACAGGTTGCCGTGATTCGCGGCGCCTTCGAAATCGCCGGTCACCCGCACGATGCGGTCGTCTTTGATGTGCAGGAAGAGGCTGCACCCTACTCCGCAATACGGGCAGATGGTGCGCACCTCCCGCTCGGGTTTGATCATCAAGTCCTCCTCGTACGCGATTCGATGGCTGACGTCGCCGCCGCGAAATGTTCGGTCTCCAAGAGCATACCCGGCGCGGCTTCGACTCGCACCGCGCTCACTTTGTAGCCGGGGATCTTAGCCTGCGGGTCGAGGGCATCGCTGGTGAGCAGGTTGGCGGCCGCTTCGACAAAGTGAAACGCCATGAAGACCACGCCCTCACCCACACGCTCGGTGATGTGCGCGCGCACGACGAGTGTCCCGCGGCGCGAGGTCACCCGCACCGGGTCGCCATCGCGAACCCCCAGCCGCCCGCCGTCCGCAGGATTGACCTCGATCAGCGCCTCCGGGTACACCTCGTCGAGCTTGGAGTGGCGCGTCATCGTGCCGCCATGCCAATGGTAAAGCACCCGGCCGGTGGTCAGGATGAATGGGTACTCCGCATCGGCCTTCTCGAGGGCTGGGCGGTATTGGAGCGGGTGGAACTTCGCGCGCCCTCGCGGAAAAGTATCGGCGAAGAGGAAAGGCGTCCCCGGATGAGTTTCGTCTGTCACCGGCCACTGCAGCCCATCCTGCTCAAGTCGGTCGTAGGTAACACCGCGATACTCCGGCACGAGCTCGCCCATCTCCGACAAGATCTCGCCGGGATG
Organism: Anaerolineales bacterium; assembly: GCA_035288225.1. Lineage (GTDB taxonomy): Bacteria > Chloroflexota > Anaerolineae > Anaerolineales > RBG-16-64-43 > RBG-16-64-43. Next base: position 13,455 of record DATEAT010000091.1, on the reverse strand, counting down.
CTTGTAGCTCCAGCCCGCGTGCGGAGCCGAATGCACGTCCCGTCCTACCCGCCCCGCCAGCCGGCCCGCCAGATCGGCGATGATCTCCCAGTCGGAGCGCGCCTGGCCCGGCGGCTCGACAGCTTTGCGCACTCGCTGCACACGTCGATCGGTGTTGGTGAACGTGCCGTCCTTCTCGGCCCATGCGCTGGCCGGGAGAATCACGTCGGCCAGTGCACCCGTTTCGTTGATGAATAGATCCTGCACGATCAAGAACTCGAGTTTGGCCATGCACTCGGCCGTGTGGTTGAGGTTGGGCTCGCTCATCATGGGGTTTTCGCCCATGACGAAGAGTGCACGCACCTCGCCGCGCCCGGCCGCGCCGACGATCTCGGGCGTGGTCAGCCCGCGCCGCGCAGGTGGGGCAAACCCCCACGCCTCGGCGAACTTGGCCTGTACCTGCGGGTCGTCGGCTGCCTGGTAGCCGGGGTAATGCCACGGCATGGCGCCGGCATCCGATGCGCCCTGCACGTTGTTCTGCCCCCGTAGCGGGTTGAGCCCGGTGCCCACGCGCCCCACCTGGCCGCACAGCAAGCCCAGGTTGACGAGCGACAGCGCATTATCCACCCCATGCGTGTGCTCGGGGATTCCCAATGCCCAGTAGATGGCCGCATTCTTGGCGGTCGCGAACATACGCGCCGCCTGGCGAATCTTCTCCGCTGGAACACCCGAGATGCGTTCGGCGTACTCGGGCGTGAAGGCCTTCATCGAGGCGGCGAATTCGTCGAACGCCTCGGTTCGCCGGGCAATGAACTCGCGATTGGCAAGCCCCTCTTCCAAGATGACATGGGCCATGGCGGAGAAGACCGGCACGTCGGTGCCCGGCCGCTGCTGCAACCACAACGCCGCGTGCTCCACCATCTCCACCCGGCGCGGATCGACCACGATCAACTTCGCGCCACGGCTGTGCACCCCCTGTTTCATCTGAAGCGCGATGATGGGATGGGTCTCGGCGGTGTTCGACCCGGTCACGATGAAGACGTCGCTCTCGACGACTTCGCTCGCGGCATTCGACATGGCTGACGAGCCGATGGCCTGCTGAAGCGCCACGACCGAGGCGGCATGGCACAACCGCGTGCAGTGATCCACATTGTTAGTGCCCACGATCTGGCGAAAGAGCTTCTGCATCAAGTAGTTGTCTTCGTTGGTCGCCTTGGCGCACGCGAAGCAGGCCAGCGCGTCCGGCCCAGACTCGGCGCGGATGACTGCCAGCCGATCGGCCACCAGGTCGAGGGCTTCATCCCAAGTCGCTTCGCGGAAAAGGCTGCGCGCATCGGCCCCGGCCGGCGGCGGCTCTCGGTTGCCGATCTCTCGGCGAATGAGCGGGGTGGTGATGCGGGCCGGGTGGTAGATGAAGTCGTAGCCGAAGCGGCCTTTGACGCACAGGTTGCCGCGGTTGACCGGGCTGTCGAAATCGCCGGTGACGCGCACCAGGTTGTTCTGGCGGACGTGCAAGTTGAGCCCGCACCCGACCCCGCAATAGGGGCAGGTGGTGAGAACCGTGCGCTCGGCTTTGAGCACCTCAGCCTTCCTCTGGCACACCGACGGGCAGACGCCGCTTTCGCCCGCGTCGCGTTTGAGCGAGCACCGCTTGGGGATCGAGCCCCTGCTCCATCAGGAATTCGCGTTTGCCCTTCAGCGCTCCGGTGGGGCACACGCCCACGCACTGCCCGCAGAAGACGCAGGTGGTCTCGGGCATCGGCCGATCGAAGAAGGTGCCGATCTGCGTGTGATAGCCGCGCCCGTCGAAGTTGATGGCGAAGGTGTACTGCGCATCGGCCGCGCAGACTTGAACGCAACGCCAGCACAAGATGCACTTGGCGTAGTCGCGCACGTACATCGGGTTGTCGTCGATGAGCGCCGGCGCGCGCCTTTCAGCCCCCGGGAAGCGCTGCGGATCGGCGTTGGCGGCGCGCATCTGCTCCTGCAGCTCGGGCGCCTCGGAGAGATCGACCGAGGCGTTCAGCATCTCCAGCAGCGTGCGCCGCGCACGCTGCACGCGCGGGCTGTCGGTATGCACGACCATCCCGGCGGCCGCCGCCGTCACGCACGCCGGCGCCAACACGCGCATCTTCTCGACTTCCACAACGCACTGCCGGCACAACCCGTTGGCCGTGGTGTGGTCGTGGTAGCAGATAGTGGGAATCTCAAGCCCCAGTTGGCGCGCGGCCTGCATCAGGCTTGTGCCCGGGGCGACCCGCGCTTCGCGGCCGTCAATGGTCAAGACGATCTCGTCGCTCATGAGGTCTCCTCACGCTGCCTGAGACTGCAATTCGAAGAGGGCCGGCCACAGGCGCATGGCACTCAACACGGCGCTGGCGGCCGTTTGGCCGAGGCCGCATATCGACGCATCGGTCATCGTCCAGCCCACATCCTGCAGACGCTCAGCGTCGCCGCGCATCGGGCTGCCATGCGCCACGCGTTGCAGCACTTCCAGTTGGCGCTGGGTGCCGATCTGGCACGGATAGCACTTGCCGCAACTCTCCTCGGCAAAGAACTCACCCAGCTCGACCAGCACGTGGCGCATGTCGCGCCTCTCGTCGAAAACCATCACCACCCCCGACCCGAGCGGCAGCCCGGCCGTTTTCATATCCTCGAACGTCAGGCGCACGTCGAGCTTTTCGGTTGTGGCGAAGGCGCCCGCGGCGCCGCCCATGAGCACCGCCTGCAGTGCGCGGCCGCCGGCCATGCCGCCCGCGTGGTCGAATAGCAGCTCGCGCAGCGTCGCGCCAAAGGGCAGCTCGTATAACCCGGGGCGCGCGACGTCTCCCGAGACGCAGAAGAGCTTGGTGCCCGGCGAGCCCGGCGTTCCAAGGCTGCGGTACTTCTCCACACCGAGGCGCAGAATGACCGGCACCGTGCACAGCGTCTCGACATTGTTAATAACGGTGGGTTTGCCGAATACCCCGAACGTGGTGGGGAAGGGCGGCTTGATGCGCGGCAGCCCGCGCTTGCCCTCCACCGCCTCGAAGAGCGCCGTCTCCTCGCCGCAGACGTAGGCCCCCGCGCCCGAGCGGACCTCGAGCTCGAACTCGAAGCCTTTGCCCTGCACATTCGGACCGAGGTATTTCGCGCGACGCGCGGCGGCCACCGCCGTGCGCGCGGCCGCCAGGGCGCGCGGATACTCGCCGCGAATGTACCAGATGCCGCGTGTGGCGCCCACGGCGTATCCGGCAATGATCATAGCTTCGACAATGCTGAAGGGGTCCTCTTCCATGAGCACGCGATCCTTGAAGGTTCCCGGCTCCGATTCATCGCCGTTGCACACAATGTACTTGGGCGCGCCCGATGCGTTCGCGGCGCCCTCCCACTTGACGCCCGTCGGGAAGGCCGCGCCGCCTTTGCCGATCAGCCCGGCGGCCTTGACCTCGGCGATGACCTGCTGCGGGGTAAGGCTGAGGGCGCGCTGCAAGCCTTTGAAGCCCTCGCGTGCGCGGAACTCGCGCAGCGATGCCGGATCGACCACGCCGCAGCGATCGGTGAGCCAGCGCGTGTGGCCGAAGACGCGGCCGCGGGGCCGTGCCCCCCCGCCCTTAAGAATGGTGCCGATGCGGCTGGCATGCGCCTGCGCCACCGGCCTCTCGCCGACGAGCATCGCCGGTGCGTGCTCGCACAGGCCGAGACACGGCGCGCGCTCGACCGAGAAGCGGCCATCGGAGCTCAGTTGGCCTTCCTTCACGTGCAGAGTCTTCAGCGCGGCGCGCAGCGTTTCGTGTGCGCCCGCCATGCTGCAGGCGGGGCTGGTGCACACGCGCACCACCGTGCGGCCGGTGGGCTGTGTGGTGAGGAGCGAGTAGAACTCGATGACGCCGTGCACCTCGACGAGCGGAACGCCGAGGGCATGGGCAATGCGCACGGCGACGGCTTCGGGAATGTGCGCGAAGCGACGCTGCGCGGCCAGCAGGGCCGGCAGCAGAGACTCGCGGCCGCAGCCATCGAATGGCGCGATGAATGTGGTGATCTGGCGCTGACTGATTTCCGACGATGGCATGCAGCCTCCGCGACGCAGCTCTCTCGTCAACCGACATGCGAACAATCACAGAGCCGTTGACGAAGGATCGAACCGTGCTCGTCCCACCCAGATGCAGCGGGTATGGGATGGCAGGATGAGGAAACCAGGGGGTGCCCGCCGGGCACTTCAGCCGCGCGGCGATGCCGCTCATTCTAGCATTGGCGAGCACCCGAAGGAAGGGCTGCGGCCTACTTGGCCCACGTCACGTCGAATGGTCGCCTTCGGGCGAGGTGTAACGCTTCTGCCACTCGTACAGCAGGTTGAGTGCCTCAATGGGGGTCAGCCCGGGAACATCGAGCTGGGCCAAAGCCTCGCGCAACGGGTCGTTGCCAGAGGCGAAGCTGAGCTGCAGCATCTGCGGTTGAGGTTTGTCGGCCCGCTCGCTTTGGGATTCGAGCTCGGCCAGAATCTCCTCGGCGCGGGAGATGATTGGCCGCGGCAGGCCGGCCAACTGGGCCACATGGATGCCGTAGGAGCGATCGGCACCGCCGGCGATAATCTGATGCAGGAAGACGACATTCTTCCCCTGCTCGACCACGGCCACGTTGTAGTTGCGCACCGCCGGCAGGAAATCCGCCAGCCGAATGAGTTCGTGATAGTGAGTGGCAAAGAATGTGCGTGATTGGAGGCGCGGGTGATTGTGGATGTACTCGATGACGGCCCAGGCGATCGAGACTCCGTCGTAGGTGGACGTGCCGCGCCCCACCTCATCGAAGATGAGCAAGCTGCGCCGCGTAGCATGGTGCAGGATGTTGGCGGCTTCGATCATCTCCACCATGAAGGTCGATTGCCCGCTGTGAATCTCATCCTGCGCGCCGATGCGGGTAAAGATGCGATCGACCAGGCCGATGCGGGCCGAGGCGGCGGGGACGAAGGAACCGATCTGCGCCATCAGGCACAGCAGCGCAACCTGCCGCAGGTAGGTACTCTTGCCCGACATGTTCGGGCCGGTAATAACACGGATGCGTTCGCCGCCTTCGAGTATGGCATCATTGGGCACGAAGCGTTGGGGCGAGAGGAATTGCTCGACCACGGGATGTCGACTGCCCACGATTTCGAGCGTGTCCTCTTCGACGAGCGTCGGGCGCACGTATGCGCGCTGCACCGCGATTTCGGCGAGCGCGGCGACGACATCCAGCCGGGCCAGGTTGGCCGAGGTCTGCTGCAAGCGCGGCGCGGCGGCGGCCAGGGTGCGGCACACCTCCGCAAACAAACGCCCCTCGATCTCCCGGATGCGCTCCTCGGCATTCAGGATTTGCGCTTCTACCTCCTTCATCTGCGGGGTGATATAGCGCTCGGCGTTGACCAGGGTCTGCTTGCGAATGTATTCGGGGGGAACGGCCTCGGCATTGGCTCGCGTGACCTCGAGGTAGTAGCCAAAGATCTTGTTGAATCCCACTTTGAGCGTGCGGATGCCCGTGCGCGCCCGCTCCTCGGCTTCCAGGTTGGCAATCCAGCGGCGTGCCTCGTGGATGCCGGCGACCGTCTGGTCGAGCTCCTCGGAAAACCCGGCTCGCACAACGCCGGTCTGGGCGAGGGTGGCCGGCGCGTCTTCGGCGATGGCCGCCTGCAGCAGGCTGAGCACGTCCGCGCACAAGTCCACTTCGGCGGCGAAGCCGACCAAACCCGGCGCAGCCTCAAGCGCAGCGCGTACCACTGGAAGACCACTCAGGTGTAAGCGCAGCCCCACCAAATCGCGCGGGGTGGCGTGCCCAGAGGCGGTGCGGTTGGCCAGGCGCTCGAGGTCGCCCAGCTTCGCCAGCGGCTCGCGGAAGCTCACTCGTCCCAGGCCGGCTTCGACGAAGGCCTGTACCTGATCCTGGCGAGCCTGTATGGCTGCCAGGTCGAGCAGAGGCTGGTTGATCCACACGCGCAGCAAGCGGGCGCCCATGGGCGTTACGGTCTGGTCGAGTACGCCGAGCAGCGAGCCGTGGATCTCGCGCGAGCGCAGGGTCTCGGTGAGCTCGAGGCCGCGGCGAGTGGCGGCATCGAGCAGCATGAAGTCCGTCAGGCCGTAGTGGGCCAACCCAGCCAGCAGGCCGAGCGCCTTGGGCTGGGTCTCGCGCACGTACTGGAGAAGCGCGCCTGCGGCGCGAGTGGCCATGGGCAGCCCGGCTAGGCCGAAGCCTTCCAGGCTGGCCGTCGAGAAGTGCTCGAGGAGCGTCTGCTCGCAGCGGCCGAGCTCGAACTTCCATGAGGGAAGTGAAGTCACCGCGAGCGACGGGCCGTTGCCAAGAGCAGTGCCTTCGGGCAGGAGGACTTCGGCCGCGTTGAGCCGAGCCAGCTCGTCACGCAGCACCTGGATCGTGTTTTCGCCGGCGGTTGCAGTAGCGCGGAATTCGCCGGTCGAAATATCGGCAAAGGCGATACCGACCTGGTTTTCGACCACGAGCGCCGCCACCAGGTAGTTGTTGGCGCGCGGCGCAAGCATCGTTTCTTCCATGAGAGTGCCGGGCGTGAAGACGCGCACCACCTCGCGCGGCATGAGTCCGCGCACCGCGTCGCCCACCTGATCGCAGATGGCCACGTGCAGGCCGCGGCTGATGAGGCGGGCGATGTACGCCTCGGCAGCGTGGGCGGGAATGCCGGCCATCGGGATGCGCGTTCCCTTGGCCACGTTGCGCGAGGTGAGCACGATATCCAATTCACGCGAGGCGACCTGCGCATCTTCGTCGAACGTCTCGTAGAAGTCGCCCAGCCGGAAGAAGAGAATCGTGTCCGGGTAGTCGCGCTTGATATCGAGATACTGTTTGCGAATCGGGGAGATGTCGTCGCTCATGCAGCTCACTCAGGGAGGCGACCAGGAGTCCTTGTGGTGCCGAGTATATCCGACTCGGAAACCCCGCGCCCCCTGCCTGTGACGCAGCCTTCAAGCGGCCCGTGGGGCTGCGCCTGGCGCAGATTGGCTTGCGCCGGATGGCAGCTGCCTCTAGGGGCGATCTAGTAGGCAGTACAGGTGTTTTACATAGCCTTTTGGAGCGACTCTGGCGGTCGAGGAAGCTTCCGTGGTCAATCCGGATTGGTGCGCGTTGTCATCCCGACCGATGCCCGTCCTGCCAATTGAGGCGGCGCGTCGCGGGTGGGGTGCATCCAGTAGAATCCAATCTCGCCCAAACTCAGAACTCAGTGCGGCTTCGAAGGCAGCCTCTGGGTCGGCAACCTCGCCACGATACTCCCAGGTAAAGCGCTCGTCGATTGGGCCCCAGACGACAAACCGCGTCTGCCTCTTGTCGGTTGGCAAGGGGTAGATTTGCGCGCCCGCCTCCTGTCTGCGTTCGCGGAAACAATACCAGCTTAGGTGTTGCCAATCACCTTTGCCGCAGCCCAGCGACGGCCTCGCGCCATGCGGGGCTGCGATCCAAGGTGCTGAACGTCAAGTAGCGCAACCCCGGCTGCGAGGCCTCGTCCAACTCGCGGGCCTGATCCTTGAGCGCGGCATCACTCGGCACCGCCGCAGTCTACACCGACCGGCGCGGCGGCGCATCACCCCACTCGTGCGGGGCCGCCCCTCGCTACCGAACGATACTCGGCAGGGCAATGGCGAAGATGGAAGGCGGGATGTAGTCGATGCGGACTCCGCAGACATACGTCAGGCGACTTGAATCGTATGGCTGCATGAGCTCAATGGTATACGTGGTAGAGGACATATCGATTGTGTGAGACACTTCGGCACTCGTCACGGTTTCCCACCCATTCACGATAGTCCCGCTCGCTTCCGCCACGGTTGTGTGCGTTGGCCAGCCCAAAGCTATCTCGTGGGCAACCAACGACACGGTTAGGGCCGTCTGCACAGTTGAGTTGACGTAGTACATGGTCAAGTACTTGACGATTGAGCCCTCTGGCAAGAGGACTGGCGCATAATCACTCTCCACTAGTATGACTTCGATGCAACTCCCGAGCATGGTGAAGTTCGCTGGAGACGCGTCGAATGCTTTGCCTGGGTAGAATATGTGCTTCAACGCCGGACTGTCAGGCTGAATCCCGACATATGCAGCCGACCGTGCCGAGCCGCCCAGCGGCGACGATGCAACCAGTACCGCCAGCGCCATGAGCGAAAAGCAAGCGACTGTAACCCGCTGAGTTGTGTTCATGCGTCCTCCAATTGACCTGTGGGATGTCGGGCGCGCTCGGATTATCGGTTGAGTGATGTGCGCCTTGGGAGACTCCAGCGATCGTGTGGCCTGCCCTGCAGCCAATTGTAGCCCCCCTCACCGCGCGCAACTTGCGCCCTGGCCGCAGCGGCCTGCAATCGGCGGCGGAGAGGAGGCCCAGCATGGCAACAATCGAGGAACTGAAACGCGAACTTGATGAGTGCTACGTACGCATGACATTCGCGGCGGGTCGGGCGATGGCTGGTTTGACCTCCACAATGGTTGACCAAGTGAAGCTCACGGCGGGAAGTGCCCACCAGGCCCACGAGAAGGCGCGCGAAGAAGCAATGCAAGCGTTCAAGGAATGGGATGCGACCCTTCAGGATTACATTAGGGCGAAGGGGAATTAGCAGCCCCGGCTAGCGACTATACAATGCCGCCCCCTGCGCCGCCCGAGTGGGACTAGTCGCGGCCTGGAGTGGCGACTCCTATCCAGGGAATTCCGTGTTGGATCGCGTTAGGCCCTCGTCCTACCCCACCAAGAATCGACGAAACGTTATAGAGACCTCTCTCGCGCGCCGCGGCGGCACATCCTACAACCCGCCCGCAAGAGTCATGCCGCGCCACGCACCGCTGAATGACCGCGTCTCTATGCTATACTCTGCCCACCTCATCCTCTTAAGGAGTCCTCTTCTATGCAGCATTTCCTCGCCGTAGCGGACCTCTCACCGCACGAACTCGAGGACCTGCTCGATCTCGCTCTGACCCTCAAGCAGGAACGAACCCTGGGCGGCAACAAACCGATCCTGGCGGGCAAAGTGCTGGGCATGGTCTTTCAGAAGCCCAGCCTGCGCACGCGGGTATCGTTCGATATGGCCATGCGCCATCTGGGCGGCGATGCACTCTATCTTTCGCCGAGCGAAGTGGGCCTGGGACAGCGCGAATCCATCGCCGATGTCGCGCGTGTCCTCTCGGGCTACGTGGACGGCATCATGGCGCGCGTTTTCGACCACCAGCACGTTGTGGACCTGGCCCAGTGGTCGCGCGTGCCCGTGATCAACGGCCTCTCCGACTACAACCACCCGTGCCAGGCCCTGGCCGACGCGCTCACCATCCACGAAAGGTTCGGGCCGCTGCGCGGCCTGCGCGTGGCGTACGTGGGCGATGGCAATAACGTGGCCACCTCCCTGCTGCACATCTGCACCAAGCTTGGTGCGCACTTCATTATTGCCACACCCGAAGGCTACGATTTGCCGACAGCAGTGCTGGAACGCGGCCGCGAATTCGCGCGCGAGAGCGGCAGCCAGGTAACGGCCTTGCGCGACCCTCAGGCGGCCGTGCGCGGGGCGCAGGTCATTTACACCGACACTTGGACCAGCATGGGCCAGGAGGCCGAAACTGAGGCGCGCAAGCGCATCTTCCCGCCCTATCAGGTGAACGCCGCGCTCGTCGCGTTGGCCGACCCGAAGGCGATCGTCATGCACTGCCTGCCCGCGCATCGCGGTCAAGAGCTCACCGACGAGGTGGCAGACGGACCGCACTCGGCCATCTTCCCCCAAGCGGAGAACCGCATGCACGCCCAGAAGGCGCTGCTGGCGCGGCTCCTCGCACCGCGAGGCTAACCGCATGCCCGAGGCGCGCAGCTACATCGAATTGGAGGACCGGCTTGGTGCACACAACTACAAGCCGCTCGAGGTGGTGCTCACCCGCGGCGAAGGCGTGTGGGTCTACGACGTCGAGGGCCGGCGCTACCTCGACTGCCTGAGCTCGTACTCCGCACTCAACCAGGGGCATGGCCACCCGCGCATCCTGCGCGCGCTGAACGACCAGGCGGCGCGTCTGGCGCTCACCTCACGTGCCTTTCGCAACGACCAACTCGGCCTTTTCTACCAGACGCTGACCGACGCCACCGGCTATCCGCGTGTGCTGCCGATGAACACCGGCGCCGAGGCGGTTGAGACGGCGCTCAAGCTTGCGCGCAAGTGGGCCTATCGCGTTAAGGGAGTGCCCGCCGACCAAGCGGAGATCATCACCTTCTCCGGCAACTTCCACGGACGAACGATCTCCATTGTGTCGTTCTCGAGCGAAGCCCTGTATCGCGATGGCTTCGGGCCCTTCACCCCAGGTTTCGTCACTACTCCCTACGGCGATGCACGCGCGGTGGAGGCGGCCATCAGCTCCAACACGGCGGCCATTCTGGTCGAACCGATCCAGGGCGAAGCGGGCGTGATCGTTCCGCCGGCCGGTTTCCTCTCCCGCCTGCGTGAAATCTGTGATCGCAACAACGTGCTGCTGATGGCCGATGAGATCCAGACCGGTCTGGGCCGCACCGGGGCCTTCTTGGCCTGCAATCACGAGAGTGTGCGGCCGGACGTGATGATCTTGGGCAAGGCCCTGGGCGGCGGGGTCTACCCAGTCTCGGCGGTGCTCGCAGATGATGCCGTCATGGATCTTCTCGGCCCGGGCGAGCACGGATCGACATTTGGCGGCAACCCGTTGGCCGCGGCCGTCGGCCGCGAGGCGGTGCGCGTCATTCTTGAGGAAGGCCTGGTGGAAAACGCTGCCACCTTGGGCGAGTATTTCATCGATCAGCTCGCCGAAATTCCGAGCCGCCACGTGCGCGAGGTGCGCGGCAAAGGCCTGCTGGTGGGAGTCGAACTCCATCCGCAGGCAGGCGGCGCGCGCCGGTTCTGCGAGGCACTCATGGGCGAGGGCGTGCTGGCCAAGGAGACGCACGAAAACGTCATCCGCTTCGCGCCCCCGCTGGTGATCGATCGCCCGACGGTGGACTGGGCACTCGAACGCATTGCCCGCGTTTTGAAAGGCGGCTGAGCGGCTCGTTGCGGGCGGCCGAGGCCGCCCGCACGGCCTTCGGCACGCTGCCAAGGAGCACGCATGAACATCACCGTACCCAAGGAACGTCGGATATTCGAACACCGCGTGGGGCTGGCGCCGTCGGCCGTGGGCACGCTCACCGAGCAAGGTAATACGGTCTACATCGAGCACGATGCCGGCCTCGGGGCAGGATTCTCCGACACCGATTACGAACAGGACGGCGCGCGAATCGCCTTTTCGCACGAGGAGGCCTTCCGGCGCGGCGACCTAGTGGTGAAAGTCGAGCGCCCGTTGCAGGAAGAACTGGATTGGCTCGAAGAGGGCCAGACCATCATGGCCTTCCTGCACTTGGCCTCCGCCCAGCCGCAGAAGATCCGCACCCTGCTCGATCACAAGATCAACGCCATTGCCTACGAGCAGATCCAGCTCCCGGACGGGCGTCTGCCCGTGCTGCGGGTCATGAGCGACATCGGCGGGCGTTTGGCGGCTCAGGTGGCCGCGAGCCTCTTGCAGAATGACCATGGCGGCAAGGGCATCTTGCTGGGAGGCATCCCCGGTGTGCCGCCGGCCGAGGTGGGCATCATCGGCGCGGGCGCGGTGGGCCGCAGCGCAGCGCGCGCCTTCCTGGGCCTGGCCGCACACGTCACCGTGCTCGATCGCGATCCACTTCGCCTGGAGGAAATCGACAACCGCTTCCCTGGGCGCCTGACGACGATACTCTCCAGCACGGTCAACATCGCCCGCGTGTGCCGTTACGTGGACGTGCTCGTTGGCGCAGTGTACGTGCCCGGCGAGCGCGCGCCGATCCTGGTGACTCGCGAGATGGTGCGCTCGATGAAGCGCCGCTCAGTCATCCTGGATCTCTCAATCGATCAGGGGGGCTGCGTGGAAACTTCCCGCCCCACCCGCCACGACCGCCCGACCTACGTGGACGAAGACGTGATCCATTACGCGGTGCCCAACATGGGCGGCGTCGTGGGCCGCACCGCCACCCACGCGCTGATGGGCGTGGCCCTGCCCTACATTCAACTCCTGGCACGGCTGGGCTTCGAGGCGGCAGTGGCCTCCAGCCCTGCGCTGGCCGCGGGCGTGTGCACCCAGGCCGGCCGCCTGCGCCACATTTCTATGCCCGAGTTCCCAGTGGAAAGCGAGACCTGAGGATGCGCTGGCTCGAACTGTACAAGTCGAAACAAGTCGACGCCGACACGGCGATCGAAGTGATCCAATCCGGCCAGCGCCTGTACTTGACGGGCAATGCCGCCGTGCCCAAGGTTCTGCTGGCGGCGCTGGTGCGGCGGGCGCCGCAGCTCCAGAATGTCGAGATCGTTCAGGCTCTGACGATTGGCTCGGCGGACTACGTCGAGCCCGAAATGCAGGGCCACCTGCGTGTGAACTCGCTTTTCATCAGCGACACGCTGCGCCCAGCGGTTCAGGATGGGCGGGCCGATTTCACACCGGTCTTTCTCTCGGAGGTACCGCTGCTCTTCGCCCGGGATGTGCTGCCGCTGGATGTGGCACTGTGCCACGTCAGCCCGCCCGATGAACACGGCTTCTGCAGTTTGGGCATCGAGGCCGGCCTCTCCAAGACCGCTGCCCAGAAGGCGCGCATCGTCATCGCCGAAGTCAACGACAAGATGCCGCGCACGCTGGGCGATTCTTTCATCCACCTGTCCAAGATCAACTTCGCCGTCCCGGTCTCGTACATCCCCTCCGAGCTGCAAATGGGCGAGCCGAACGAGCTCAGCCTGCAGATCGCCGCGCACATTACCGAATTGATCGAAGACGGCTCGACGCTGCAAACCGGCATCGGTGCCATTCCGGATGCGGTGCTGCACTACCTGCGCAGCAAGAAGGATCTGGGCATCCACACCGAGCTCTTCTCCGACGGGGTGGTGGCCTTGGTGGAAGCGGGAGTCATCAACAACGAAAAGAAGACCCTTCACCCGGGCAAAATCGTGGCCGGCATCGCCCTGGGCACGAGGCGCTTGTACGAATTCGTGGACGATAACCCGATCGTCGAATTCCATCCGCAGGAGTACATCAACGACCCGTTCGTCATCGCCCAGAACAACAAGATGGTGGCGATCAATTCGGCGATCGAAGTGGACCTCACCGGGCAAGTGTGCGCCGATTCGATCGGCCCGCGTTTCTATTCCGGCGTGGGCGGCCAGGTGGATTTCATCTACGGCGCCTCGCGCAGCAAGGGCGGCAAGCCGATCATCGCGCTGCCGAGCACGAGCGTCTTGCGCGACGGGCGACGGGTGAGCCGCATCGCGGCCATGCTCCAACCTGGAGCCGGGGTGACCACTAGCCGCAACCACGTGCACTACGTGGTGACCGAGTACGGCGTGGCTTGGCTCTACGGCAAGAATATTCGCCAGCGGGCGCAGGCGCTCATTGCCATCGCCCACCCTGATTTCCGCGAGGGGCTCGAGAAGCAAGCCCGCGAACTGCGCTACCTCTAAGCCTTTACATCAG
>DATEAT010000090.1:0-4821 GCA_035288225.1 Anaerolineales bacterium | reverse complement strand
CCTTCGTCGGATCGGGCGATCGACCGCCCGACAAGCCAGGGAAGCATGCCGCACGCCCCGATCACCACGGCGGCCAGCGGTCCGAGAAGGGTCGGAATCCAAGGACGGCGGCTCATCGCAAGTTTGGCCGCTTCTCGCGAGATGCCACCAGCTGTCAGCCGCCGCGTGCTGCCCGTCGCAGGTCCTCCACACGGAAGTTGTACGTCGGCCGCTCCCGCACGGTCCCGCAGGCGTAGGTCAGGCCGATGGCTCTGGCCACGTCGACGTCACCTTGCCCGTCGAGGAGCGCCTCTTCGGCATGCACCGCCTGGACCAGGCCAATGAAGAGAGTGTGGGAGCCCAGATCGATGGCAGACTCCACGGTGCACTCGACGTTGACCGGGCAATCGGCGAGCAGGGGCGTTCTCACCTTCAGTGCCGGCGTCAGACTCAGGCCGGCCATGCCGATCTTGTCTTCGTCACGGCCGCTCACCACCCCGAGGTAGTCACATAGGCTGGACTGTGCGGGCGTGGGGATGTTGACGACGAATTCACCGCACTGGCGGATCATGGCATGCGAATGGCGCGCCGGTCGCACTGAGACGGCCATGCGCGGCGGCTCGGCCGAGCAGGAGACAGCACGGTTGCAGGTCATGACGTTCGGCGTGTCAGCCCCGGTCGTGATCAACACGACGGGCACCGGATAGAGGGTGGTGTTGGGTTCCAGGATGCGTTTGGACACGATTGCTCCTTGGCGACCCATTGTCCATGGGCTGCGCCGAGGGAATAGGCACGTCCGCCAGGCGACCGCCCGATGATCACCTCTACGGGGATGGAGGTCGCCTAACGACCGGGTTCCACCCCAGGGACACAGAGTGTATCTCCGGCATGGGCGAGCGCAAGCGGCAGCGTCTGCAGGTGCCCGAACTCGTGGAGGTAGCTCAAGCGGAGCCGTTCGCCCTCGGGAAAGCCGGCCCGAAGGAACGTGTTGACCACCGGCGGGTGAGACAGCGTCACCCGGCCGACTCGCACCAGATGCCACAACCGATCTTCGACACCAAGCTCGGCGCGAAGGCCGTACCACGAACGGACGCGCAGCAAGTCTGGCTGACCCGCGGCCATAGCCCTCAGCCCTCGGAATACAGATATGCTCGGGTCAGTGGAAGGTGGACCTGCCCGCGATCGGGTTTGGCCAAGAGCGTTTGATTGACGCTGATCTGGCCCCGTTCGAATCCCAGGGCCGAGGCAGATAGGAACAGCCGCCAGGTGCGGTAGGTGATCTCATCCGAGGCCTGCAGGGAGTCTTCGCGCCGCGCCTCGAGTCGGCGGACCCACTGCCGCAGCGTCAAGGCATAGTGCTCGCGCAGGTTCTCGAAATCGTGCACTTCGAAGCCGGCCGCCTCCGCCGTCAAGTTGGCTTCGCTCACCGGAACGAGCTCGCCGTCGGGGAACACGTAGCGCTGAGAGAACGCGCCGGGTCCGAGAAGCCATACCTCGGTCCATCGCCTCCAGGCCGGGGCCTTCGAACCCAAAGGCCAGAGCCAAGAACGGCAAGCGCCGCCGAGAGCGACCGCCGCGGCGATGATCGTGTGCCGGCGCTGCCGGGGATCGCGCCAGCTCTTCGGCCAATCCGACGGCGGGTGCGTGAGGTACAAGGCAATCAAGAGGAGCAACCCGGCGATCATCGCGAGCCAGGGCCAGACCGTTGCGGCCCAAGGCGCCCTCGTCAAGCCTGCCACGAGTGCCAGTAGAGCGACCGCGGCCAAGATCAGTCCTTCCACACGATGACCCAGGTCGGAGGACCGGCGCGATTCCTCGGGCGTGTGGGAGCCAACACGATGGGTTCGCATCGTTCACCGCCGTCCCTCGTTACACGATCAAGGGATCCCAGCCGCCATAGCGGTCGCGTAGCGGCCCGCGGGGCACGCTGAGGCCGATCAGGAGCAGACCAGCGACCAGGGCGCTCACGCGGGCGGCCAGGGAGACGTCGGCGAGAAACCAGATCCCCACGGCAACCGTTAGCCCGATGAGCACGTTCAGAAGCCTGACCGCGCGGGTCACCTCTGCCCAGGCGACGAACGCGATGACGACCGCCAGGGCGCCGAGCATGCTCTCGAAGGTGAATGCGGGGCCGCGCGTCCTGAAGATCCACGGCGCGGCGACCACCCAGACGCCGAGCACCGCGCTGGCCAGCAAAGCCCAGGAGAAGCTGGCGCCCCAGAGCATCCCGGCCAGGCCGTGCGCGGGACGGCGGGTGAGGCCGAAGTCCTCCACCGGCCGGGGAAGATCCCCGCCGGTCCAGAAGAGGCGCCAGGTGGATCTTCCCGCCCGCTTCCCTATGATCAAGAACTGGATCATGGCGACAATCTCATCGAGCGAGACCGCCACCATGATCAGCATGAACAGCGCCGTGATCAGGCAGAGGGTGCACCAAGCCCCTACCGCGATCGGCTGCAGCATGACCAACACCGTGCTGGTAATCCCCAAGGGCACGACGACGACGCCAAACATCGCCACCATCCACGGCATCGTTCGCCATCTCCGCGCGTCGCCCATGACGGCGGAGAGCAGCTCGAGCACGTACGTGTAAGCGCCCAGGCCTGCGTCGGACACGGGGAAGGCGCGGGAGACCGCCGAGGTCAGGACCATCTCGGTTCCCCCGCCGAAGAATGGGTCCCAGGCGCTTGGGATATGACCCAGTTGGAAGGAAGCCATGTAACGCGACAGGAAGAAGCTTAGCGTGGCCAGAACGATTACTGGCGCTCGCTGCGCCCAGGTCGAAGGATTGTAGGTCCAGCCCGGTGGCACCTCCGGCCCCGGCATCACGCTGCGCATCGGGATGATCACCGAGAACGCGGTGATGAGCATCCCGACAAGCGTGTCGTTGGCGTAGGCCGCCGGCGTAGGCGCCCAGAAGAGCAGCGGCGCGAAGGCCACCCAAAGCCCGACGAGCGCGTTCGCCCAGGGCGCCCAGGCGAGCCGGCGCATGCTGAGGGTGGCGAAGGCGATCACCAACGCCCCGCTGATCATGTCGCTCCAGGCCAGGGCGGGGCTGCTGTAGGCGAGCGCCGCGGGGCTGAAGATGAGCCAGGCGCCCAGCGGCATCACCGCGATGTGCACCCAGTGCTCCGCCAGCACATGCCAGGCCATGAGCGGGCCGTGCTCCAGTTCCTTCACGTCGGGTTCCGGCTGCAGGCGCTCGATCTCCTCGTAGAGCCCTGCCTCGTGGCCCAGGAGGGCAGTCGGCAACTCCCGCACCAGCGCCTTGCGGTCCTGCTGCGGGCGCATCGTCTCGATGTGCCCCTTGGGATCCGTGTCCATCAGATGTTGTGCGTGGGCGTCGTGGCGGCGCTGTTCCGCTATTTCGTGGTCGTGCTCGCGCGCCAGCACCGCCTGCAGGACGCGCATCTCCTCCAGGTGTGCGATCAGTTTCTGCACACCTTCGGGCAACCGCGCAGGCGCGTGCCCGGCGTGCGCTTCGTGGCCTGCGTGCTCTTGGCTTGCCTTCGCACGGGCGCCGTGGCCCTCAGGCTCGCTCTGGCCGTGCGCCGTTTGGGGACCGTGCTCCGACTGGTGGCTCATAGGGATCTCCCGTGCTCCGCGCGAGCCTGCGCGGTCATGCCCGCGATCAGATCGCGCAGCTCCTCCAGCCGCGGCCCAGGCACCTCGCCTGCCGGCACATGCGGAGCGACCGCCGCCAGCCAGGCCGGTATCGGCAGCTCATTCTCCCGGTACCACGCCCAGGGGTCGGCCTTGAGCGCAGCGACGATCTTCGGCAGGCTGTCCCGCAGCCGGCGGCGAGGTTCCCACCCGACCGCCGTGCGGGCGCGGGTGATATCGAGCTCGTAGTGGTCGTCGGCGCGTTCGATCATCCAGGGCTTGACGAAGGGGATGCGCCACAGCCGCAGAGTACCCATGACCCAGGCCCCCACCTTGCCCAACGGCTTGGGGAGCACGATCGTCTTCCATTCCTCTTCGCCGTGGATCAGCCGGCCCAGGAGGGCCTGAAGCTCTGCATACCCGAGCGTCTCCGGCTCGGCGACGCCCAGCACCAGCTCGCGCGGCAGGTCCGACCGGCGCTCGATAAGCCGGACATACAGGTCCACAACATCTTCGCGGTGGACCATCGCCTGGCCGTGGGTGGGGTCTCCGGCGAAGACGTAAGCCGTCGGGTCACGTTCGAAGATGCGCTGGACCTGCCGCGGCAGCGGGGCGGAGTGGCCCAGGTCGTCGTAAACGCCGGCGATCCGCAGGATGACCGTCGGGATCTCGCCGCGCTCCTGGCGGATCACCTGTTCGGTGCGCACCTTGGACTGCGGATAGGCCCATGTGGGCTGCAGGGGTGAGTCCTCGGTGATCGGGCTGCCGGGCGTCGTGGGCGCGTGGACCAGCATGGTGCTGGAGAAGATGAACTGCTCGACCCGAAAACCCATCTCGCGCAGTAGGCGCAGCAGGCGGGCCGTCCCGCGTACGGTGACTTTCTCATAGAGGGGGCTGGGCGCCCCCGAGAAGTCGTAGTACGCGGCGAAGTGCAGCACCGACGCCAGCACGCTGCCGTGCAGTTCTCGGACGGTCTCCAGCCCGCGGCGCAGACTCGGCTCGGAGGTGAGGTCGACGTACAGGCACTCGGCAGTGGGCGGCGGGTGTGAAGGAGCGCGGCGGTCGAAGCCCACGACGTTGTACCGTTGGCTGAGGCGTTGCGACACGGCGTAGCCGAGGTAGCCGTTGCTCCCCGTGACTAAGACCGTCTTGAGATCCATGGCTCCCACCTCCGAAAACGACGGCCGGCCGAATAGCGCGCTGACACCCGGTCGGAGGACCGGCGCCGAGGCTCGCGCGCCT
>DATEAT010000089.1:0-11226 GCA_035288225.1 Anaerolineales bacterium | reverse complement strand
TGGCCGCGCTGATAAGGTGTCGACTCGCTCGCGCCGCCATTCGCCGGACCACGAGATTCATCTTGTCGATCCACGTTCATCCTCCTAGCTCAGCCCGCCCTCGCAGGCGGGGTTAACTCGAATGAAACGCTCAGCGTGCCGCCCAACCCACGCGGGCCTGGCTCGGCGCTCGCGGGTAAGCCTAGAAGAGAGCCTCTTCCTCGCCGGCGGCGGAGGCTCCTTGGGCGACGGGCTCGCGCCGCTCGCCCAGCATGATCATCTCGCTGGCCACGATCTCGATGGCGGCATGCTTCTTGTTCTCGGCATCTTCCCAGCGCCGAGTTTGCAGCCGCCCCTCGACGTAGACCTGCTGGCCCTTGGCCAGGTATTGCTTGCAGATCTCCGCCAGGTTGCCCCACGCCACCACTGTGAACCACTCGGTTTCCTCGTGGCGCTCGCCGTCGGAACCGCTCCACGCGCGAGTGGTGGCAACGCTGAATGTGGTCACCGGCTTACCGCTCGGCGTGTAACGCATCTCAGGTTCCCGGCCGAGGTGACCGATGATCATCACCTTGTTCAGACTGCGAGTCATGGCACAGCCTCCCTCGCCGCCCGGAGACGCTGCGGCACCTGCCGCGCGCCCGGGCAACGCCACGGGCTAGGCCTCGGCAGCCGCAGCCGGTGCGGCTTCGACGCTTTCCTGACGGGTGACCAGGTAGCGCATGATCGGCTCACTCAGACGCAGGTTGCGTTCGAGCGCGGCTTCGCCGGCCGGGGGCATCTGCATTGTAATGAAGACGTACAGGCCTTCGTTCTGTTTGCCAACGGTATAGGCCAGGCGCCGCCTGCCCCACAGATCGGTTTTGACGACCGTGCCGCTGCTTTCGGCGATCCACGTCTTGACCTTCTCGAGTAGAGCGGTCAGACCTTCTTCGCCGATGTCGGTGCGGACGAGCAGACCCACCTCATAGTTGCGCATGGGGTACCTCCTTTCCTCGGGAATGCCCCCCTTGGCCGGCCGGGGAAGGCCGGGTGGGGAGCGGAAAACGTGGGCCCAGGGCCCACGTGCAACGCGATCATTCTACCACGCCGCGCAGCAGGCTGCAACTTGCAGGCTGCGGAATACCCGTTCCACCTCACCCCCTTCCCCCTCTCCGCCGACGGGTTTCATCTGACAGGACGGGGCGCGGCGGAGAGGGGGTGAGGAAATCAAGGAGACGGGGGCCGAAGGCCCCCGTCTCCTTGAAGAAACCTCGCCCCTCCCCCGGATCACGGCTCAATCACCGCGACTCGTGTTGCCTGAGGGAGGGGTTGGGGGCCTGCCCTCGGAGCGAGGGTGTGGGCGAGGCCCGGTCGCCCTGCTCCCGTTAGCCGCTAGGTCAGCGGCTCCACCTGATACAGCTCGCCGCTTTCGAAGCCGCGCGCGGCGTAGTACTCGCGCGTGCCGATGGCCGAGATCACCGCCAGCCGGCGGTAGCTGCGAGCGCGCGCGATGCGCTCGGCCTCGGCCAGGAGGCGCGCGCCCAGCCCCAGGTGTTGCAGCGCGCCCTCTTGAGTCTCGCCCAGGCTCAGGCTTTGGCCGTAGATGTGCAGTTCGCGCACGATGGCCGCGCCGCGCAAGTCCGCCGCGATGGCGCGCGGCGCCTGGGCCTGCGGCAGATGCAGCCGCAGGTAACCGGCCAATCGGTCGTCGGGCGTATCGAACGAAAGGAAGTGCTCCTCGCCGCCGCCGGCCGCGTACGTCAGGTCGCTCAGGCGCAAGAGGCCGGGGTCCACCGGCCGTTCGCGCACTTCGCGGCAGCGGATGCACGCGCAGCGCAGCCCGCGCTGCCCGAGCGCGCGCTGTGCCTCCTCGCGCAGGTTCGATCGCCGGTTGCCCGCGACCACGTGGTGCGCAGGGATATCGCGCACCAGACGGTTGACCCGGCAGTAGCGCGGGATCGTGGGTTTGATATCGACCATCATCTCGAGCAGCGTCTCGTACGAGTACGGGGTGTACTCGCCTCGCTCCCAGTAGGCGAAGAGGTCACTGTTGCGCAGGAGCGAGGTGGGGTAGATTTTCAGTTCGTCCGGACGCAGATTCGCATCCGACCACAGCCTGGCGAAATCCGCCCGGTCGCGCTGCGGGTCCGATCCAAGCAGGTTCGGCATCCAATGCGCGTGGATCTTGAATCCCGCCGCCCGTAGCAGGCGGAATGCCTCTTGCGTGGCCCGCAGCGTGTGGCCGCGCTTGTTGAGCGCCAGGATTTCGTCATCGGTGGACTGCACCCCCACCTGGACCTTGGTCACGCCCAACTGACGCAGCCAGCGCAGCTCGTCCTCATCGATGCGGTCCGGGCGCGTTTCCACCACCAAGCCGACATTGCGCCGCACAGCGCGCGCGTTGGCGGCCTGAGCCGCCGCGAGCGAGGGCGATTCGGCCCCGTTGATCGCCTCCAAACAACGCTGGACGAACCAGGCTTGATAGTCGCGGCGGTAGGCGCTCCACGTCCCGCCCAGGATGAGCAGCTCGATCTTTTCGGTGGGATGCCCGACGGCGGTGAGCGACTCGAGCCGTGCACGGGTTTGGGCAAACGGGTCGAAATCGTGCTGGCCGGCGCGCATCGCCCCAGGTTCATCGACCAGATAGCTCTTGGGCATGCGCGCATCGGTGGGGCAGAAGATGCATTCGCCCGGGCAAGGGTAAGGCTTGGTCAGGACGGTGACCGTGGCCACGCCCGAGAGCGTGCGCACCGGCTTCATGCGCAGCGCGCGCAGCAGAGCGGGCGATTCGGCGAGTTCGCCCTCCGCGACCATTTCGCGGTAGGCATGCACCAATGCGTCTTTGGCGAGGTAGGAGCCCAGCGCCGGGTGGCGGTGCAGCGCCGCGCGCAGCGCAACGCCCCGCACCAGGTCGTGCAAAACGGCACGCGCCGCGGTGCGGCGCGTCTCGTCGGTATAGTCGCGTGCGCGCTGCCAAGCTTCTTCGCGCGAGGACATGTCGCTCATCCCTGTATAATCGCCAGCCATGGATACACACGTGGCCGTGCGGCTGCTGGCCCTCAACCGGGAATTCTACCAAACGTTCTCAGCCGACTTCGCCCAGACGCGAGAACGCCTGCAGCCCGGCGTGGTCCGCATTGCACGCGACGTTACCCGCGCAGCGCGCCTGCTCGATCTGGGCTGCGGGGGAGGGCAACTGGCGACGCATCTGCTCGCGGAGAAGGCGCCCCGCCTGTTCCTCGGCCTCGACCTCAGCCTGCGCCTCTTGCATCACGCGCGCAGCGGTATTCGGCCCGAGGCGGGACACGCCCGCTTCGCCTGCGTCGATCTCTCGGCAGGTGCCCTGCCCCTCGGCTCGGCAGCGCGCTTCGACTGGGCGTTTCTCTTCGCAGTTCTCCATCACTTGCCAGGTACTGAATTGCGCCTGCGCGTGTGCCAGGAGGCCCGCCGCCGTCTCGTGCCCGGCGGCCGGCTGGGCCTCTCCAATTGGCAGTTCAGCCGCAGCGAACGGCTGCGCCGGCGGATCGTCCCCTGGGCGGAGATCGGGCTTGTCGAGGACGAAGTGGACCCGGGGGATGCGTTGCTCGATTGGCGCCGTGGCGGACGAGGAGTGCGCTACGTGCACCAGCTTGAGGAGCCCGAGCGCCGGCTGTTGTGCCGCGAGGCGGGCTTCCGCGAAATAGAGAGCTTTGCCTCCGACGGCGAGGGCGGCGATCTTTCCGACTATGCCGTCTGGGAGGCGATCTAACGTCCAGTTTCCTCTGCATCGGGGGCCGATGCGGGAAGCACGCAATCGTGTGCACCGAGGCCCTGGCGCGCGACTCCCTCAAAAACGCACGCCTGCGGATCAGCGCAAGTGAGTGTCGAAGAACGCGACAAGGATCTGGGTCAGCTCTGCCCGCGTCGGGCTGATCTCGCCTCCTACCGGCGAAAAGCCGTGGCCCGCATTTCTCACCAAGACCAGTGTGCTCTCGACGCCTGCCTCAGTCAGCGCTTGATTGAAAGCGACCGCCTGGGAGGCCGGGACGACGTCGTCGAGCTCACCCTGCAACAGGAGGAAGGGCGGGTCGTCCGGGCTGACGTAGGTGATCGGGCTCGCCCAACGCAAGAAGTCCTCCCCGCCAGGAAAAGCCAGCGCCAAGCCCATGCGTTCGCGGTCGCCGGTCAGAGCGGTGAAATCCGTCGGGCCGAACAGGTTGGCCACCGCCTGCACCCGGCTCGATTGCCCGCCCCAACCTCCGCTTCCTTCGAACCCGGCCGTCGCATCGGCCGTGCCCAGCAACGACACCAGGTGCCCGCCCGCACTAGAGCCGTAGGCCCCAATGCGTACGCCATCCACGCCAAGCGCGGCAGCGTTAGCGCGGAAGAACCTCACCGCACACCTGACGTCCTCGATCATGGCGGGGAATACGTACTGCGGCGCCAGGCGATAGTTGATCGAGGCAAAGGCGTACCCGCGGCGAATGAACTCGATGGCCTCCAGGAGCTCACCGCTGGCGGCCTTGTCGCCGCCCGTCCACGCGCCACCGTGAACGAACATCACTAACGGGCGCGGCGAGGCCGGTGGCTCCGGCTGGGCGTAGAAGTCGAGCTCGAGCTGCGCATCACCGCCGGTGCAGTAGGTCAAGTCCGGGTGGAGCAGGTAGGCACGCAGCGAGCCGCGCGGAGCACGCGTTGGAGAGGCCGCGGGCACCGTAGGCAAAGTGAACGTCGGGGTCGGTTCGAGGGTGGCCGCGGGAGTCAGGCTCGGCGGCAGGGTGGCCGGCGACGCTAGGGAGGCCGCGGGAGCCAGGCTTGGCAGCAGGGTGGCCAGCGGCGGCAGGGCTGCCTCGGGCACCGTCGGTGAGCCGGAGGGCGCCTCGCGCAGCGGCCGAAGGCTGGCAAATCGGCAGGCGCCGAGGACGAGCGCGGCGCCCGCGAGCAGCCTCCAGCCCGCGAGCGGACCCAGCGGGCCCCCCTGCCTCGGTCCGTGCATCTCGACCTCCACGCGGCGCGGGTGACCCGACGCCGCCCCAGCATTCTAACGCCTCGCCTATCTCGGCCTGTCGCTGCGGCGCAGGCACGAAGCGCTCCCGTGGCCGCATCCAAAACGCGCGCCGAGGTTTCGGCGCGCGTGAAGAACGCGTGGAAGGAGCGCGTGCAGGAAGCCTACGTCGCGGCCGCCTTGGAGATCACGCTCAGACCTTCCACCATTTGGCGATTGAAGAGCAGCACCGGTGCGCGGCTCACAAGCTGTGGGAAGAACACCGGGATGAGGGTGGCGTTGTAGAGGGGGATGAAATCGCGATGGCCCTGGAAGATGGTCTCGGCGAAGTTGAACTTGCCGGGCGATTCCATCACTCCGAACATCTCGAAACCCTTGAGCCCGGCCCACACCCGATACGACACCAGGCGCCCGAAGCCGCCGCGCGCTACGGAGGGCGGGCCGAGATCGCTGCGCTGCTCGAGCAGCACCGCCACCAAGCGCGATTTGACGGCGTCCCACGATTCGAAGCGCGCCACGGTCTCGGCCGGGCGATGCAGGCGGGCCAGCCAGACCTCCACCACTTCGATCGAGGAGCCGGAGGTATCGTTGAGCACACCCACCACGCCCGAAGAAGAAACGGGGATCTTGCCTTTCACGCGGTAGTGCGGCGTGATCAGTTCAACAGGAACATGAGTGGAGATCAGCTTGCTGTCCATAGGGGTTACACCGCACGGAAGGCGGCGTACAAAGTCACTCCATCGATCGCGGTTTCGAGCCACACATGCCCGCCAGCATCACGCACCTGGCGGCAGGCCGCGCCCAGCGGGCTGACCGTGGGCCGCGAGGCAGCATCTTCCCCGAGTTCATCGAGTTCGCTCGAGCTCAGGCGGGGGCCGGAATCCAGAAGCGAGAGTGTCACCCACTCGCCGGGCGGCAGACCCTCAGCTTGGGTCATCGTGAACGGACCGGAGGGCTCGCCGCTGCGCATGTGGAAAACGGCCAGCGCCACGGGCTCGCCGCTCGAGCGGGCGATGGCCCAGCCCAAAAGAGTCTGCATGCCGGTCAGGGCGAGCTTGGGGTTGCCGAACACCGGTGGAAATTCTCCGGCCAATTGCGGAATGATGCCGATGTGCCTGAGTTCGGCCACGGGCCGGACGGCTTTGAGGGCCTCATCGACAACCCGCGGCAACGAAAACTGCTCGGACCCGCGCGGGACAGGTGCGGCCGAGGGTTCGCTGGGCATCAGCTTGAGCAGCGGCTGCACCACCGCGCTGAGGCGCGCCAAATTGTCGCGGTAGGGTGAGCGCGGCGCGATGCGCAGCAGCGAATCGGTCTCGGTGGCGAGCACCTGCAGCGCCTGGCGGAATTCCGGCCCAAGCACCTCGCCCACCGCCCCCATCGGTTTGGGCGGCGCAGGCGCCGCCCCGTCCGGCTGTGGCGGACGCGCAGCCGGCTTGAGGCGCGAGAGCGCCAAGCTGGCGGTGTGGGCCAGGGCGCGGACGATGATGAGCTGATGCTCGCCAAACCCCTGCCCCGCACTGCGGTTGTAAATGGCCAACACACCCCCCACATGGCTTTCGATGAAGATGGGCATGTTGATCAGCGCCTGCACCATGTAGGCTGTCTTGACACGAAAGCGCCCTTCCCCGGGCGAGGGCTGGCGCACGAGCGGCTGGCCGGTGCGCACCACCTGGCTCACGAACGTATCGGAGACGAGCTGATGGTGCAGCAAGGCACGCGTCTCGGGCGCCTCCTTGCTGGCTCGCAGGAAGACCTCGTTGGAGGCCGAGTCGATCAGGTAGAGGCTCGCGTCTTCGGCGTGAGTGAGGAAGGCCGTCGCCTCCACCACCTGGCGCAGGATGGCATCCACCTCGTGGCTTTGCAGCAGGACCCGCGAAACTTCGAGCAGGATGCGGTACTCCTCGTTCTGCTTGCGCAGTTGATCGGCGGCCAGCTTGAGCCTGGGCAGCGCCTGGCGCGCGCTCTGCTGGACGATCGCATCCCGTTGTACCGACATGATTGAATCGATGAGGGCTTCCGGCCGATAGGGCTTGAGCAAGAAATCGCGTACACCCAAGCGGAAGAGATCGCGCCCGGCTTCCGGGCTGAGGCGGGCGGCCAGGATGATGGCCGGCGACTGGTCACCCCGATCGCGGCGAGTCCGCAGCATGGTCAGGGCCATTCCTTGCAGCTGGGTGATGTCGACCACGATGACGTCGGCGGGAGGCGAATCGGGGCGGGCCACTTCGGCCGCCAGGCCATGGGGCATGAAGATCTCGCGCACCAGCCATTCACCGGATTCCGGCGCGTCGGCGATGACCAGCACGCGTGGGCGGGCGTGCACTTCGTCGGGTTTGGCTGACCACACCAGGCTCATCGCCGGGTCTCCCCAATGCGCCGCGGGTCGCCCCGTTCGGGCCGCTCGCCGCCGGATTCGAGCTTGATTCTACTCTCTGCGATGGAGGAGCGCCAATGGCAGAGATATAATGAAACGACCACGTGTGGGCGACAGGGCGGCACGCGCGCGTTACGCGCCGGGCAGCCCACGGCGCAGGGAGGCATGGATGTACGATCCGCAACAATTGGACGATTTGGGCCGAGCGCTTGAGGAGTGGACGCGCACCGACCTGGCACAGGCGCTGGCCACAACCCCCGAGCGCGCCCCGGAATTCCTGACGACCTCCTCCGAACCCATCGAGCGCCTCTACACGCCGCTGGACCTGGCCGAGGGCGACTACTCGCGCGACCTGGGGCTGCCCGGGCGCTTCCCGTACACCCGCGGCATCCACCCCACGCTGCACCGCGGCCGCTTGTGGACGATGCGCATGTTCGCCGGGTTCGGCACGGCCGAGGAGACCAATGGGCGCTTCAAGTACCTGCTCGAACAGGGCCAGACGGGGCTCTCGATCGCCTTCGACCTGCCCACCCTGATGGGCTACGACACAGACGCACCGGAAGCGTTGGGCGAATTCGGCAAGTGCGGCGTGGCCGTGGCCTCGCTGCGCGATATGGAGCTGCTGCTCTCCGGCATCCCGCTGGATAAGGTCTCGACCAGCATGACCATCAACTCGCCGGCGGCGATTGTGTGGGCGATGTACCTGGCGGCGGCCGAGAAACAAGGCGTGCGGCCGGACCAATTGCGCGGGACAATTCAGAACGACATCCTCAAGGAATACATTGCACAGAAGGAGTACATCTTCCCGCCTGAGCCGTCGATGCGCCTGGTGGTCGACACGATGGAGTACGGCAGCCGCAGCGTGCCGCAGTGGAACACCATTTCGATTTCCGGTTACCACATCCGCGAGGCGGGTGCCACCGCGGCGCAGGAGCTGGCCTTCACCCTGGCCGACGGCATGGAGTACGTGCGCTGGGGGATGGCGCGCGGCATGGCGGTGGACGAGTTTGCGCCACGCCTGTCGTTCTTCTTCAATGCGCACAACGACTTCTTCGAGGAGATCGCCAAGTACCGCGCGGCCCGGCGCATCTGGGCGCACGAAATGCGCGAGACCTTCGGCGCGCAAGACCCGCGTTCGTGGCTGCTGCGCTTCCACACCCAGACCGCCGGCTGCAGCCTGACCGCGCCGCAGGTGGAGAACAACGTGGTGCGCGTGGCGATTCAGGCGTTGGCCGCGGTGCTGGGAGGCACGCAGAGCCTGCACACAAATTCGATGGACGAGGCCTTGGCGCTGCCCTCGCAAGCCGCGGCAACCGTCGCCCTCCGCACGCAACAAATCCTTGCCCACGAATCCGGCGTGGCCAACACGGTAGACCCACTGGGCGGCTCATTCTTCGTGGAAGCGCTGACCAATCGCATGGAACGGCAGGCACGCGAGTACTTTGCGCGCATCGCCGATCTGGGCGGCGTGCTGCCGGCCATCGAGCGCGGTTTCTTCCAGACGGCAATTGCCGAGGCGGCCTACCGCTACCAGCGAGAGATCGACGAGCACAAACGCGTTATCGTGGGCATCAATGAGTATGCCGATGCAAGACCGCTGCGCATTCCGCTTCTCGAAATGGACCCGCAGGGGCTCGAGCGCCAAGTCGACCGTCTGGACAAGGTGCGCGCCGAACGCGACAACGGGCGGGTCGGCCAGGCGCTCGACCGGCTGCGAATCGCCGCGCAGGGCACCGAGAATATGATGCCGCACATACTGGAAAGCGTGCGCGCCTATGCAACCTTGGGGGAGGTGGTGGGTGTGCTGCGAGGAGTCTTCGGGACCTACCGCGAATCGAGTTGGGTATAATCCGCCCCAGCCCGCCGAACTGGGTCGCTGAGCCGCCTGAACTTGGAACTGGAGCGCGTGTGAAACCTCATACCAACCCCGGCGTTCAACGCCGGTTTTTGATTGCCCTCGCCCTGACGGCGATCATCCTCGTGGCCGAGGTGGTGGGCGGGCTATGGACGCGCAGCCTGGCGCTTGTCTCGGATGCCGCTCACGTGCTGCTCGACCTGTTCGCCATCGCGCTGAGTTACCTGGCGCTGCGACTCTCGGCCTTGCCTCCCGACGACCGTCACACCTACGGCTACCACCGGCTGGAGGTGCTGGCGGCGTTGGCCAACGGCCTGACGCTTCTGGCCGTCGCCGGCGGAATCCTCTGGGAATCCTTCCAGCGCTGGCGTTCGCCGCAAGAGGTGCGTAGCCTGGAAATGTTGGTGATCGCCGTCATCGGCCTGCTGGTGAATGTGGCCGTCGCCTTCCTGCTCACGGCCAAGGCCCACAGTGGAACCACCCAGCGCATCGACCTCAATGTGCGCAGCGCCGCGCTGCATGCCATTTCGGATGCGATCTCCTCGGTGGGTGTCATCGCGGCCGCGCTGGTGATTGCCTTCACCGGCTGGCAACAGGCGGATGCGCTGGCCGGCGCGTTGATCGGGGTCATCATTCTCACCGGCGCCGGGCGCGTGCTGCGCAGCTCGCTGCACATCCTGATTGAGGGGACGCCGGAAGGCATGTCGGTGTTCGAGGTGGGCGAGGCCATGGCCGGCACGCCCGGGGTCTGCGAGGTTCACGACCTGCACGTGTGGAGCCTGTGTTCAAGTCACGTCGCGCTAAGCGCCCATATCATGCATGAGAGCGGCGACCCGCACGCCCAAATGGCCACGCTGCGCGATCTGCGCGAACGGCTGGAGCAGCGCTTCGGCATCACCCATACCACCGTGCAGATCGACGAGGCCAACTGCGGCCAGGGAACCCCCCTCGAGACCGCCGCCGTGGCCGGAAACTCGGGCTAGGCGGCGGCCGTGTGCGGCCGATTCACGCTCACCTCCGGGCCGGCCGCCCTACAACGCGCGCTGCACCTGGATACTCCGCCCGAAGAGCTCCTCCCACGATTCAACATCGCCCCAACTCAGAACATCGCAATCGTCACCCGCCTCGACCACCCGCGGGTCGAGTACGTTCGCTGGGGGCTGATTCCCTCTTGGGCCAAGGAGCCTGGCATCGGCAGCCGCCTGATCAACGCGCGGGCCGAGACCGTGCGCGAGAAGCCGGCCTTCCGCTCCGCGTTCCTCAAACGGCGCTGCCTGATCCTGGCGGACGGCTTTTACGAATGGGAACGCGCGGCGCGCGGCCGGGGCGGCGCACGGGCTCCCTTCTATATACAGATGGCGGGTGGCGAGCCGTTCACCTTTGCCGGGCTATGGGAAGCCTGGCGTTCGCCGGAGGGCGAGGAGGTGCGCAGCGGCACCATCCTGACCTGCGCGGCGAACGCGATCATCGGCAAATTCCACGACCGGATGCCGGTTATCCTCGAAGGTGAGAGCGCGCGGCGCTGGCTCGACCCGAGCGCGCCGGAGGAAGAGTTGGCCGCGCTGCTCGTCTCCTTCCCGGCCGAGAGACTGCGGGTGCGAGTGGTCAGCGCGCTGGTCAACAGCCCAGGCAACGACGGGCCGGAGGTGTTGCAGACGAAGGAGTGACACAGGTCCGGCTCGGCGTCCCCGCGCAATGCCTCACCACGCGTACGAAGACCCAGATGGATTCCCGCCAATAGCACGCGGGAATGACGGTCCGAAGACATATTGAATGGGTGTCATGGACGAATTCGTGCCACGGGCAAGCGCACCGGCTAGGCTCGTCGTCCCCGCGGAGGCGGGGCAACCAACAAGAACACAGAGCAGGTCGTCGATCGATTGCCAGAGATGCTTCACGTTTTCGTGCGACAGGCAAGCGCACCGGCCGGGCTCGTCGTCCCCGCGGAGGCGGGGACCCAGGACGAACGGGCGACCTGTTGAGAGCGAGGGAACGAGGGGGAGGGAATGGCCAAGCGACCGTGCGTCTACATGCTGGCCAGCCGCCGCA
>DATEAT010000088.1:0-14695 GCA_035288225.1 Anaerolineales bacterium | reverse complement strand
GTACCTTTACGGCCTGATCGACTTGGTTGCAACGTCTCCGTTGCTGGCGGCGCGACTAGCATCGCTCGGCTTTGCACTCCTTTCGCTGGGCTTGGTCTACTGGCTGGTGTGGAGCGAACTGGAGAAGGCCGGGGCCCTTCTGCGCATGATCATGGCGGGCTCGGCGGTGGTGCTCATGGCCTTCTCGCCACTCTCCTTCTACACGGTTGGCCGGGCGTGGAATCACGACGCCGCCGTAGCCCTGTTCCTTCTCGCACTCGCGCTCAGCCGCGCGGCCGGACGGCATGGGTCGGTATGGCATCTCGTCGGCGCCGGTCTTGCAGCCGGGTTGGCCGTGGGCACGCGCTTGAGCTTTGCCCCGGCGGCAGTCGGCCTGGCGCTGATCATCCTCTTGTGGTCGAGGGGTGAGGGCCTTGCGCGGCGCACGCGGGCATTAGCCCAATACGCCCTCGGCGGGGCCCTCGGACTTGTGCCAACCTTCGCCCTGGCATGGTCGGCGCCCCGCGCTTTCATCTTCGGCAACTTCGAGTACGCCGCACTCAACACGGCCTACCGCCTGGCCATGGGGTTCACCACGGCCATGGACCTGACCGGCAAGATGCAGTTCGTATTTGCCGAAGTGCTGCTCGAGCCACGGGGTGCGCTGCTCTTCATCAGCCTGGCCATATTCCTCGCTGTCGATGCCATCCGCTTCTTTCGTTTTCGCGCGGAGGGGCAACGCGTGGCATCGGCCATCGTCATCCTTTTCCCCTTTCTCGTGTGGGGCGCCCTTGCGCCCACTCCGAGTTGGTTCCAGTACTTCTACATGCTTGTGCCATTTGCAGCCGTGGCCACCGTGCTCTCGGCGGCGCGAGTCTACCTGGGCAGGCATAGGTGGCCGCTCGGAGCCGCATGGGTGATACTGGTTGCGCTGGCGTCCACGTGGTTTTCGCGCGGTGAGGTGACTTCAGTGCGCAGCCTGCTGCATCCGGAGGCATGGTCACCCACCGCGGTACGTGCCGTCGGTGCGAGAATCGCCCAGGAGGCCGCAGGGCCGGTGCTCACCCTCAGCCCGATCTACGTGCTGGAGGGCGGACTGCCGATCTATGAACAGTTCGCCAGCGGACCTTTTGCGTGGAGAGTCAGCTCGCTCATGCCGGGCTCCGCGCGCGCGGGGCTGAATGTGGTCTCGCCGGCGGAACTGGAGGCCGTATTGACGGCCAAGCCGCCGGCGGGTATTCTGGTCGGCAGGGAAGCCGAGCAGGAGGGGGAATTCGTGGCCTACGCAATGGCTCATGACTTCCACCCGTTGGAGGTTGGCGAGGAGCTGACCTTATGGGTCAAGTAGACCCATGGCGGTTGCGGCCGATGTTCGATCTTGGTGCGATGGAATGGACGGCTCGATCACACCCGTTGGTTTTGCCTTAGGACGACATGCGAAGGTTGCGCGATGACGACAATTGTCGGTATTCGCTTTCACAAGCTAGGCAAGATATATCACTTCGATGCCACAGCGCACACTGAGCGCGTGCACGAGGGTGACTACGTTCTGGTCAGCACGGCCCGCGGCCGGCAAATCGGGCAAGTCGTGCAGTTCGTCAACGAAGCACAACAGCCCGAGGGCGGCTGGCGATCGATCGAACGCCCGGCCTCGGCGCAGGACATGCTCTTGCAGCAATCGTGGAAGTCACGCGAGCCGGAGGCGCTGGTGGTGTGCCGGGAGCGTGCCGTTCAGCTTGCGTTGCGCGGGGTGAAGATTGTGGCCGCCGAGTACGGATACGACGGTAGCCACCTGACCTACCTCTTCTCGGTGGAAGGCGAAGACAAGCCCGAGCTGAAATCGCTGCGCGGCGACATGCAGCAGCGGTTCGGGAAGACCCAGGTGGAGCTGCGTCAGATCGGACCGCGCGACGTGGCGCGGCTGATCGGCGGGTTGGGCGCATGCGGCCTCACCTCGCGCTGCTGCTCCAAGTTCCTGACCGAGTTCAGCCCGATCTCGATCAAGATGGCCAAAGCGCAGGGCATCTCGCTCAACCCGAGCGAGATTACCGGCATGTGCGGACGCCTGCGCTGCTGCCTGATCTACGAATACGAGCAATACGTCCAGGCGCGAGCGGAGCTGCCCAAGCGCGGCAAGCGCGTGCGCACGCCGCGCGGCGACGGCAAGGTGGTGGACGTGTTCCCGCTGCGCGAGGGCGTGCTGGTGGACCTAGGCGAAGAAACCGGCCGGGTGGAGTTTGCGCGCAGCGAATTGCAGCCCCTGGATGAGCTTGAAGCGCTGGAAGCCAAATCCGGCAACGGATGCGACCGTCATGAAGGCGGCGGCTGCACGTGCAACACCTCTGGCGAGAAGAGCCAGGGCCCCGGCACGCCGCCGAGCTCGCAGGGCGGGCCGCCGACGCGGCAATAGGGATCCGGCCCTGGCACCGGCCGAGCCACTCGCCGCCACGAGCGATATGCCGCGGCACGCCGACGGATGACGTCGCGGCTCCCATTCTTGCATGTGAGACCATGACCCCGACGCAATCCTTCTTCATGCGACCCCAGGGTGGGGGTTGGCTGATCCTGTGTGGGGGACAAGCGGATGACGCCATTGCGGCGCGTGCCGCGGCGCTCGTGCAGCAGGCGGGCCCACTGGCGGTGCTGGCCCCCTCTGCGGAAGCCCGCGAAGCGGCCGAAGCGCGGTTGGCCGAGTGCGGCGCAGTGTGCGGCCTGCCGGGAGAGATAGTGATCCTTGGCAGCCCGAGCGGCGATGAGGGCCTGGG
Organism: Anaerolineales bacterium; assembly: GCA_035288225.1. Taxonomy (GTDB): domain Bacteria; phylum Chloroflexota; class Anaerolineae; order Anaerolineales; family RBG-16-64-43; genus RBG-16-64-43. The sequence continues at coordinate 11,951 of DATEAT010000088.1, read as the reverse complement.
CGAAGCGGCCATGATTGTCATCCCCGATACCAGTTCGGCGGCCGAGCTGGCCAAGACGATCGAGGAATCCGGATTTGGCGAGAGCCTGCTGATGGCGCTGGAGGACGGCGCGGTGGTCCTTTCTGAGGGGCGGAGCAGCGAGGCACTGGGCGAAGTGATCGAAGCCGAAGAACTTGCGGCCGGATGCGGCTGGCTGCGCCAAGCCGTCATTCAATCGCACCATGCTGCAGGGATGGCCTGCCTGGCCATCCTCAATCGTCCCACGCTTTACCGCCTGGGCCTTGGCGAGCATGCCGCGCTCGCGCTCGGACCGCAGGGCCAGGTGGAGGTGTGGGGAGAGCCCGCGCCGATCGTTACCCTGGGAACGGCATGGACTCGATGAACACCTTCCCTCTCGCCGGGACGGCGCCTGAACGAATCGTGTCGCTCGTTCCCTCGATGACCGAGAGCCTGTTCGATCTCGGCCTGGGCGGGAAAGTCGTTGGCGTGACCGACTTCTGCGTCTTACCTGTCGAGGGCACAGCGCGTTTACCGCACGTGGGCGGGACGAAGAACCCCGACGTGGAGAAGATCGTGGCGCTTGCGCCGGAGCTCGTGATTGCCAACCAGGAAGAGAACGGTGAGGCGCCCGTCATCGCACTTCAAGAACGAGGTGTGGCAGTATGGCTCACATTCCCGCGCTCAGTCGAGCAGGCGCTGACCGATCTGCACGTGCTGGCGGCGGTCTTCGGTTCGCGGCAGATGGCGATGCAAATCGATTGGCTGGTGCGCTCCGTGGAGTGGGCGCGGGCCGCGAACAGCGAGGGCTCGCGCCGGGTGTTCTGCCCGGTCTGGCGTGAAACGTCGCGCGACGACCCGCGCTGGTGGATGACGTTCTGTGGCGAGACCTACGCCAGCGACGTGCTGGCCGCGTGCGGCGGGATCAACGTGTTCGAGGACCGGCGCCGGCGCTATCCACTCGAAGCGGAGTGGAACGAGGCGGCCGCCGAGGTGGCGGCTGGGCGCGATGACCGCTACCCGCGAGTGACGCCAGACGAAATCGCCGCGGCGCAGCCCGAGGTGATTCTCGTGCCGAACGAGCCTTACTCGTTTGGTGAGGCAGACCAGGCGTTGCTCGCCCGCATCTTCTCCGCACGAGGGCAAACCGAGCCACGTATCATCCCGGTCGACGGCAGGCTGTTGTTCTGGCACGGCACGCATCTGGCAAAGTCACTGGTCGAGCTTTCGGCACTGATCCGTCAGTAGCCAAGTCCCCGAGACAGCCTAGAAGAAGCCGAAACCCACGCACGCGACGCGATGTTGACAATTTCCAGCCGTCCTTCTACAATATAGTAAGATTAATCCGATGAATTCGATATAGAGACGGATTCTGAGGGCAACGATGAACGAGTTTGTGCGTTTCCTGGCCTCGTGCAGCACTCCAGGCGAGCACCTGCCGTCGCTGGAGGTGCTGAGCGGAAGACTCGGCCTCAGCAAAGGCAAGCTGCGAGAGCAGATGGAAGTGGCGCGCTGCCTCGGGCTCGTCGAGGTGCGGCCGCATACCGGCATCCGCCGCGCAGGCTATAGCTTTGCCCCGGCCGTGCGCGAAAGCCTCAACTACGCGGTCTCCACCGATGCTTCACTGTTCGACCTGTACGGGGATCTGCGCATCAAGGTGGAGATGTCGTTCCTGCATGAGGCCGCGGCGCTGCTCGTGGCGGAGGACCATGCACGCCTCGAGGAGTTGATCGCGCGTGCCCGAGAGAAGCTGGCCACCCACCCGGTGCGCATCCCGCATGAGGAGCATCGCCAGCTACATCTCACGATCTACTCGCGGCTGGGCAATCCCTTCGTGATCGGCCTGCTGCAGGCCTACTGGGATACGTACGAGGCGGTGGGGCTCAGCCTGTACGCCGACTTGGCTTACCTGCAGAAGGTGTGGGATTACCACGAGCGCATCGTGCAGGCCATCCGTCGCGGCGATTTTGCGGCGGCGGAGACCGCGCTGCTCGACCACACCCGTCTACTGCGTCACCGTGAAGCAGAGGGACAGGAGGCCGCCATTCGTTCCTCGGTCTCCCATTCCTAAGGAGAAGGGTCCATGAGTGTTCAATCTCAGCCCGCTGTGGCGGAGAAGAGCGGAGTGACACACAAGGTCAACGATTTTTCGATTGTCGTGGCCACGGTCAACGGATCGGGCAGCCAGACGGCCAACGGCGTGATCCTGCGTTCGCTGTTCACGATGGGCATTCCGGTCTCGGGCAAGAACCTGTTCCCCTCCAACATTCAGGGGCTGCCGACATGGTTCACCATTCGGGCGAATGCCGCGGGCTTCATGGCGCGCACGGACCTATCGGAAATCCTGATCGCGATGAACCGCACAACGGTGATCGAGGATTTGAAAGGGCTCGCCCCGGGCGGGGTTTGCCTGTATGCGGACGACCTGGCCTTCGAGAAACTGCGCAGTGACGTGCACTACTACGCGATCCCGGCCACGCGCTTGGCGCGCGAGTCGGGGGCCGAGGCCTCGCTGCGACCGTACGTCGCCAATATGGCGTACGTGGGCGGGGTGGCCTGGCTGCTGGGGATCGAGTTGAGCGAAGTCGAAAGCGCGTTGGCGGCGCACTTCCGTGGCAAGCCCAAGGCGGTGGCGCTCAATTTTGGTGTGGTTCAGGCGGCGCACAAGCATGCGGCGGAGAACCTGACCAAGACCGACGACTTCCGCGTCGAGCGCATGCCGGCCGCGGCGGGGATGATCCTGGTGGACGGCAACACCGCTGCGGCGCTGGGCGCGATCTATGGCGGCGTGTCGTTTGCAGCGTGGTACCCGATCACACCCGCCTCATCGCTAGCGGAAGGCCTTCAGGAATACCTGCCGCAGTTGCGCCGCGACCCGGCTACCGGCGAGAACCACTTCCTCATCGTCCAGTCGGAGGATGAGCTGGGCGCGCTGGGCATGGCGATTGGGGCAGGGTGGATGGGCGCGCGTTCGATGACCTCCACTTCGGGGCCGGGCCTTTCGTTGATGGCGGAGTTCTCCGGCCTGGCGCATTTTGCCGAGGTGCCGGTGGTCATCTGGGATGTGCAGCGCATGGGTCCCTCGACCGGGCTGCCGACGCGCGTCTCCCAGGGCGATCTCCTGTTTGCGCATTTCATCGGCCACGGCGACGGACGACAAGTGGTGCTCCTGCCAGGGCCGAGTGAGTGCTTCGAATTCGGCTGGCGGGCATTCGATCTGGCGGAACGATTGCAGGCGCCGATCTTCGTGCTGAGCGATCTCGACCTGGGCATGAATCTGTGGCGCGTTCCTGAGTTCCGCTACCCCGACCAGCCGATGGATCGAGGCAAAGTGCTGAGCGCCGAGGACTTGACGCGGCTGGGCGGGTTTGCCCGCTACAAAGACGTCGACGGGGACGGAATCGGCTGGCGCACGCTGCCCGGGACAGTGCACCCGCGCGCGGCGTACTTCACCCGCGGCACGGGGCACGACGAGAACGCGGTGTATAGCGAGGATCCGCAGGTGTGGGAAGCCAACATGGCGCGCCTGGCGCGCAAGTACCAGACCGCCAAGGGGCTTGTTCCGCCGCCTGTGGTGGAACGCATGAGCGGTGCCCGCATCGGATTGGTGGCCTTCGGGTCGACCGACCCGGCGATCCATGAGGCGCGGCACATCCTGGCCGAGCAAGGCACGCCGAGTGACTACCTGCGGCTGCGCGCTATTCCATTCGCCGATGAGGTAGGCACCTTCCTGGCGGAGCACCCGGTGAACTGGGTGGTTGAGTTGAATAGCGACGGGCAGATGCACAGCCTGCTCAAGATCGATTTCGCCGAGCATGCCGGCGCGATGCGTTCGCTGGCTCACAACGACGGGTTGCCGTTGACGGCGCAACGCGTGGTCCAGGCCGTGCGCGGAGAGAAGGAGAGTGCGTCATGACGGTGGTGACAGCACCCAAGAAGGTCACGACGAACCTGATCGGTCTGGAGAAGACCGACTACCGCGGCCTGGAGACAACCTTGTGCCAGGGCTGCGGCCACAATTCGATTGTCAGCCAGATTGTCGCAGTGTGTTTCGAGCTCTCGATCCCGCCCGAGCAGCTGATCAAGGTCAGCGGCATCGGCTGCTCGAGCAAAGCGCCGGCCTACTTCATGAACCGGGCGCATGGGTTCAACGGGCTGCACGGGCGCATGCCCTCGGCCGCGACCGGTGCCATTCTCGCCAACCATACGATGAGGGCAATCGGCATGAGCGGCGATGGCGATACGGCCAACATCGGGATGGGGCAATTCAAACACCTGGTGCGGCGCAACGTGCCGATGGTCTACATCGTGGCCAACAACGGAGTGTACGGCCTCACCAAGGGCCAGTTCTCGGCCACCGCCGATCAGGGACTGGAGCTGAAGAAAGGGCTCCAGAACAGACTGCCGCCGATCGACATCTGTTTGGAAGCGTTGGTCGGCGGGGCGAGCTTCGTGGCGCGTTCGTTTGCCGGCGACCCGCGCCAGCTCTCGACGCTGCTCAAGGCGGCCCTGGCGCACAAGGGGACGGCGGTGCTGGATGTGATCAGCCCGTGCGTGACCTTTAACAACAAAGACGAGTCGCCCAAGAGTTACGCCTGGGGCCGTGAACATGAGGAGCCGCTGCACGACCTGACGTACGTGCCGGAGCGGGACGAGATCGTGGTGAGCTACGAGCCGGGCGAGATTACCTCGGTGGCCTTCGCCGACGGCTCGAGCCTGCGCCTGAAAAAGATCGAAGTCGATCACGACCCCACTTCGCGCTTGGCGGCGCTCACGTTGATCGAGGAGTCTCGCACGCAGGGCACCTTCGTCACCGGGCTGATCTATGTCAACCCGACGCAGCCGACCTTCGTGGAGATTTCCGGGCTCGGCACGACGCCGCTGGCGCGCCTGACCCCGGCACAAATGCGCCCGGCCGAGCAGACGCTGCGCGACATCAACGCGCGGCTTGCCTAGGCGCACACACGCTGCGGGGCGATCCGGAAGAGGGCACAGCACGCACTACGCTTGCCCGTGGCGGTTGTGCATTCGCACGTATGCTGCATTGGCGAAACGTTGATCGTGGGTCATCGTCGGCTCATGCGCTTGGCCATCCTATTGTGGAAGCCGGTCTCCATGGGTTGCGCCTCTCGCAATAGCGTAAGGATGTGCACCGCCGCTCACGTTGCGGCGCGGTTGGCGATTCCGCACTGCGTTTGACAATCGGCCGAAGCCTGCCGTACACTCCTCAGCCGTAGACGCCCGCTGGCAAAATTGACCAGGTTCGGCGAGCGATCCGTAAAGCTGCAGCGGATGGCGCGTTGCCCGAGACACAGCTCCCCGACATCCCAAAGAGGCGCAGCGAACCTGGCTGGCTGCGCAGCCCGATGGCCTTCGTGCTCGGGTTGTTCCTGTTCGTGCGCATCGGCCTGACGGTTTGGATGTGGGCGGTGCGAACGCTTTACCCCAACCCGCTGCCGCCGGATGCTGCACTGCGCCCCTATCTCGGCGTGACGCCGGAAGCCAACCCCTGGCTTAATCCTTGGCAGCGGTGGGATACCCTCCACTATCAGGCAATCGCCGAGCGCGGATATGACGCTTTCGACATCGCCCTCTTCGTGCCGCCCTTGCTGCCCTGGGCGATGCGTGCTCTCGCGCCATTGGTTGGCGGTAACACTCTCCTGGCCGGCTTGCTCATCTCGAACGCAGCATACATCGGCGCGCTCTTTGCCTTCTTGAGGCTTGCCGAGGAGGAGACCGGCGACCGACAGGCTGCGCGCCGGGCGACAATGTATCTGGCGTTCTTCCCCACGGCGTTCTTCTTCATGGCGGCGTACACCGAGTCGCTCTTCATGCTAGCGGTGGTTCTGGCTTTATGGGCTGCACGCCGCCGGAATTGGATCTTCGCCGGCGTGTGGGGCGGCCTCGCCTGCCTGACCCGGCTGCCAGCCATGCTCATCCTCATTCCGCTTAGCTATTCGGCCTGGGATGCTTGGCGGCAGGATCGGCGGGCCGTCGCGTGGGCAGCGCCGACTATTACGCTTGCGATGGCGGCGCTCTTCCCGCTTTATGTTTGGCTTGGGCTCGGTCTTGTGCCGTGGGCACCGTTTCAGGTGCAGGCTGCACGGTTTGGAGGAGGGTTCGTCTTTCCGGGGGCGAATCTGATCGCCTCACTTCGGTTGATACTGAGCGGTGGCGCGTTCATCACCGACGTGCTCGATTTGATCTTCCTGCTCGCGTTCGCGTTGCTCGCCGTGCCTGTGTGGCGCCGGCTGCCTCGCCTCTACTCCGTTTACTATCTCTGCTTCCTGATGCTCTACCTGACGCGCCAGGGAGGCTCAGAACCATTGGTCGGGATGGTTCGCTACGTCTTGGCCCTTTTCCCGGCCTTCTTCGTCCTGGGGGAGGCAGGCAAGAACGTCTGGGTCAATCGTCTCCTGCTATACGTCGGCTGGGCTGGTCTGCTGTTCATGTCGGGCGGCTTTGCCATCTGGTTGTGGATGGGGTAGGCGCAATGCAACGTGGCCGACAAGTTGCATCACCACGGAGAATCGAGAGTGCACTTCGTTAGGCTGGGCTTGGCGAGGCGATGAATTCGAGAACTCACATCCCCAAGCAGGTTGGACCTCGGCAGAGGTTCTTGGCGCTCGCCATGATCGCCGCCACTCTTCTGGCGGCTCGCACGGTTCTGCCCGAGAGGGGGCTGGACGTTGCCGGGTGGCGTGCACTGTACGATTCGGCTTTCGCCCTGGCGTTGCTGTGCGTCACAGCGCTCATCGCTCTCGGTGCAGGTCTACGGATAATGCGCGTCCTCCTGCCCCTGCAAGGCACAAACCTCGAGGGTGTTCTGTTCTCGCTGGGTCTCGGCCTGGCCATCGTCGCCTACGGCATATTCGCGCTCGGTCTGCTTGGATTGTTCACATGGTGGGCAATGGTGGGCTGGGTCGTGACGCTCGGGTTTTGGGCGCGTCGCGAGATTCTGGCCGCTGCGGAGCAAGCGCTGCTCGGCACGGCGGGCCTCGGCGAACGGTGGCGCAACCTTAGGCCAACTGAACGCCTGGTCGCGCTCGCCTGGCTGATGCTCCTCGGCATGGCGATTCTCCAGGCGCTTGCTCCGCCCTGGGACTATGACGGGCTGATGTATCACTTGCAGGGCCCGCGACTATTCCTCGAGGCCGGGCGAGTGCTCTTCTTGCCCGATAACTGGCAGGCCAACGGGCCGTTCACGGTCGAGATGCTCTTCGGTCTCGGCCTCTCGCTCGGCAGCGAGTCTTTCGCAAAGTTGGTGCACACGGCCTTCGCTGTGCTGTTGGTTTTCTCCACCTTCGCGCTTGGCCGAAGATCACTCGGCTCCGCGGCCGGGTGGATCAGCCTCGCGTTGATGGCCGGTGTGCCGCTCTTCTCTTTCTGGGCAAGCCTGGCCTATGCCGATATGGCGTGGGCCCTCTATCAGACGTTGATGCTGATTTGCCTGTTGCGCTGGGAAGAAGACCGCCAGAGATCGAGTCTGATTTTGGCAGGGCTCTTCGCTGGGCTTGCCGCCGGATGCAAATACCTTGGGTTGAGTGGAATCGCCCTTGGAGGGGTGTGGCTGGTCTGGAAGCTCAGAGGGCAGCCCTGGCGAGATGCAGTGAAGTCGGCGGCTCTATTCTTCGCCGTCGCCGTCGCAGTCGCCTCCCCCTGGTACCTAAAGAACTGGGTCATGGCGGGAAACCCAGTGTTCCCGTTCTACTTCGGTGGCGCAGGCTGGGGTGAGGCGAGGCTGAGGCTTCTGACGGACTATCTCGGCAGCTTCGGCACGGGGCATTCCCCGCTCGACTATCTGATGTTGCCGTGGAACCTCTTCGTCCGGTCGAGTAGCTTCGGGACGTTCATGCGCGCGCTTGAGGTTCCGAATGTGCTGTTCGTCCTCGCGCTGCTTTACCCAATTGGACGGCGGACGCGAGGCGCAGATTCGATCGCTGTGTTCGCAGCGGGCGGGTTTCTACTCTGGTCGGCGGGATCGCAGCAGACCCGTTTCTTGCTTCCACTGTTTGCCCCCCTGGGTGTGTGCGCTGCAGGGGTCATACTCAAGGCCGCAGAATGGGCACGTACTCGCCGGTGGGTGAGCCCGGCAGGCATCGCGTTGTTGGCGCTTCCGGTGAGCGTTGCGTTGTTCTGGAGCTGCTTTCTGGTGTGGTACGCGCGCCCGCTGCCGGTTGTGTTTGGTGCCGAAGCCAAGAGCCAGTTCCTTGAGCGACGTGTTTCGGATTTCGCGGTGATCCAGTACCTGACGCAACAATTGTCGCCCGATGCCAAAGTGCTGATGATGTGGGACGGGCAGGGGTACTATTGCGACGAGCGGTGCCTGCCGGATACAGATCAATCACAGTGGGTGCGCATTGCTGCGGGCCGCCCGGCCCCGGCGGCACTCGTCGCGGAGCTCCAGCAGGCGGGTATCAGCCATCTTCTGTTCTCGCACGATAGCGACTTCTTCGTGCAAGAGCACGATCCGCGCGGGCTGCACCGCTCGGCGAGGGACTACTTCCTTTACGAGTTTGTCCCGGTCTGCGGCCGGGTCGTGCGCGCAGGCGGCTGGGTTGACCTCTACGAACTCACCTGCCGATAGGCGGATGGCTGGCAGCCGCACTCCACGACGAGGGAAAGGAATGAAACGATGACCCATCCGGTCAACTCGCTGTCTGTAGTCGTGCCGGTTCACAACGAAGAGGCCATTCTCGAATCGCAGGTGACGGCGATGGCGGCCGGGCTGGCTCGGCTGGGGCGCCCTTTTGAATTGCTTATTGTCGAGAATGGGAGCACCGACCGGACGCTAAGACTCGGTCAAGATCTTGCGAAACGGGTGCCGGGAGTGCGAGTATTGACTCTCCCCGAGGGGGATTACGGGCTTGCACTCCGGCACGGAATCCTCCAAGCGCGAAACGACGTGGTGATCGTCTTCAACGTCGAATTCTGGAGCCTGGAGTTCGTGGACATTGCGCTAGCCGCCCTTCAGACACGCGAAATGGTCATCGGCTCCAAATCGGCTCCCGGCGCGCATGACGAGCGGCCTGCTTTGCGCAGAACGATCACGCGCACGTACAACCTCATGCTGCGATGGCTGTGGGGTTTCGACGGGACTGACACGCACGGCATGAAGGCGTTTCACCGCGCAGCCCTCGCCCCGATCGTGGAGGTCTGCCGAAGCTCCGGCTTCGTGTTCGATACCGAGCTGGTCCTTCGGGCGCAGCGAGCCGGCGTTTCCAAGATCGAACTGCCGACGGATGCCCGCGAACTGAGAGCCCCTTCGAACCGGTCCCTCTTTCGACGGGTGCCAGATGTGCTCGCCAACCTGCTGCGCCTGTGGCGGGGCCTGAGGGACTCGGGGAAGCGAGACGGCCTGAGGTGAAACCGCTGGCCTGCCGCGCTTGCGGCTCCGTTCGCACCGAGCCCTACCTGCGAATTCGTGGGTTCGATCTCGTACGATGCGCACACTGCGGCTCGGCCACAACCGATGCCCAGATGGACACGGCACGTGCTCGCGCCTACTACCAGGGCTCCTACTTTCGCGGCGGAGACTATGAAGACTATCCCCGAGATGAATCAATAATCAAGAGTAACTTCGAGCGATTTGCGCAGGCGATGATACCTCATGGTCCTCACGGCCGCCTTCTGGAAGTGGGCTGTGCGTATGGATTCTTTATGGACGTGGCCCAGAAGCATTGGGATGTCGAAGGCATTGACGTTTCCGAAGCCGCAATCAATGATGCTCGCGGTCGTCACGGGCCCCGGGTGACTTGTGGAGACCTTTTGTCAGCGCCATTGGAGTTCGGTGGGTACGACTGGGTTGTGGCGTGGGACGTGATCGAGCATGTCGACCGGCCGAGAGACTACCTTCAGCGAATGGGCCAGTTGCTTCGCCCGGGTGGGCACTTGGCGCTGACCACAGGGGATCTTGGCAGCCTCGCCGCGAGGCTGATGGGCCGACGCTGGAGATTGCTCACACCTCCAAGCCATTTGACTTACTTCACGCGAAAAGGAATCCGGACTGCCTTGCGGCAAGCTGGCCTCAAAGTGATTTCCAGCGCCACCGCAGGCTACGAGCGGTCGCTGAGTTTCGCGGTCTTTCGAATGATAGGATCGGCATCATCCTCGAGGCTCTTTCCGGAGGGCTCCTCCCGGCGCCGATGGATTGAGCGAACGCACTTCTACGTTGATCTCGGCGACATCATGTTCGTGACTGCGCGCTCGCCGGTGGTGGGAGAGCCGCTGTGAGCACCGCGGGCCCACGAAGAGTTCACCTGCCCGCCGCCGGATACCTCGTTCCGGCCTTCGGCTTGGTCTTGCTCATCGCCTTCCACGCCTGGGGGCTGATGCGGTTCCCCGCACCGTTCGTGGACGAAGCCTGGTATGCCAGCCGGAGTTGGGGGCTGATCACGACGCAAAAGGCTTTCGGCGCCCTGGACGCGGGCGTGTTCGACCGATACCCAGGCTATTGGACTTACTTCCAGTGGCTCCCGGTGTGGCTCCAATCGCTAGTTATTCGGCTGACCGGCACGCCGAACCTGGTCGGGCTGCGCGCGCAGTCTCTGGTGTTCGGTCTCCTTCTGGGTGCCGCGATCTACTCGATTGGATCGTCGATCGGCGGACGCAAACTGGGAGCCCTTGGCGCGGCCCTACTCCTAATCTCGCAGGGGTTTCTATACTCGGCCCACATGGCTCGCTACGATGTCATGGCCGCGGCCTGCGGATATGGAGCAATAGCGATCAGCTTGCGAATCCATGCCCATCGTTTCTGGCCCGGGGTCCTGGCAGGGTTGCTGGTGGGATTGGCATTTGAGATTCATCCTATGAGCGCGGTATTTGTCCCGCCACTCGTGGCCTTGTTACTACTCGAGGACGGACGCGCGCTTCTAAAGGACCGCAGGGTATGGGGTGTGGTCGCGGGCGGCACTTGCGGCCTGGCGCTCTACCTCGTCTTGCACGTTGTGCCTTATCCGGCCACCTACGCGGCGCTGACCCGCCTGGTGTATGGGCCGACCCATATGCCGCCCATCGCCTCAGGCGACTTTTCGGTTATCCTGATGGGCCTGGTCGACGAAATCGGGCTGCTGTTCTTTGCCTATTTGTTCGGCGTTCTAGCCGTCCTCTTCAGTATCGTTCGCTTGTCGTTTAGCCGGACCAAGGCGAGCAGGTATCTCCTGGTGCTCGGGCTGAGCATGATCCTCAGCCATGCTTTGCTGGTCCGCAACAAGTTCTTCTATTACGCCATTCTCGCGACGCCCTCGATCGACCTGCTCTTGGCCGGGTTCCTGATTGAGGAGTTCCGGGCTGCGCGCGAAGGCCAATGGCATCGTCGGCTCAGCCTGGCCCTGGCAGGCCTCGCGCTCGCCGCGTCGGTTGTGCTCTACATTATGCCGCTCCGAACAGACCAGTACCGCGTCTACCGCGAAGTGCAGTCACGAATCAACACGGTCGTTCAGCCGGGCGATTCTCTCATGGGGTCTCAAACGTACTGGTTTGGATTGCGAGACCACGCGTACTTTTCCTGGGAGCAGCTTGTCTACTACCGCAGGTACGCTCCGGGCAGCTCGCTCGAGGTGGCGATGGCGGAATTCGCTCCCGACGTGTTCGTTCTCGACGGACACATGAGGGAGTATCTTGCGGAGGGGAATGAAAGTGCCTTGTACTCTGGCCTCCTGACTCTTCCGCGCTCCGACCTGGAGGCGATTTTGGTTCGTCGTGGGGTCCTGGTCGAAGATTTCGACGGGGGCGGGTACGGCCACATCCAGGTCTATCGGATGAATTGGTCCACTGCGCTGCTCCGCCTCGAGGCTCAGCCCAGAAAGGCGAGCTCGTTTGGCGGCCTCCTGGCGATCGGCACACACTACCGAATGGAGAAACGCGCGTGGGACACGAACAAGGAGTAGGCTCGGTTGCCGGAGGGCGCCTTTGGGCCGGCGGGCGTCGCTTCGTGCCGCTGGTTGCTGCGGGGG
>DATEAT010000087.1:0-4599 GCA_035288225.1 Anaerolineales bacterium | reverse complement strand
TATCCGCTCAAGGAATTTGAGGCGCTCAATGCGCGCCAGGCGGCGGCCGGCGAGAAGGTGTTCGTCAACCCGCGCAACGCGGCCTCCGGCGCGCTGCGGCAACTCGATCCACGGCTGACCGCGGCGCGCCCGCTCGACCTTTTGTGCTACGCGATCGTGGCGATCGAGGGCGCAGCCGCGCCGGCCACGCAGTGGCAAACGCTGACCTTTCTGCGCGAATTGGGTTTCCCCGTCTCCGATCGCGTCGCGCGCTGCGCAGGCCTCGAGGAGGCCCTGAAGGCGTACGAGCGCGCGGCTGCCGAGCGGGATACCCTTCCATTTGAGGCCGACGGGCTGGTCATCAAGCTGGATGATCTCGAGCTGGCGTCGCGCCTGGGCGTGGTAGGCAAGGATCCGCGCGGGGCGATCGCCTACAAATTCCCCGCGCGCGAGGTCTCCACGCGCCTCAACGACATCGGGGTCAACGTAGGGCGCACCGGCGTGCTTACGCCCTACGCGATCCTCGAGCCGGTGGAGGTCAGCGGCGTGACGGTGTCGAAGGCCACGTTGCATAACTTCGATTTCATCGCCGAGCGCGATATCCGCCTGGGCGACCGGGTGATGATCAAGCGCGCCGGAGACGTCATCCCATACGTCATCGGCCCGATCGTCGAGGTGCGCACGGGAAATGAACGCCGCTACAAGCCGCCGCGGGTTTGTCCCTCGTGCGGCGAGGCGGTCGAGCGCCTGGAAGGCGAGGTGGCCTACTACTGCGTGAATGCCTCCTGCCCGGAGCAACTCATCCGCAATCTGGAGCACTTCGCTTCGCGGGGGGCGATGGACATCGAGGGGCTGGGCATTCGCATTGTCGAGCAATTGGTGACGGCCAAGCTCGTGCACGATGTGGGCGACCTGTACAACTTGAGGGCCGAGAAGCTGCTCACGTTGGAGGGCTTCGCCGAAAAGAAGGCGCAGAATCTCATTGGTGCGATTGCCGCTTCGCGCCGCCAGCCGCTGGCCCGGCTGATCGGAGCGCTGGGCATGCGCGGCGTGGGCGAGGTGGTGGCCGCGGATCTGGCTGCGCACTTCGGCACTCTGGACCGATTGCAGTCCGCGACGGACTACGACTTACAGCGCGTCGCCGGGATCGGGCCGAACATTGCCGAGGCCGTGGTGGACTGGTTCGCGCGCAAGCCGAACCGGCGCGTGCTCGAGAAGCTCAAGAAAGCCGAGGTCTGGCCAACGGCCGAGGTGCGTGCATCCAGCGGCAGGCTCGAAGGGTTGACCTTCGTGGTGACCGGCACGCTGCCCTCGCTCTCACGCGAAGCCGCCAAGGCCCTGATCGTCGAGAACGGCGGCAAGGTGGCCGAGTCGATTTCGAAGAACACGAGCTATCTCGTTGTGGGAGAAGCTCCGGGTTCGAAGCTCGAGAAAGCCAAGGCGCTCGGAGTCCCGACGCTGGATGAGGCCGGTTTGCGCAAATTGGCCAGCCGGGGGCGCGGTTAGGCTTCGGCCTTGCCCGTCGGTATGGTTCTTGGTATTTGGTGACGATACTATTCCAAAGGGGAGACTTCATGCCCAATCACTTCGATGACTCCATTTCGAAGCGCATCCAGATCTTGGGGGAACGCGTCGCCGGGTTGCAGGCGGCCAACCTCTACTTCTACAACCGCCCGATAACCGAATTGCGAGGCGGGGCGCGCGTGCTGGTCGACAGCCGCGAGATGGGTATGTACGCCTCCTACAGCTATCTGGGCCTCTTGGGCCACCCGCGCATCGGCGCCGCGGCGCGGGCCGCCGTGGAGAAGTACGGCACCGGCACGCACGGGGTGCGCTTGCTGGCCGGGACCCTCACGCTGCATGGCGAACTGGAAGAGATGATTGCGGAGTTCAAGCACGCGCAGGCGGCCATCACCTACTCCTCGGGCTATGCCACCAACCTGTCGGTGGTTTCGACGCTGGTCGGCCGGCACGACGTTGTGATCTGCGACAAGCTTAACCATGCCTCGATCGTCGACGGCTGTCTGCTTTCGGGCGCCGAGTTCTGGCGCTTCCGGCACAACGACATGCAGGACCTGGAGCGCCTCTTGGTGCGCGCAGGAAGTGCGGTGGGCAAGCTGGTCATCGTGGATGCGGTCTTCAGCATGGACGGCGACATTATCGACTTGCCGGCGGTGGTCGAGTTGTGCCGCAAGCACAAGGCCTGGCTGATGGTGGACGAAGCGCACTCGCTGGGCGTCCTGGGAGCGCAGGGGCGCGGCATCGAAGAACACTTCGGCCTGGGCGACGTGGTCGACATCAAGATGGGCACGCTCTCGAAGACCATTCCCTCGGTGGGCGGCTACGTGGCCGGGCCCAAGGATCTTGTCGGCTACCTGCGGCATGCCTCGCGCGCTTACATCTTTTCGGCGGCGCTGCCGCCCGCACAGGCTGCGGCCGCGCTGGAAGCCTTCCGCGTGATCCTCGACGAGCCGGAGCGCATTGCCCGCCTGCGCGAGAACACCGAACTCTTCCTGGGCGGCTTGCGTGGCGCGGGCTTCGACACGCTGGCCAGCGAGACAGCCATCGTTCCCGTGGTATGCGGCACCGACGAACGGGCCTTCGAGATGACGCGCGCCTGCCAAATGAAGGACACCTTCGTCCTGCCAGTGGTCTCCCCGGCCGTGCCGGAGGGGCTGGCGCGGCTGCGGGCGACGGTCACTGCGGCGCACGAGAAGGCCGATATCGGGAAGGCGATGGATGTGATCATCCGCGCCGGCCGCGAGATCGGCGTGCTGAGCTGAACGAGCACGGCTTTCGCCATATCGACCTGCTTCCCATCATCAGTCCAATGACCAACGCGGCCGTCATCCTAAAGCCCGGGCGGGAGAAGTCCGTCCGCCAACACCACCCGTGGGTCTTTTCGGGTGCCGTGCGCGAGTTGCGCGGCGAGCCTGAGCCGGGCGCGACAGTGGAGGTGCTGGCGCACGACGGCGCCTGGCTTGCGCGCGGCGCATTCAGCCCCGCCTCGCAAATCCGCGTGCGTTTGTGGACTTGGTCCGCCGAGGAAGAAATCGACAGCGGTTTCTTTGAACGGCGGCTGTCGCGCGCCGTTGAAGCCCGATCGGGGTTGGCGGCATCCGCCGATGCCATGCGCCTGGTGCATGCCGAGAACGATGGGCTGCCTGGCCTGATTCTCGATCGGTATGGTGCGTGGGTCGTGGTGCAATCGCTCTCTGCGGGTACCGAGCGCTGGCTGGAGGCGGTCGTTGAGTTCGCTGCACGGCTGCCGGGCGTGCGCGGCGTGTACGAGCGCTCGGACGCCGAGGTGCGCGCAAAAGAGGGACTGCCGCAGCGGGTGGGTCTGCGCGCAGGCGAGGAGCCGCCGCAGGAAATTGTCATCCGCGAGGGCGAATGGCGCTTCGCGGTGGACGTGCGCGGCGGCCACAAAACGGGGTTCTACCTCGACCAACGCGACAGCCGCCGCGTCGTGCGGGACCTGGCCGCCCGCTACGCACGCGGCGGCCGAGTGTTGAACGCGTTCGCCTACAGCGGGTCCTTTGGCGTGGCAGCCCTCGTGGGCGGGGCGCGCGAGGTGGTTAACGTCGATTCGTCGGGCGAGGCGTTGCGCCTCGCGCGGCGCAACTACGAATTGAATGGCCTCGCGGGCAGTGAGGCGAGCTTCGTCGAGGAGGATGTCTTTCACTTCCTGCGGCGGATGCGTGATGCGGACGAGACGTTTGACATGGTCATTCTCGACCCGCCCAAGTTCGCTCAATCGGCGGCGGACGTGATGCGCGCGACGCGCGCTTACAAGGACATCAACTGGCTGGCCCTTCGCCTCGTCCGCCCGGGCGGGTGCGTGGTCAGCTTCTCGTGCTCGGGTTTGGTCTCGGCCGATCTATTCCAGAAGGTCATGTTTGGCGCGGCGGAAGATGCGGGGCGCCAGGCGGTGATCATCGGCCGGCTGGGTCAGCCCGAAGACCATCCCGTTCGATTGAGTTTCCCCGAAGGCGCCTACCTCAAAGGTCTGGTGATGCGCGTCGAGTGAGGACGCTCGCTTCGCGCATTCCGCGTATGAAGAACTACCGTCTTCAGAACCCCTACCCCCAACCCCTCCCCCGGCGAGCCCGGGCAACACTGCAAGGGTGTGAGGCCGGGGGAGGGGAATGAATTCCAAAGAGGCGGGGGCCAAGGGCCCCCGCCTCCGTTATGACCTCCGGCCCCCGTTGAATCTCACCATGAGCCGCTCCCATGACCGGCCGCATTCCCTCACGACCGTTGGGGCACGCCATGGCGTTCCCCTACACGTTGATACCGAAGCTGCAGCGCAGAGTGGGTTGACTTGCGAGGCTCCAAGATTGCCTCGTCGCCTTGCGTCGCTTCGCGACCAAGGCTCCTCGCAATGACACGCTGGAGATGCATCGCACTTAGGAGAGGCCCACAAGGCTTTTGCACAAGGGGCAGGGGGTGAGGCAGGATGAGGGTTCATCCGCAAGCAGTTGGAGTAGACCCCAAGTGACGACCAGACCGGGCTCTGGGTACCGCACACGCAGGGTTAGCAGTCCTCCGCTGGGTCATCCGTGATGCCTGCCGCGGTGAAGGCGGGACGCAAGAAGCGCGTGTAGCTCGCGCATCCCA
>DATEAT010000086.1:0-2955 GCA_035288225.1 Anaerolineales bacterium | reverse complement strand
TAATGATCGTCTCGGAATCTCCCGCGTTCCCGCTGAAATAGACATCCACCATCATGAAGCCGTCCTGGCCAAACTTGATGTTCAACACACACCAGGTGTAGGAAACCGGCTGCTGCCGTGAAAAGGTCCACGGCCCATTAGGATTCAGGATGACGCACTTCTGAACGCGATAGAGAGGAGCCCTTGTTGGAAACGCGACCACGGTGGGAGCGGCCGTCGCAGTGGGTGAGGGCTCCGATGTAACCGTGGGGGTGGGTTGGACCGTGATAACCACGGGGGGCGGGCAGGTGGGGCATACTTCAGCTGTGCTTGTCGACAAGGCGTAAGGAGCTTCGCCCGCCGAACATGCAACCATCAAGAATGAAAGGAGAACCGCGGCGGACGCAGGCATGAGAGGGCGGTGGGCTGGGTGCAAGAACATTGGATCCCCCTTGAGGTAGATGCGGTGGACCGTGGCCGGCAAACCAGGTCAGCCGTGCGATGTCCGGTTGCGAGGTCGATTTGCCTCCGACGGCTTAGCCTTGGTGCCTGCCCCTATTCTATTCAGGACGGCCAAACTTGCACGCCTACTCTCGAATTCGGCACGTCCTCGGATCTGAATGGTCGAGGCACGCCATGGCGTGCCCTAACAAGGGCAGAGAATGAAAACGGCCGCGTCACACGACGCGGCCGGTCTGTTCCCGAACGAGCAGGGGCTCACGTTTCGCCCCACAACCACTCCCACCAGATGCGCCAATTGGGCAGGGCGGGAGGCAGGGTAGTCTCCGACGCGGTCGCGGGCGCGGCGGAGGCCGGAGTTACTGGTTGGACCAGGACCTCGCCCGGCAGAGCCATCTTGGCCTCGCTGCGCGCCCAGCGCGCGACCGCCTCGTCGCTGCGTGCCGCGGCGATCTCCGTCGCCAAGCCGGCCGACTGGCTCGACAGCGCCGTCACTTGCGAATCCAGCCGGCGCTCGAGCTGCCCCAGCTCGCTGGCCTGCCCAATCCGCCGCCACAACTCGCCCAGCAGCAGGAACAGAACGACCACCGCCACAATGGCCATCCATCGGTTGGAGCGTTCGGGTGGGACGTTCGGCTCAGGTGGGGTTTCCATGCGGCCTCGGCCCAACTATACGCGGATTGAGCGCGGCTGGCAAGATGCCGGCCGTGATCAGTCGAGCTCGATGAACTCCAGGTCTCGCCCGGCTGTGTCGAGCAGGCAGAAACTGGCGCTCTCCAACCGCACGCCGCCCACCGCACCCGGGTTGACCACCTGAGTGGTCCCATGCATCTCGTTTCGGCGGCGGTGGGTGTGCCCGCAGAACACGAAATCGCAGTTGCCGTAGCGCACGAGTTCGTCCAGCGCCTCGGCGCGGTGGCCATGCACCGCTCCCACGCGCACCCCATCCAGCACGGCGCGGAAATCCGGACCGGCGGAGCTTCCGTTGCCGAGCGCCCCAAGCACCCGCTCAATGGCCGGCTGGTCGTGATCCATGTTGCCATGGACGTAGTCAACCTTCAGTCCGGCAAATAGACGCAGCGTGGTCGCACGCGCCAGGTCGCCGCAATGCAGAACCTGCGCTGCGCCGCGGGCGCGTGCGATTTCGAGCGCGCGGGCTGTGTTGCCCAAGTCGTCGTGCGTGTCGGAGAGGATTGCCAGGATCATGACGTCTCCACCGCAAGTTCGGTCAGTTGCTGGATAACGCGCTCGCCCGCGCGGCGCCCCTCGCGTCGTGGATAAGGGATGCGGTAGCGAATCTTGCGCCAGACCCAGCGTTTCTGCATGAAGGCGTTGATGCGCGAGAAACGGTGCCGGTCGCGGGGCCCGTAGGGATAGTCCTCCAACCGCGTCGCGCGGCCCCCGATCCACTTCTCGATTCGATTGCTGCTGTAGAACAGGCGCGGTGGATGGAGCACGCGCCGCAGTAATCCGAAGTATGTGCGAATCGTATCCGCTTCCATCTCCTGCATCGAGTCGGTGTTCAACGCAAGGTCGATCGACTCACTAGGGAGGTCATTCGCCGCTGCAGGCGTAAGGCATATGAAATCATATCGCTCGAGATCGGGCAGCCGTCCTTCATTCTCCCCAAGCATGTAGAACTGCGCCTGCGGGAAGGCCAACGACAGCAAGACGCTCGCGAAGGGCAGGATCTCCGGCAGGTCGACGAGGACGAGCGTGCTGTTGGGTAAGAGCTGGCGCAGGGCGAGCGCGAGCAGGCCTGTGCCCGGGCCGATCTCGAGCGCGAACAGCCGTTGCCGCCCAAGGAGGATGTCGTCCGAGAGGAACGGTGCGATCGAATGCAGATGATGGAGTGCGCGCAGGTAGTCGTACGAAAGGCGGCGGCCGAACCACGGGTAGCCAAGGCGCGCACCGCCGAGGCTGAGGCGCGGCAGCGAGAGTGCGAGCGCGCGGCGCGCCGCGGGGCTCTGGCTCCATGGGGGTAGGGGATGCCGAGTGCCGAGCCACAGCAAACGGTCGACCATGTTGACCCAATCCAACTCAGAGTACGATCGACCCGGGAAGTAGAAACCGCTTTCCCCCCGCAGCTGAGCGACGCCGCGCTCGGCATCCAGTAGGGAGAAGGCAGCCTCTGCCTTGTGATGCTGCCAATAGGGCGAGAGCGTGTGCCCCGCTTCCGCTTCGCGCGCGAGGCCCATCTCGAGCGAACGTGCGATGCGGCGCGCGCGCTCGGGTGGTAGCTGGACCGTGAGCGTGTGTTTCTCCCTGGGCATGTGACTGGGCGCCTAAGCGGGGGTCTGGCGGTTGGCGACGGCCTCGATCAGATCGCAGGCGCGGGCGGTGGCGCTGCCCACGTGCGCGAGATACGAGGTGGCAGCCTGCCGCGCGGCCTCGCCTGGCGCCTCGCCCTCCTGGGCGGCGGCCAGGAAGCGCTCGAGGTCATCGCGGCTGGCAATGGCGCTCGCGACCCCGCGGCCGACAAAATCCCAATCGTCCAGCGGGCGCGACAAGCTAAGG
>DATEAT010000085.1:0-2270 GCA_035288225.1 Anaerolineales bacterium | reverse complement strand
GCCGCCCTGCAGGCGTGCTTGGGGGAGGTGCCCCGGCCCGCCCTTCGTGACCAGGAGGCCTGGCCGAGCACGAGAGCGGGATGCCGCCGGGCAACGAACTACAATTCGCGATCGATCCTAACTTTGGAGGTAGACTCACGGCGGCTTAGCGCCCAAGCTACGGCGAGTGCCCCATCAAACATTCCAGCCCGTGGGGGAGGAGGTCCATCATGTCATCGTCGAAGCGGCGGATCATCGCAGTGATTCTGGGGATCGTTGTCTTGTTTGGCGTAGCCATCCAATTCGTTCCCACGCCAGTGAGCAGGATCAACCCGCCGGTCCAAGCCGAGCCGCCGTGGGATAGCCCTGCAACGCGGGAGGTGTTCAATCGCGCTTGCGGCGATTGCCATAGCAACCAGACTACCTGGCCGTGGTACAGCCGGGTTGCCCCTGTGTCGTGGCTGATTGCCTCGGATGTCGCCGAAGGACGCGGGCGATTGAACGTGTCGGAGTGGAACCGCCGGCAGCGCGCGGCGGATGAGGCCACCGAAGCGGTGGTCGAGGGCGAAATGCCGTTGCCCATCTACCTGATCATGCACCCGAATGCGCGCCTCTCGACAGAGGAGCGCCAAACATTGGCGCTCGGGTTGGAGGCCTCCTTCGCAAGGTGACGTCGCGAGGAGCCTGCTCCTCTCTAGAGCCGGGCGGGGGCGGGTGCCGACCCAACCGGAGAGGTGCGCGCCCAACGGCATCCTGATTTGCCTTGGCGCGGCAAACGAGGAATTGGCCGCGCCGACGTTCTTCACATGCGCGATACCGCGCGGGGTGTCCGGTCCATGTACGGTCAGTGGATGTACACCCACATCCCGACCTTCGCGAACTCGAAAACGGCTGCGGAGTGCTCGACTCGCACACAGCCCGCCGCGATCGGCTGACCCAGTCGCGAGTCCAGGACCTTGCCCGAAGCATGCATGGGCACCGAGTGCAAGCCCACACCGTTGAGTCGGTCGAAGAGAACGATGTCGGCCGCGAAGACCCCGGGCACGTTTTCTATCGGCCCCTTCTCTTTTTCGACCACGAAATACACACCGGGCGTTGTCGCGGTCGCCGGATCGCCGGGCACGCCTATAGCCGCGGCATACGGGGCGATGACCTGCTGGCCCTCGTGAAGGCGGACCCGCTGGCATTCAATATCCACCTCGCTCCAGCGATCGATGAGGTCGAGTTGGGCGGGGGGGAATGCGAGCCGTGGCGGAAGGCACTGCCGTTGAGGAGGCCTTCGAGGTGGCGGGGGGAGCGGCCGGCGCGCTGCAAGCCGCGACAAGTACGCACACGGCCGCATGGGTCAGTGCGAGCGTGCGTGTGAAACCAGCCGACAGGGAGGTCTTCATACTTCGAGGGTGAGCCGCGGGCGCTGCCTCAGCCGAGGAGCGTGCGCGGGAAGCCGGCTGTCCGCGACCAGGCCCGTCGCAATGGCGGCCCGGCCTCGGGCGGCGTTACGACGTGGGCGATGCTCGCGAGCTAGCCTTGGCTGGCGCGCCGCTCTCGCGCACTTCCAGTTCGATGCGAACGATTCTCACCGGCGAAGCCTCCAGCCGGCGGGCAATGGCCTCCAGCGAGTCCGTCGCCTTGCGGCGGGCGATCTGTGTCTGCGCGTCCGGTTTTTGGCCGGGCATGTCCAAGGGCAGGGCGGGTTGCGCCTCCTCGCGCCTGAGCTTCTGCACCTCCAGCTCCAGCTTCTCCCGATTGAGAGGCAAATTGTAGATTCTCTCCACGGTTTGGACGACCACCCACAGCGCGGTGGCCACCGAGGCCGCCGCACCGCCGGCTACGGCAATCGTTGCCACAACCTCGAGCGGCGAGCGCATGCGCAGCGACCCAACCTGTAGCTGGTCGCGCTCCTCGAGCGGTCGGCCGTTGCGGTAGAGAGAGAAGCGCGAGAAGTGGTAGGAACGATAGCGGGGGTCGACGGCGAGCCGCACGATCTCGTACAAGGAAGTGAAATCGTAGAGGAAGAGCGCAACATCCGAAATGTGCGGTGTCGCCTGGGCCTCAGCGGTGAGCGTGAGACGTGCAACGTGGGTTATGTCGGATGCCATAAGCCAGTCTCCCTGCACGCTTTCGCGCAGCGCGGAGTGGTGGGCGGGGGGTTCTCGTCGGAGGCAGCCCTCCGCCATTCACTCTAGCACAACTCGACCCGCCTCACACGAGGCCTTGCCGGATGCGATCTACGTTTGGGTGAGGCCGACTCTGCTCGCGGGCTCAGCGCGATGCAGGTGGGGACCATAATT
>DATEAT010000084.1:0-2128 GCA_035288225.1 Anaerolineales bacterium | reverse complement strand
AGCCCGCGCTAAAGGCGATGACGACGAGCAACAGGCCGCCCACGATCAGGCGCAGGCCGCGAGCCGTAGGGACCGTGGGTGGGGTCACTTGAGAAGTCATGGCCGCGATTGTATCATGCCGCCCAAGTTCGTTAAGGTTTGAGAATGTAGATGGTATAATCCGCACAATGGCCGCATCACCAAGTTGGTTGGATGCGCTGCAGCGCACGCGTCGAGCCGCATTCGGGCGGCTCGCGGCACTTCTGGGTGCAGGCGAGATCACCCCGGCTGTTTGGGAGGACGTGGAGGCGCTGCTCATCCAGGCGGACCTGGGCCCGACTCTGGCCTCCAAGATCCGTCGCGAACTCCAATCCGAGAGCGGACGATTTGGTCTCGCGCGCAAAGAAGAGCTGCGGCGAGCTTTGCGGGCGCAGCTGATCGGCCTGCTTTCGTCGGCGGAGGAGTTCGTCCCCTGCCAGCGCCCGTCGATCATCCTCGTGGTTGGGGTGAACGGCTCAGGCAAGACAACCACCATCGCCAAATTGGCCCATCGCTTCCGCACACACGGCCATTCGGTGTTGCTGGCGGCAGCCGATACGTATCGAGCCGCGGCCACAGAACAGCTCGGGGAATGGGCAGCGCGCACGGGCGTGGAGGTGGTGCGTGGCAAGGCGCAGGGCGACCCGGGCGCCGTGGCCCACGATGCCGCCCAAGCCGCGCTGGCGCGGGCGATCGACGTTTTGCTCGTCGATACGGCCGGACGCCTGCACACGCGCTTCAACCTGATGGAGGAACTCAAGAAGGTGCACCGCGTTCTGGGCAAGGTGGTGGCGGGTGCACCCCATGAGACCTGGCTGGTGCTCGACGCGACGGGTGGTCAGAATGCGTTACTTCAGGCGCGCGCCTTCCAAGAGACGGTCAAGGTGACCGGCGTCATTCTGGCCAAACTGGATGGCTCGGCCAAGGGCGGGATGGTCTTCGCGATCCAGGAGGACCTCGGTCTGCCGGTGCGTTATGTCGGGCTGGGAGAAAGTAGCACCGACCTGGCCCTCTTCGATCGAGAGCGTTTTGTGGACGGACTGCTGGCGGTCGAAGGCGCGCCGCCCGGTCCGCTCGCGGGATAAGAGAGGATGCAATGGACGACCTTGCCGGACGCTTGAGTGTGGTGCGTAGCAGACTCCAGAACCTTCTGGTGAGTCTTTGACCTGCCCAACAAAGAGAAAACCATGGCTGCGCTCGAAGTGCGCGCGGCCGATCCAAACCTGTGGCAGGACTCGAAGCAAGCCCGCGCGGTGATGCAGGACTTGGCGCGGGTGCGCGCCACGGTGCAGGCCTGGCGCGGGCTTGAGCGCCGCGTGGCCGAAGCCGACGAGCTAGCCGGGCTGGGCGATGAGGGGCTGCAGGCCGAACTCGAGCGCGAGGCCCTGGCCATCGAAGCGGAAATCGACCGGCGCGAGCTGGAGGCCATGCTCGCGGGCCCGTCCGATGCGAGCAACGCCATGCTGGCGATCCACGCCGGGGCGGGCGGGACCGATGCGCAGGATTGGACGGCCATGCTGCAGCGCATGTACTTGCGCTGGGCCGAAAACCACGGCTGCGAAGTGGAAGTGCTCGACCTGACCGAAGGTGAAGAAGCCGGCATCAAGAGCACGACCCTGGCCATCAACGGCGAAAACGTGTACGGCTACTTGCGCGCCGAAAAGGGCGTGCACCGCCTTGTCCGTCTTTCACCGTACGACTCGGCCAACCGCCGGCATACCTCCTTCGCGCTGGTGGAGGTTTACCCGCAGGTTGAGGATCCCGGGGAGATTGAGATTCCGCCGGGCGACATCCGCATCGAGACCTACCGCGCCTCGAGCGCCGGCGGGCAGAACGTGCAGAAGAACGAGACGGCCATCCGCATTACTCACCTGCCGACAGGCATCGTCGTCACCTGCCAGAACGAGCGCTCGCAAACCCAGAATCGCGAGAACGCTATGCGCGTGCTGCGCGCGAGACTGCTGGACGTGCAGCGCGAGGCGCAAGAGCGGCAACTGGCCGAGATCAAGGGCGCCCATATCAAAGCCGAATGGGGCAACCAGATCCGCTCCTATGTGCTGCACCCGTATCAAATGGTGAAGGATCACCGCACCGAATACGAAACCGGCAA
>DATEAT010000083.1:0-3004 GCA_035288225.1 Anaerolineales bacterium | reverse complement strand
CAGCCAGGCGCGCATCGTGATGGTGGACGCGTTCCATCACTTGCGCGACCAGGACCGGGCGCTGGCCGAGATGGCCCGCGTGCTTGAGCCGGGCGGCTGTCTCGTCATCTTGGAGCCGGATATCCACCGACTGGGCGCGCGACTAATTGCGCTGGCCGAGAGACTACTCCTCATGCGCAGCCGGTTCCGTCGCGCGGAGGATATTGCACGCATGGCTTCGGGGCTGGGGCTCGCCTCGAGGCTGGAGCGCGACGCCGATGGATCGGTCTGGATTGTCGCCGAGCGCCAGGGCGACGAGCGGGATCCACCTTGATCTTGAGCTGGGAGACTCTCTCGCGGAAGGGGCGGTCCCGCATGGCGACGCGCGCGCATCCCGCGTATGGCGGGCGCTCGACGGGCAGGGCGCGGGGCGCTCCACGGGGTGCTGCTCGACTCGGCGTCCCGGCGTATCACGTTCCCCCTCTCGCGATACAGCGACCATTCCGCAGACCCGCAGGAAGTCCGGCACCTGAGCGGCGCGGAATGGCACGCCCAGATAGTGACCATATCAACTGTGACTTCTCCGCCCCGAAAACTAGTATGGAGGGGTTGAAAGGTGCCGGCTGCGGCCGCGGGTGCGCCTGCCCCGCGCCGGCCGTGATAGGTGAGCATGCCCTCCTCTGATCTGATCTTGCTACATGCACCCAGCGTTTTCGACTTCCGCGGCAAATCGATCCTCTATGGACCGGTGAGCGATCTGGTTCCATCAACGCCGGTCTTCGAAATGTATCCGATCGGGTTCACTACGATTGCTGAGTATCTCGAGCGGCACGGCTTCGACACGCGCATCGTGAACCTTGCCAGCCGCATGCTGGAGGACCCGGACTTCGACGTCGAGGCCAGCCTGCGGCGGCTGGATGCGCCGGCGTTCGGCATCGACTTGCACTGGCTACCCCATGCACACGGCTCGATCGAAGTGGCGGGTATCGTCAAGCGTCTGCACCCCGCGCGAGCGATCATCTTCGGCGGTTTCTCTTCGACCTATTTCCACAACGAACTCATCCGCTACCCGCCAGTCGATTTCGTCGTGCGCGGGGATTCCACCGAAGAACCGATGCTGCAATTGGTGGGGTTCCTGCGCTCGGGCGGATCGGCCCACCCTGCACCGGGCTCGCCCGAGGCGCGGCGCCTGGGCGAGATCCCCAACCTGGTCTGGAAGGACCGCGATGGCGCAGTGCAGGTCAACCCGCTGACCTATATTCCGGAGAACTTGGATCACCTCCTCTTGGACTACACGGGCGTGGTTCGCTCCGTGGCACGCACCCGGGACCTGGCCTCCCACAAACCTTTCCCGAATTGGATGAAGTATCCCATCACTGCCGCACTCACCGTGCGTGGCTGCCGGTACAACTGCGTCTCATGCGGCGGCTCGGCGTGTGCCTACCGCAACCTGCACGGCCGGCAGAAGCCGGCCTATCGCGACCCGGTGCAGTTAGCACGCGACATCCGGCGCATCGGGGATTTCAGCCAAGGCCCGGTGTTTGTGCTGGGCGATATCCGCCAAGCCGGCGGGACTTACGCCGAGCGATTCCTGGAAGCCATTGCCGGATATCCCCATCCGGTATTCATCGAGCTCTTCGATGCCGCACCCAGGAGTTTTCTCGACCGGGTCGGTCGTGCGCTCCCCAATTGGACGCTCGAGGTTTCGATGGAATCGCATGATGATGGTGTACGGCAGGCGTTCGGCCGACCGTACACGCGCCAGGCGATTGAGCGCACCATGGACGATGCACTGGCTGCCGGCTGCCAGCGTCTGGACGTGTTCTTCATGGTCGGGCTGAAGGGCCAGAGCTACGAGTCGGTGATGGACACGATCGATTACTCGCGCGAGATGCTCGAGCGTTACGGCAGGGAGGGTATCCGCCGGGTGGTGCCGTTCATCTCGCCGCTCGCTCCGTTCGTTGACCCGGGCAGCCGAGCCTTCGAAGACCCCGAAGCTCACGGCTATCGCCTATTCGCCCGCACGTTGGAGGAACACCGCCTGCGGCTGCTGGCACCAAGCTGGAAGTACGTGCTGAACTACGAAACCCGTTGGATGAACCGCCATCAGATTGTGGCGGCCACCTATGAGGCCGGCCGGAGACTCAATCAGATCAAGGGTGAACTGGGTGTTGTCGACTCGGAAACGGCCAAGGCAACCGATGCGCGCATCGTGAACGCGGTGCGGCTCATCGAGGAGATCGACCACATCATGGCCGAACCGAACGCCGCCGAGCGGCACACGCGCTTGAAAGCGCTCAAGGCGCAAGTCGACAACTCCAATCTGAGCACGGTGTGCGACAAACGCGAACTGGAGATCCCCGTGCGCGGCTGGCGAATCAACTTGGTACAGGCCGCGCGAGTCGCGGTGAAAGGGTGGTGGCGCCGGCAGACCCGCCCGAGCAGCGGTCTGCGGCTCTGAGGCCCAAACCCAGTCAGAACAAAGTGCAGTGAGAGCGCGCCATGGCCGGTCCCAGCCATGGCGCGTTTTGCGTCCCGGCCTGGGCTTGCGCGCGGAGCAGGAGTCGAGGGATGGGGTCGGGAATACCAGTTGCTCGAGCCGGGAGGATGGACTCTCGCCATCGCGGGGTGGGCTGCCTCCCAAACGGCTCTCTGGCTCAAGCGTCTGGAATTGTCGTGCAAATCGGATAAAAGGTACCGAGTTACAAGCTGCGCGATCTTATGTGATACTTGTCACTAACTGCAATCAGCCATCCAGAAGCATAATCCGAACATCCCCTTATGCGCACATCGACATATCCCGCAAATGCGCCAAGGAGGAGGGCAGATGGCAGGAGAATTCGAAGGCGAAATAAACGCACTCCACGCCGAAATCTGTGCAGGACTGGCGGACCCGAAGCGCATCCTCATCCTCTATCAGCTTCACGATCAGCCGCGCACTGTCACCGAACTCGTCCAGGCGCTGAGTATTCCTCAGCCCGCAGTCTCCCGCCATCTCAAGACATTGCGCGAGCGGGGGATGGTC
>DATEAT010000082.1:0-7850 GCA_035288225.1 Anaerolineales bacterium | reverse complement strand
GAGCCTGCCGCCGCAGCGATCGCAGATGCCAGCCGCCAGCGGTGGGGCGCTGGCCTCGTGATACGGCGTCTGGCAGTCGCGGCAAACCCACCGGCCGCTTAGGCGACGCAATAACTCCTCCTCGGAGACCTCGAGGAGGATTGCGCGGTCAACATGCTTGCCCTGCACAGCCAGCGCCCCGTCCAGCGCCTCAGCCTGCTCCACCGTACGGGGGAACCCATCTAGTATAGCACCTTTTTCACAATCCGACTCCGCCAAACGCTGGAGCAGCATGCGGATGGTCACCTCGTCCGGGACAAGCTGGCCCCGGTCCACGTACTGCTTCGCCAGCAGGCCGACTTCCGTGCGCCTGCCCATCTGCTCCCGAAACAGGTCGCCCGTGGCAATGTGCGGCAAGCCCAGCTCTTTGGAAATCGCGCCGGCCTGCGTACCCTTCCCTGACCCTGGAGCGCCGAGCAGAACGAGGTACACTGCCGCGCCTAGCTGAGGAATCCCTGGTAGCGGCGCATGAGCAACTGCGCCTCCAACTGCTTCATCGTATCGAGCACTACGCCGACGACGATGAGCAGGCCTGTGCTGCTCAGTTGCAGCGAGCGCACGCCTGTGAAGAGCTCGGCGAGGTAGGGGGTTACCGCCACACCACCCAAGAACAGCGCCCCAGCCCAGGTGATGCGGTTCAAGATGCCATTCAGGTAGTCGGCTGTCGCTCTGCCCGGCCGGATGCCAGGGACAAACCCGCCGTTCGTCTGAAGGCTCTCCGCCAAATTCTGCTGCTGAAAGATGATAAGCGTGTAGAAGAACGTGAAGCCGACAACCAGCAGAAAATAAAGGGCCCAGTAGACAGGGCTGGACTGACCGAGCGTCTGAGTCACGCCGTTAGCCAACGTGCGCACCCAACCGACGTTAGAAGCGGCAAAGGGGCTCAGCAGCGTCTGCGGCAGCATCATCAGCGTAAGAGCGAACAGCAGGGGAATCATGCCGGCCATGTTAACTTTGAGCGGAATGTGCGTTGTCCCGCCCTGTCGAAACACCCTGCCACCACGCATAGTGCTGCGCGAATATTGCACCGGCACGCGCCGCTGGGCCTCGTTGAAGATGACAATGGCATAGACGATGCCTGCACCAATGGCAACAAAAGGCACCAGCGCGACTAGGTTGGTGCCGCCAACCAGCGACTGGCCAACAAAAGCCGGCAAGCCCGCGACGATACCGCTGAAGATGATCAACGACACGCCATTGCCGATGCCGTATTCGGTGATAAGCTCCCCAAGCCACACAAGCAGCACTGTGCCGGCCGTCATCGAGAGGACCATCACCAACGTAGGCCAGAGGGAGCCACCTATCACCCCAACACCGCTGATCAGTCCCAGGCTCTGCACCAACTGCAGTTGAGCGAAGCCCTGCACCGCCGCCAATGGCACCATGATCCAGTGTGTATAGAGGTTGATCCGCGTACGTCCGGCTTCCCCCTCCTTTGAAAGCGCCTGCAGGGCGGGCACCATCGCGGTCAGGATCTGCATGACGATGGTCGCCGTGATGTAGGGGTACACCCCCATAGCGGCGATGCTAAGGTTCTCCATCGCGCCGCCGCTGAAGAGGTTCAGCATGCCAAGCAGTTGGCTCTGCTGGAACAGCCGCCGGAAGACCTCAGTGTCCACCCGCACCACAGGCACGTGGGCGACGAAGCGGAACAGCACCAAGATGCCCAGCGTGAAGAGCAGCCTGGAGCGCAGGTCCGATAGGCGCAGCGCACTCGCCAGGGCGGGGATGAACGCGGTTGGCGTCACCGAAACGGACTCCGACGAGACCGAGAGCGGCGTTGTCGCGGGGCCTTCTCGATGACCTCGACAGTGCCGCCAGCCGCAGTTATCTTCTCTTTCGCTGTCTCCGAGAAGGCATCCGCTCGCACGGTCAGTCGCTGGGCCAGCTCCCCCTCGCCAAGTATCTTGAGAGGCCCCCGCTTGGATGAGAGGACGCCACGCTCCCAGAGCGAGTCGATGGTGACCTCGTCGCCATCGACGAAGGCGTTTAGACGGCCGACGTTTACGACAGTAGGCACGATGCGGAAAATGTTGGGTTCACCCCGTTGCTCAGGGAGCCGCTTCACGATTTTCTGCTGACCGCCCTCAAAGTGCGGGGGAGTGCCGCCGCCGCTGCGCGCCTTCTGGCCCTTCATCCCTTTGCCGGCGTACGTGCCACTACCGCTGGCGTTGCCGCGCCCTATGCGACGGCGGCGCTTGCGGGCCCCTGCCGGGGCACGCAGCTCATGAGGCTTCACCAAACACCTCCTCCACTACGATGAGATGCCGCACCTTCGTAAGGTTGCCGCGCAGCGATGGGGAGTCCTCGCGCACCACGCTTTGCTGTAAGCGCCGCAGGCCAAGCGCCCGCAGGGCCGCCCGCTGGTCACGCGGATGACCGATCGCGCTCCTGGTCCAAGTGATGCGTACGCGGGCCATCACGCGGTCCCCGTCGCTTGCTTTCGACGCGCCAATTCCGCCTTGGGGTCTTTGAGGGACTTCAGACCCTCAAAGACCGCCTTCACGACGTTGATCGACGTGCGACTCCCCAGCGACTTCGAAAGGATATCGTGCAGGCCCGCTGCCTCGACAACCGCCCGTACCGAGCCGCCGGCGATGACGCCAGTACCCGGACGGGCCGGCTTCAGCAGCACTCTGGAAGAAGCAAACTTGCTGACGACCGCATGCGGAATCGTGCGGTCCACCATTGGCACCGTGATAAGCGAGCGGCGGGCCGCCGCTACGCCCTTGCGGATGGCCTCGGGCGCCTCCTTCGCCTTCCCAGTGCCGATGCCAACATGGCCCTGCCCATCGCCGACGACCACCACGGCGCTGAAGCTGAAGCGCCGACCGCCGGCCACCGTCTTTGAAACACGCCGGATGGCGACTACGCGTTCTTGCAGATTGCCGTCTGTCTCGCCGCGGGGCGTTCGTTGTTGCACGGCCACCTTTCTCCCTCCTAGAACTGCAAGCCCGCCTGTCGGGCTGCATCGGCAACCGCCTTCACACGGCCATGGTACAGGTAGCCGCCTCGATCAAACACGACGGCCCTCACGCCAGCCGCCAGCGCCCGTTCAGCCAACGTGGTTCCCACTAGCTGCGCCTGCGCCACTTTGCTCATGCCGTCCACTCGATCACGCAGGGCGGGCTCGAGGGTCGAAGCGGCCACGAGCGTGTGCCCTCGGCTGTCATCGATGACCTGCGCGTAGATATGCTGGAGGCTGCGGAACACGCTCAAACGAGGGCGGCCGGCCGTGCCATCCACGCGCTGCCGCACTCGGATATGCCGCCGCTGGCGCGCATTAAGAGCTATCTTGCCTCGAGTCCACGTCTTCGGCATTAGCGCTTCTTGGCTCCTGCCTTGCCAGGCTTCAGGCGTAGCACCTCTCCCTGATAGCGCACGCCCTTTCCCTTGTAGGCATCAGGGGGCCGAATGCGACGGATGCGAGCGGCCACCTCTCCGACGGCCTCTCGGTCAGGCCCCGAAACGATGATGCGGTTGGTCCCCTCCACCGCCAACGCCACCCCGGGCAACGGGGTCACCGGTACCGGGTGAGAGTAGCCGATCTGCAGCACCACGCCCTCGCCAACGCGCTGCACCCGGTAGCCTGTCCCGCTAAGCTCTAACACGCGCTGAAAGCCGCTGGCCACGCCTGTCACCATGTTGGCCAGCAGCGCCCGACTGAGGCCGTGCAAGGCGCGCACGGGCCGCTCGTCACTGGCCCGCTCCACCACCAAGATCCCGTCCTCTCGGCGGATGCTGACCTCGGGTCGGAAGGTGCGCTCCAGTGTTCCATTGGGCCCCTGCACGGTGACGTGTGATCCCTCAATGCGTACTTCAACGCCTGGCGGGATCGGAATGGGCTTGCGTCCGACGCGTGACATGCCACCCCTACCAGACGTAGCAGAGCAATTCGCCACCCACTCCCTGACGCCAAGCGCGCTGGCCTGTCATCACTCCTTGAGGGGTGGTGAGAATGGCGATCCCAATGCCGCCGTAGACACGCGGGATCTCGCCCTTGCCCGTGTACACCCGAAGCCCCGGCTTACTGATGCGCTGAAGACCGCTAATTGCGGGATCGTTCCGTCCGTGATAGCGAAGGGTGATCCTCAACGTCCCTTGCGGCGCCTCTCGTCTGACCTCGAAGTCTTGTACGAAGCCCTCTTCTCGAAGGATGCGAGCAATCGCGATCTTCAAGCGAGAAGCAGGCATCGAGACGGTCTCATGTCGTGCCATGACCGCGTTGCGGATCCGTGCGAGCATGTCGGCGATGGGGTCAGTGATGTTCATGCTACCAGCTCGACTTGCGCATGCCTGGGATCTGCCCGCTCAGCGCCCGCTCCCGAAGGCAGATGCGACACATCCCAAAGAGACGGTAATAAGCCCGCGGTCGCCCGCAGATGCGGCAGCGGTTGTGCTGCTGCACGCGGAACTTTGCCGGCTTGAGCGACTTCGCGATTTTGGACAGCTTGGCCATACTTCTCCATTCACCGACTAAAAGGCATCCCCAGCAATGCGAGCAGCCGCCGCCCCTCTTCATCGTTTTGAGCGGTCGTCACGATAACCACCTGCAGCCCGCGCACTTTGTCTATCTTGTCGTACTCGATTTCCGGGAAGATGAGTTGCTCGCGCAGCCCGAGCGAATAATTGCCCCGGCCATCGAAGGCGTCCTTCGGCACGCCCCGGAAATCGCGGATGCGGGGCAACACGGCGTTCATCAACTTGTCCAGAAAGTCGTGCATCCGTCGGCCACGTAACGTCACCATGGCCCCGATCGGCATCCCCTCGCGCACCTTGAACCCTGCGATGGACCGGCGCGCCCTGGTGATGACAGGCTTCTGCCCTGAAATCACCGATAGGTCGGCAGCGGCAGCCTCCAGCGCCCGGGCATTCTCAATCGCCTCACCGAGGCCTATGTTCAACGTCACCTTCTGCAAGCGAGGCACCGCCATCGCGTTATCGTAGCCAAACTCCTCGCGCAGCTTGGGCAACACCTCTTGCCGGTAGCGTTCCTGCAGGCGGGACGGGGCAAGCGTCGTCATGACGTCATCGCCTCCCCGCACTGGCGGCAGACACGCGCCTTGCCTTCTTCGCCAACGCCGAAACCCACTCGCGCGGCCTTATGGCACTTCGGGCAGACCACCATCACGTTCGAAAGATGGATCGGCGCCTCCCGTTCCACGATGCCCGCTTGCCGGACCATCCCGCGGGCCTTTGTGTGCCGTTTGATGATGTTGACCCCCTCGATGACGACGCGGTCTTCTCTCGGCAACACGCGCAACACCTTCCCCGTCTTACCCCGGTTCCGGCCGGTGATGACAAGCACCGTGTCGTCTTTGCGAACGCGCTGCATCGCTAGATGACCTCAGGGGCCAGGGACAGTATCCGCGTGTAATTGCGGTCGCGCAGCTCACGGGCGACCGGGCCGAGCACACGGGTCCCTCGCGGGTTACCCTGGTCGTTGATCAAGACGGCGGCATTATCGTCGAAGCGAACGTAAGACCCATCGGGCCTGCGGTACGGCTTGGCCTGCCGAACGATGACGGCCCTCACCACCTCTCCCTTCTTGACGGCACCGTTCGGCGTTACCTGCTTCACGGCGGCGACGATCGTGTCGCCCACGGAGCCGTAGCGTCGGTTCGAGCTGCCGAGGACCCGGATGCACATGATGCGACGGGCGCCGGAGTTGTCGGCCACCCGCAGCTTGGTGAAATTCTGGATCACAGGGCCGCTCCTTGCGCCTGGTCGAGGGCAATGGGGCTCACCTCAGCGACTTCGCGGCGTGAGAGGATCGAGGCAACCCGCCAGCGCTTCTCTCTGGACAGCGGGCGCGTCTCTTCGATGAGCACCGTATCGCCCACGCGGCACTCATCACGCGCATCGTGTGCCTTCACCCGCTTACGACGCAGCATTGTCTTTCCGTAGACAGGATGCCGCGTCATACGCTCTAACAGCACCACCACCGTCTTTTGCATCTTGTCGCTTACCACGCGTCCCACGCGGGTCTTCCTGCGTTGCTCCATCAGCCTATCCTTGTCCCATCTGACCGCCACCCGTCGGCGCGATCTCTTCCAGTAGCTCTCGTTCTCGCATCAAGGTCTGAATGCGCGCGATGCGCTTGCGAGCCCGCCGGACCTCGTGGTGCTGGTCCAGTTGATGCGTCGCCAGCCGCATGCGCAGGTTGAAGAGCTCTCGGCGCCCACCCGACAACTCTTCCCATAGGTCGGCGATGCTCAGACTGCGCAACTGGCCCAATTCTTCGCGTTCCTTCATGCCGTCACCGCTTCTGGCTCATACTCACGCACGACTACCTTCGTAGCAATGGGCAGCTTGCTAGCGGCCAGCCTCAGCGCCTCCTGCGCCACATCCTCACGCACGCCACCCAGCTCGAAGAGAACGCGCCCCGGCCTGACGACGGCCACCCACTGCTCCACGTTGCCCTTACCACCACCCATGCGCGTCTCGGCTGGCTTTTTCGTCACAGGCTTGTCGGGGAAGACGCGGATCCAGACCTGGCCGCCGCGACGGATATGGTGGGTGATGGCACGCCGGGCTGCCTCGATCTGCCGCGCCGTCAGCCACACCGGCTCGAGCGCCTGCAAACCGAACTCGCCGAAATTCACCTCGGTACCCCGCTGGGCCGCGCCCTTCAGCCGGCCGCGATGTTGCTTTCGGTGTTTGATCCGACGTGGCTGTAGCATCACCTACGCCTCTGGCTCCGCGACGCGGATCTCCGAGCGCTGTTCCACCACCTCGCCCTTGTAAATCCAGACCTTCACGCCGATGCGCCCCATGGCGGTCTTCGCCTCAGTGAAGCCATAGTCGATGTCGGCCCGCAGCGTATGCAAGGGCACCCGGCCCGATCGCTCCCACTGGGTGCGGGCGATCTCCCCGCCACCCAGGCGTCCACTGCAGCGCACCTTGATACCCAGAGCGCCTCGCTGGAGCGCACGCTGAACCGCCTGCGACATGGCTCGCCGATAGGAGACGCGCCTCTCGATCTGATCAGCGATGCTGCGCGCGACCAACTGGGCCTCGACTTCAGGATGCCGCAGCTCGTGAATGTTGAGCCGGATCCGCTTGCCCGTCTTCGCCTCTAGCGATCGTCGCAGCTCCTCAACCCGCTGACCGCCGCGCCCGATGACGATGCCGGGCCGCGCCGTGTGGATCGTCACCGTCACCTGGTTGGACCAGCGGTCAATCTCAACACGCGCAATACCCGCATCTCTCGAAACACCGGTCACGGCCGTCCGGATCGCGATATCCTCATGCAGCAGGTCGGCATACTGCGGGGAGCGGCGAGCGTACCATTTCGACTGCCAGTCTTTCGTGACCCCCAGTCGGAAACCGATAGGATGTACCTTTTGGCCCACCTTAGCCCTCCCCCACTACGACCGTCAGGTGACTCGTCCGTTTGCGAATGGGTCGGACCCGCCCACGCGGCGACGCACGGAAGCGCTTCAACGTCGGCCCTTCGTCGGCGTAAACCGCCGTCACGCGCAACCTGGCGGGCGTCAGCTGGTAGTTGTTCTCCGCGTTGGCCAATGCCGAGCGCAGCGCCTTCGCCACTTGACGCGCACTGGGCTGCGCGGCATAACGCAGGATCGCCAGAGCCTCGGCCGCTGGCTTCTCCTTGATGAGCTCCAGCAGCGGCCGCACTTTGCTGGCCGAGAAGCCAAGGTTCCTTGCTTGCGCGCGTACGTCCATGGCCCCTACCGCCGCCTCTGCTGTGCCACTCTCGTCGTCTGTTCCGTCCGACCCGTATGGCCCCGAAACGTGCGTGTCGGCGCGAACTCCCCGAGGCGATGGCCGACCATCTGCTCGGTGAT
>DATEAT010000081.1:0-15064 GCA_035288225.1 Anaerolineales bacterium | reverse complement strand
TAGCGCACCTTGAGGTAGGTGCCGGGATAGATCGTGTTGGCATCGGTGATCTGGTTCACGCGCTGAATGTCCTCGGCCGTCGAGCGGAACTTGGAGGCAATGGACTGCAGCGAGTCGCCCTCCAGCACGAGGTACGTGATCGTGTCGCCCGCTTTGAGGTTGGTGGGCAGCGGGGTGGGGGTGATCGTGGCACCCGGGGCCGGGATCTCGATCTTCTGCCCGATGAAGATCATGCTTGGGTCGGTCAGGGTGGGGTTGGCGGCCATGATGGACACCACACTCACGCCGAACTTCTCGGCGATAGTGGCCAGCACGTCGCCCGCCTGGACGATGTAGCTGGTCGGCCCGGATGGCGTATCCGTGGGCAGAATGGGGGTAATGCTGGGCGTAGGCGTGATGCTCGGCGTCTGGCTGGGGGTGAATGTGGCGGTGGGTGTGGACGTGGGCGTCGACAGGAACGGCAAGCGGATCTGCACCGGGCCGCCGACCCAGACGATGATCAACACAATTCCCACCAGAGCCAGGACGGCCGCGACCGCGCCGATGAGGATGTTGCCGATACGCTCGCGGCGCCGGCGATAGCCTTCGATGGTGTGACCGATATCGTGATCCATCGGGTTGGACATGCGTGCCTCCCCCGCGAGGCGAGTGCCCCCGCGCTCATCTCGCCGCGCACGGCATTCTGCCCCGCGAACTGCAATTCTACCCCGAACCCGTGCCGGGCAGGCTGCCCCTCAGCGGGGTGCGCCTCGCGCGAGGTGATCCAAGGCATGCAGCAGCTCCGCCCGCGTGGCGGTATCCGTTTCGGCCTCCAACACCTCGCGCAACACGCGCCCGGCCGCAATCCCACCGATCTGGCCGACCGCCCACGCGGCGTGGCGCCGCAGCAACGGGTCGGCATCTGCCAGCGCCCGCTCCAGCGCCGGCAGTGCCTCGGGCCGGCCCGAATTCCCCAGAGCGATGATCAGGTTACGCTTCCATCCGGCGCGCTTGGCCCGCCGCAGCGGGCTGCGGCGAAACCGGGCGGCCAGGGCCGCTTCGTCGGCCAAGAGCTCCGCGCGCAGGTCTCGCAGCGGGAAGTGCCGGCGGGCGGCGATCGGGGAGGAAGGCGCGGGTCCGGCGAAGCGCACATTCCAAGGACACACCTCTTGGCAGATGTCGCAACCAAAGGCCCAGCGCCGGATGCCGGGCCGCAACGCCTGCGGGACATCACCGCGGTTCTCAATGGTGAGATATGAGACGCAGCGGGTTGCGTCAAGTGTCCGGTCGGGCAGGATGCACTGCGTGGGGCACGCCTCCAGGCAGCGGCGGCACGACCCGCAGCGGTCGGTTTCGAACGGCGGGTCGGGGGGCAGCGCGAGGTTGATCAGGAGTTCAGCCAGCACAAAGTACGATCCATGCCCAGGATTGATGAGCATGCCGTTCTTGCCCAACCACCCCAGCCCGGCGCGCTGGCCGATTTCCCGTTCGAGGAGAGGGGCCGTGTCGCTGACGGCACGCCACTCGAGGGGCAGGCCGACCTCGGCGACGATAAACTCGGCCAGAGTGCGGGCACTCGCCGGGAGGAGGTCGTGATAGTCGTCGCCCACGGCATAAGCGGCGACGCGGCCGCCCAGCGGGTCATCCGCTGGTGGGAGTGGCGGAGGGTACAAACATCCCAAGACGATGATGGTCTGGCACGTCGGCATCAGCCGGCGCGGATCGGCGCGCGTGCTGCGGGCGCGCTCGGTGGCGAGGTAGGCCATCCCGGCGTGCCGCCCGGCGTCCAGCCAAGCCTCGAAGGTTGCCTTGTGGGCTGGGGGTCCAGGCGTGGCAAATCCGCACAGGGCGAAACCCAGCTCCCCGGCGTGAGCACGGATCATCTCTTTCAGTTCGGTTAAGGCGCTTTCTGCCATATCGATCCGCCCGGCGGGGGTGGTGCCGCGACGGTGGAGCCAGGAACCATCCCACGAGCATCATTCTAAACCCGGCCTGCCTCCCAATTCGGGGGGCAGCAGCGCGGCCATCTCCGGTTGCAGAAGATGGCCGCCCGAGCCCGGGTCGTCGGAGACGCTAGAACACACACGCCCTGGGAAGCCCCAGGGCGTGTAATCTCTTGTCGAACCAGGTCTGCGTCAGAACTTTCGGAAGGACTCGTGCTTGGCGCCGCACACCGGGCAGACATCCGGGGCCGTACCCTCGACCGTGAAGCCGCAGGCGCTGCACACGAAGACGTCTGCCGCAGAAATGTCCGTCCCGCCTTCCACGGCACGCTTGGCCGCCCCGTACAACGCGGCGTGTACCTTCTCGGACTCGAGGGCCCAGCTCATCGAGCGCAGGGCCTTCTTTTCCTCCTGGCGCTCGGCGACCGCGGTAAAGGCCGGGTACATCTCCTCCACCTCGTAAGTTTCGCCGGCGATGGCTTCGCCCAGATTCGGCGCTGTGCCGGCGATACCTTCCAGGGCGCGCAGGTGATTGCTGGCGTGAACCCGCTCGGCGTAGGCCGTGGCCAGGAACAGGCGCGCCACGTTGGGCAGTTTCTCCTTCTCGGCCCGTTCAGCGAAGTTCAGGTACTTCATGTGGGCCTGACTCTCGCCCGCGAAGGCAGAGTGGAGATTGGCCTCGGTCATCTTCTTCATTGAGTTTTCTCCCTTTGGCGGAACCCTGCCCCGTGGGCAATCGCCATCGCTTCACTCGGCATCGCGTGGCACCTCATGCACACCGATGAATCAAAACTCCCCCGCGGGCGGGGGCCTCCGCAAACCCGGACGAGACTCTCGGCTCAGGCCTGGACGATGCACTCGACGGGGCACACCGTCTTGCAGTTCGGCGAGTCGTGGTGACCTTTGCACTCGACGCAGGTCGCCGCATCGATGACATACACCGGATCGCCTTCGGTGATGGACTTGGTGGGGCACTCCGGCTCACACGCACCGCAGGAGATGCACTCTTCGGTAATCTTCATTGCCATGGGGTCAGGCCTCGTATTTGGGCTGGATTTGTCTGGCTTCGGTTAGGCTACCATGGCGAGATTGGCTCTTCAATGGACGAAACTAACGAGAGGCTGACACGAATATCCTCGCGAATGCTGCGCAAGGAGACATTAGATGTCTGGTTGGGTCCCGAGTGTTGCGAGGCCTACCGAGGCGGCGCTCCTGCCCTGAAAACCCCGTATCCACAGCCGGAAATCGTCCATCTCCCTCCGATTGGAAGGTTCCCGTCGATGGCCGACATGGCCTCGGCGCCCGGAGGGTCGAGAGCGAGGTCGGCGGAAAGGACGCTACGCAACTGAGGGTCGTCGGGACAAATCGATTGAGGCTGTGTGAACGGCAGGCAGCCCCCAAGATGGAGAGATATCGTCGGCGTAGTGCTATGGCGAGCGCTGCGCCCAGAAGCCGGACGGGGCGAATAGCGCCTCGAGGAGCTGCGGAAAGACACCGGCCTCGAAGGCAAGATCCAGTGCGGTGTAGCGCCGGCGCAGCATGCGTGCGCGGTTGTAATCCCGGCGCAGGTCGGCGCGGGTGAGGCCGACCGCCTCCGGCGTGGACGGGCAGCCGGCCTGGGCCATCAGCCCGGCCAACTCAGCCGCCGGCATCAACTGGGCGCGCAGGCCTTCGCGCATCTCCGGCCAGTGCTTCTCAATGTACGTCAGGTGCTGCCCCACGCGGCTCGGGTCGTCATACTTGGCGAGCGATTCCTGCGCGGCGCTATCCGCCACGGTCGCGAGGGAAAACGCGCGCCGCGCTTCAGTCTCCAGGTCTTGGTGCGTGGGCCACGTTTGCACACGAGCCGGAACATCCAGCCTGGAGAAATCTGTCGCGAGCAACTTCTCGTAGAACGCCGCACAGGCCACAGCCCCCAAGGCAACCTTGAACCCGTGGCTCACCTCGCGCCCGGCGTGCGGCAGTCCCTCCATCTCCCACAAGTGACTGAAGAGATGCTCGCTGCCGGAAGCCGGCCAGGACGAGCGCGCGGCTTGCATGGCCAGGCCGGCCATCACCAGGCCGCCGAGGAGGCGCTCGAGCGCGGCAGGGTCACCGGCGGCCAGGCGTTGCGGCTCCGCGATCCACTCGCGCAACTGCGGCTGAATGAGATCCCAGGCCGGTCGGTGTATCGGATCCATTCCGAGCGCGTCGGCGATCATCCAATCTGCGCCGGATATGACTTTGCCGGCCAGGTCTCCGTAACCGGAGCTGGTAAGTTCCGCAGGCGCGCCGGCGAGCACCTGCACGTCGGCCAGCAGCGCCCGCGGCGCGGGGCACGCATCCACGCGCTTCACGCCGGCGTGGGTGATGGCTGCCGCGAAGGAGGTGTAGCCGTCCATTGAGGCGGCGGTGGCCACGACCATGTAAGGCCGGCCCACCTGGTGGGCAGCCAGCTTGACGATATCGTTGAGCGTGCCGGAGCCCACGACCAAGGGGATGGCTCGCGATTCGCCGAGCAGGCGCCTGACCTGCTCGACCCGCTCGATCTCCGGGTGCAGGCGCGGCGAGCCTGGGAAAACATGCGTGGCATCCAGGCGCACCCCCGCTCGAAGCAGTACGCCGTGCGCGGTCTCACCCGCGGCGCGGTAGGTATTCTCGTCGGCAATAAACGCTACGTTGCTACCGCCGAAGTTGCGGCGGAAAACGTTGGCGCATTCGCCCAGCACCCCTTCCCCGATCAGAACCTCGCGCGTGTCAGTGGCCTGACGCAATGCAGCGGCGATGGTTTCAGCAATCATCCTGGTTGGCCTCGCAACTCGATCAAGTTGTCTCTTCTGAGAGCTGCGGCCGTTACCAGCCGCTCTCGGCGAAGAGCTGAGTCAAGAAAGCGGTTCGTTCCTCGGTGGTCATCGGCCGTGGGCGGGCATAGTCTTCCAGCATCGCCGTCAGGAGTTCGGTGCTGATGTGTCGCCCGTCGTAGAAGACGTGCCGGTCGATCGTTTCCCAGCGCGTGCCGGGCACCACCTGATCGAACGGGTTGATGTACCTCATCTGGTCGAAGAACAAATTGCCCAGCCCGTAGTGGATAAGGGCGCCCCTCTCGAAGGCCAGCGCCTGCGGATGGTGCGCCTGGCTGCCGCTGACGATGACCGCGCCGGCCTCGATCATGCCTTTGAAATCCCGCTCCTGCCACGGCCGCGGCGGCATGGTGTAGTACTCGAAGTATTGGAAGGTGGCAACGGGGAGGTAGCCATCGGCCCGCAGGCGGGCTGCCTCGGCGTGCATCCACTCGTAATCGCACGCCAGCGATCCGGGACGTGTATCGGTCGCGTAGTCGCTCTGCGGGCCGGCCGGATTGCATCCGAGGAAGGCCAGCTTGTTGCCGTTGTGCTCGAATAGCGCGGGCTGGCGTGCCTGGCCAAGAGTCGCGCCGCCGCCGAACACCTGCCACCCCCTCTGGCGATAGAGATCCAGAGTGAAGAGCATCGCCGCCGATCCCCAATCCTGCATGTGGTTCCCGGTGAGCTCGACCACGTCGGTGCCCACGCTTTCCAGCAGTTCGATGTAGCGCGGGTCGCTGCAAAAACGGATTGCCTCCTGGCTGGGATCGGGCGCCGGGCAATCCGGCGAGAAGGCGATCTCATTACTGATGTGAGTAATATCGGCCTCCGCCAACCAGGCGCCGATGTCGCGCGCCGGGTAGGTGAGGCCTTTCTGCTCCATGGTCCACGCCGTGGCGCGCACCAGAGCCGTGACGCCGGTCATCACGACCGTGGTGAGCTTGCCCGCATCGCGGTTGGTGGAGGGCAGGCTGCCGCGCAGCGCCTCGGCCAGTGCCCGCGCCCGGTCGCCCTCCCCGTCTATCGCGACAGGCAGGGTGAGCGCGTAGGTTGACGGGTCGAACGCTTTCCACAACGGCGACTGTCCATCCACGGTGAGGACCTTCCAACGCGGTTCGAGTGCCTCGAAGGGGATCAGCGCCAGCGATCCCGGGTGTGCCCAGGCGTAGTCGAGTAATTCAGGCGAGGGGAGAACCAGCGTGGCGCCGGCTGCAGGCGCTTCCCACACTGCGCGGAAGGCCTCCAGGGTGGCCTGGTCGAGGAGCATTGGCTGGCCGCCTACGGCCGCCGGAGGCTGGCCGCGCCACGCGGCGCGCAATTCGTCAAACGTGAGGCCGTCGATCACGGTCGGGAATCGTGCCGCCAGGGCGTACACCCATTGCGCGAGAGGCTCGCCCGCGCCCAGGTGAATGCGCAGGTCGGCCGAGGCCCCTTCAGCGGCCGCCATGGTCCCGGCCGGCAGGATGATCGCCTGACGCAGCTCGGGCGGAATAGCCGAGTCGATCCACACCGTCGTGGGCGTGGGCGTCGGCGTCGCGGAGGGCGCGGGCGTGAGGGTAGGCTCGGGCGTTGAAGTTGGCATGGCACCCGGAAGCGCGCAGGCCCCGAGCATGGCACACGCCAGGGCCAACTGCAGCGCCTGGCGTGCCGGGTGGTGAGTCGCGGAAGGCCTCATGAGAGCGGGACGGTCTCCATTTCTTCCCAGTTGATGCCGGCCTTCGCATCGGCGCGCGGGTGCACGCTGAGCGGGTAGGCGCCTTCCATCACCGCGACTGCGGTGCGCGCCAGGTCGCGCACTTCGTGCGCCTCGCACTCGAAGACCAGCTCGTCGTGCACTTGCAGGGTCATGCGTGCCGCGAGCCCCGCCTGGGCGATGGCCCGCGGCAGCGCGATCATCGCGCGCTTGATCAGGTCGGCCGCCGTGCCTTGAATGGGAGCGTTGATCGCTTCGCGCTCGGCCCGGTTGCGCGCGGCCACATCCAGGTGCGAGCCCGGCTGCAGCTCGGGGAAGTAGCGCCGCCGGCCGAGCAGCGTTTCCACGTAGCCGAGTTCGGCCGCGCTGCGCTTGGTCTCCTCAATGTAGGCGCGAATGCCCGGGAAGCGTTCGAAGTAGGCCTTGATGAAAGCCTCGGCCTCGGCCAGCGTCAGGTCGGTCGAGCGCGTCAGGCCGTAGGAGCTCTGCCCGTACAAGAGGCCGAAGTTGACCGCCTTAGCGTGGCGGCGCATGGCCGAGGTCACCTCGTTCAGCTTTGCGCCATACACCGCGGCGGCCGTCGCCGCGTGAATGTCCTCCCCGCGCTCGAAGGCAGCCGTCATCGCCGCATCCTTTGCCATGGCGGCTGCGATGCGCAGCTCGATCTGCGAATAGTCGATCGACACCAGCACGTGACCCGCCTCGGCGATGAAGGCGCGGCGGATGCCCCGCCCGTCGTCGCTGCGGGTGGGAATGTTCTGCAAGTTCGGGTCGGAGGAGGAGATGCGGCCGGTGACGGTGCCGCACTGGTTGTAGGAGGTGTGCACCCGGCCGGTGTGCGGATTCACGGCGCTGGGCAGGGCCACCACGTAGGTCGAGAGCAGCTTGGAGAGTTCGCGGTGACGCAGCACCTGCTCGACCACCACGTGCTCGTGGCGCAGGGATTCCAGCACATCGGCGGCGGTGGAGAATTTGCCGGCGGCCGTCTTGCGCGATCGGTCCGGCGGGCGCAGGCCGAGTTTGCCGAACAGGGCATCCGCCAACTGCTGGGTGGAGTTGATGTTGAATGAGTAGCCCACCGTCTGGTGGATCTCTTCTTCGATGGCATGCAGGTCGGCCTGCATGCGCGTCTGCAGGTGGTCGAGGTACGGCAGGTCGAGCTTGACCCCGGCCATTTCCATGTCGGCCAGCACCGGCACCAGCGGCATCTCGAGCTCTTCGAGCAGGGCCCGCTGTCCCTTGCTCTCGAGTTCGGCGCGCAGCGGCGCCACCAGGCGCAGCGCCATGTCGGCATCCGCGGCGGCGTACTCGGCCGCGGTTTGGGCGGGCACCCCGTCCATGGTGATTTGCTTGGCGCCCTTGCCGATGAGCGCCTGGATGTGAGTCATCTCCACTCGCAGCCGGACGAAGGCCAGCTCCTTGAGCCCCAGGTTGCGCGAGGCCGGGTTGCACAACCATTCGGCCAGCATGCTATCGAAGCGCAGCGGCGCCACCTGCACTCCCATGCGCTGCAACATGGTGTAGTCGTACTTCACGTTGTGGCCGGTCTTGGGCGGCCCGGCCTCGCCGAGCGGGCCGCGCAGATGCTCGACGACCAACGCCTCGGGCAGGTTGGGCCCGCCGGCGTGGCGCAGCGGGATGTAGTAGCCCGTGCCCTCCGCGATGGATACGGAGAGGCCCACGGCCTCGGCGCGCATCGGGTCGGTGGAGGTCGTCTCCACATCGAAGGAGATGAGCGGGGCGCGCGCCATGTCCGCGGCCAATGCGGCAAGCTCCGCCTCGCTCGTCACCAGCCGGGTCTGCGTCGCAGGCTGGGAGGTGCTGTGCGCAGGTTCGGCAAACATCGCCATTTGTCGGCCGGGCGCGGCCAAGGCCGCGGAGACCGTTCCGGGCAAGCGCGCCAGCAGCGAGCGGAATTCCAGTTGGCCGAAGAGCTCAACCACCTCGTCGCGCCGCGATTGGCCCACCCGGCAGCGCTCCAGGTCGAGGGCCAGCGGCACGTCGCAGCGGATGGCCGAGAGCGTGCGCGAGAGCTCGGCGCTGGCGCGCCCGGCCTCGAGCTTGGTGCGGTAGCGCGGCGCCACATCGTTCAGGTTGGCGTAGATCGCCTCCAGCGTCGGGTGCGCGCGCAAGAGTTCCACGGCCGATTTCTCGCCGATGCCGCTCACGCCGGGGATGTTGTCGGATTTGTCGCCGACCAGCGCTTTGTAGTCGACGAACTGCTCGGGGCTCACGCCATACTGCTCGCGCACCATCTGCGGGGTGTAGTCCGCGGCCTCCGCCAGGCTGCGCCCGGCCAGGCGGATGCGAATGCGGTCATCCACCAGCTGCAGCAGGTCGCGGTCGCCGGTGAGGATCACCACCTCCCATCCCTCGGCGGCGGCCCGTTTGGCAATCGTGCCCAGCACGTCGTCGGCCTCGAATCCCTCGGCCTCCAGGATCGGCAACCCGA
This sequence comes from Anaerolineales bacterium, assembly GCA_035288225.1. GTDB lineage: Bacteria > Chloroflexota > Anaerolineae > Anaerolineales > RBG-16-64-43 > RBG-16-64-43. The sequence continues at coordinate 6,175 of DATEAT010000081.1, read as the reverse complement.
AGGCGTGCACTACCTGACGGATGCGCTCGATTTGCGGCCCGAGGTCTTCCGGCATCTTCTCGCGGGTGGCCTTGTACTCGGGGTACAGGTCGTCACGGAAGGTGTGACCGGTGTCGAAAGCCACAGCCAAGTATTCGGGCTGCTCTTTCTCGATCAGCGAAAGCAGGATGGAGGTAAAGCCGAACACGCCGGCCGTGGGCTCGCCAGCGGAAGTGATCCAGCGCGCGGGGGCCGGGCCACCGCCGCTCAGGGCGAAGTAGGCGCGATAGGCCAGCGCATGTCCGTCAATCAGGTACAGTCGTGGCGACATAGTGCGTGGGCGGGGCTCAGCCGGCGGCCGGCGCGGAGGGCGGGGCCTGCGACTTGCGAGTCTGGGCGATGAAGTTGGCAATCTGCCCAGGGGTGGGTGGCTGCTCCTGCGTGGTGAGCAAATGCGTCGCGGTCCAGAATTCTCCGGCGGAGGGTGGGCCGCCGGCCGGCGCCAATCGGGCCAGAATGTGAGCGGAGGTCTCGCCGCGCAGGAGGCGGATGATATCCGAGGGCGGGCTGGAGGCGGGTGCCGAGAGCGAGATCAGACAATGGTCGGGCCGCACGGTGATGCGCTGTGCGCGCCAGCCGTGGCTGACGATCAGGCTGCGCACATAACCCTCCAGGTCGGAGGCGATCTCCGGCAGCATGCGCTGCGCCGGGTCGGCAGGCGTCAGCACGATGTTGTAGTTCAAGCGGATGCGCGCCACCTCGCCGGTGGTGGGCTGACCGGCCGGAACGGCCGCAGGCTTGGCGGCGGCCGAGCGCGCAGGGGCGGCAGGCTGGGCAGGGGCGGGGGGCGTTGGGGGCGGGCTGGCTGCAGAGGTGCGGGCTGCCTTGCGCGCGTCGAGGCGACGTGTCTTGCCAGGCACCACCACCGCCTGGACGGGCTCCTCCTCCCGCGAGCGCAGGACAGCGGTCTTGCCCGCGCGCGCCGGCTCGAGCAGCTGCTCTTCGGCGAGAGCCTGGCTGCTGTGATACAGGCCTTCGAGTATGGTATGGGTCGCGCTGCGCGCCTCGCGCACCGGGGTCGGGCCGGGGAACACCAACCCCAGGATGTACTTGCCTCCCGCAGGCGTGGAGTAGAGCAACAGATCTTCCTCAGTTCCCGACAAACGGAAGTAGCGCAGCCACACGCCGCGTTGATGGCGGTTCCACCCACCCGCCACCAGGCGCGCGGCCTGAGCGGCATGCTCCGCGGGGCTTTCTCCGGCGAACGAGAATAACTTGCCTTCCAGCACCAGGAGCGAGGTGCGGGTGGCCGTGCCGGCCATCAGCCGCGCCATGAGGGCCGAAGCCCGCGCTGCATTGGAGAAGGTCAACTCGCGGGGTGCAGGCTCGCCACCCGGTGCGGCGAGTTCGGGCGTCATGGGCGAGGCCGGTTTCTCCGCCCCGCCGATGCCGAGCATTTCGAGGAGTTTCTCCTCGGCGGCGAGCAGCCCCGGTGCGGCCGCCTCTTTGAGCGACGCAGATGGTTCACTGAGCAGCGTTTTGAGCTGCGGAATGAAGTCCGGCATGTAGAAGGGTTTGGTGAGCGTGCCCTGCAACCCGAGGCTGGGAACCTCGCGGGCTTTGGTCTCGTCGTCCGGAAGGATGCCGAGCAAGATGACGCCCGGCGAAGCACGCCGCAGTTCGGAGACGAATGCCGCCGGCACCGCATCGGGCAAGTCGAGATCGATGATGGCCAGGCTGACCTGGGAGGCGGAGGCCATGTTGATCGCCTCGCGGGCGGTGACGGCAGTCTGGCAGGGGAAGCCGGCCTCGACGATAGCTTGTTGCAGCATCCCGGCGAAGCCGAAATTCGAATCCGCGATCAGGATGGATCGAGGCATAGGCCTAGTTTAGCACAATTGCGGCATCAACTGAGACGGACGAATGAAGTTCTGCACCACAGAGCGCACGGAGCACACAGAGATCTGAAGGGGTGAGGCGCATCACAGATATTGTTGCCATGTGGTTTCCCAAGAACGCACAGGTCGAAACCCTGCCGGCGGCAGGGACCGACAGCATCGCGACGCGTACGCGTGGTCGCGGAGGGGCACGCCATGGCGTGCCCCAACAAGGGGCGTTGCCGATTGCATCACAGGATGTGCTTGGAGAACATGCGCCTGCTCTCAAAACCGGCAGCGCGCCGCATATCGCATGCTCACGGAAAACGTGTTCCGCCTGCGGCCAGCATGCCATGACCATCCGCCGCCGGGCATGCGTAATGCATGGTGCGCCCTCTGAAAACAATCCTGTTCGGGCGGGCCATGACGTGCCCGAACAACGAGCGCTCGATGAATCATAAGGGCGCGGCTCAGCCGCGCCCTTGTGGGGTACAACGGTCCGTCACCGCCCCAGGCGCTTCTTGAGTTCCGCGGTCAGCGCCGGGACGAACTTGTGCATGTCGCTGACCACGCCGAAGCGCGCCAGCCCGAAGATCGGCGCCTCGGGGTCCTTGTTGATGGCCAGGATGTTTTTCGAGGTGCGCATGCCGGCCTGGTGCTGGATGGCGCCGGAGATGGCGCAGGCGATGTACAGATCGGGCGAGACCACCTTGCCCGTCTGGCCCACCTGGTTGGCGTAGGGGATGTAGCCCGCATCGACGGCGGCGCGGCTTGCGCCAACGGCCGCCTTGAGCACGCCGGCCAGCTCGCGGATGAGCGCGAAGCCCTGCTGCGCCTTCCACACTTCCTTCAGCTTCTCATCGGTGATCTCCGCCGGGGGCGTGATGGCCGCGTTGTTGGCCACGCCGCGTCCGCCGGAGACGATGATCTTGGCATCCGTCAGACTCACGCCGGCTTCGGAGGCCACGTAGCCGGTGACTTTGGATTTCAGGTCGCTTTCGGTCACCGCCGATTGCACCTGGCTCGGGCTGCCGCTCTTCGCGGCGTCCGCCTCGGGCATCGGGAAGGAGCGCGGGCGGAGCGAAATGACGTTCGTCTCGCCGCCGGTGAAGGTGACCACGCTGAACAGCTTGCCGGCATACACCGGGCGGGTGATGCGCAGCTTTCCGTCTTTGACCTCCAGCCCGGTGGCATCCGCCGCCGCGCCGCAGCCGAGCTCGGCCGAAACCATCGCCGCCAAATCGCGCCCGCGCGTGCTGGCCGGGATGATCACCAGCTGAGGCACTTTCTCCTTGGCCAGCTTGGCCACGGTCAGCCCGTAGGCTTCCGGCCGGAAATCGGCCAGGGTCGCGTCGTCGCCCCACATGGCCGCGTCGGCGCCGAAGTGGAACGCCTCCACCGCCAGCGCTTGCGCGCCGGGGCCGAGGGCGAGCGCCACAACCGATCCGCCCAGGGGGCCGGCCAGAGTCTTTGCCGCCGCAAGCGATTCCCACGAGGCCGACAGGGCCTTGCCTTTGAACTGATCGATGTAGACCCAGATCTCTTTGCCCATCAGATCACCTTCTCCGCGATCAGTCTGTCGACGAGCGCCGCGGCGGTTTCCTCGGGCGTCTCGCCCTTGATTATTTCGCACACCACCTTGCGCGCTGGCGGGGCATACATCTCAGCCCAGCCGACGCGCGCGCCCGTCTCGCCCACCTGGTCGGCGGCCACACCGATATCCGCCAGCGACCAGACCGGGATGGTGGTCTTGGACGCTTTGCGAATGCCCATGAAGGAGGGATAGCGCGGCTCATTGATTTCCTTGCTCACGCTGATGACCGCTGGCAGCGAGCTCTCGACCACCTGGCGGCCCTCATCGATCATGCGTTGCACGCTAACGGCCTTCTCGGCCGGCTTCCAGTCTGTGATGGCGGCGACATAGGTCAGCGCCGGCCAGCCCAAGAGGCGCGCCACCTGGCCGGCCGTCAGGCCGGTGTCGGAGTCGATCGCCTGGCGGCCGAAGAAGACCGCGTCCACCTCACCCGCCTTGCGGATGGCCCCGGCCAGGACGCGGGCCGTGCCCAGGCTGTCGCAGCCCTTGAGCGCCGGGTCGGAGACGAGAATGGCCTCGTCGCAACCCATCGCCAAGGCGGTCTTGAGCGCCTCCCTGGCCGTTTCGACGCCCATGCACACCGCGGTGACTTTGCCGCCGTGCTTCTCTTTGGTGCGCAGGGCTTCCTCGACGGCAAACTCGTCCCACGGGTTGACCACCAGGGGCGCATCGCCCCAGGTGACCTGCCCGCCATCGACGGCGATCTTGGCCGCCGAATCGGGCGTCTGTTTGATGCAGACGACTATGTTCAAAGTGGCCTCCTCTTATCGCGCGGTGTTGCGCTGTTGGCTTAGAGTGCGGGTCGTTCTTCTGCTCTCCCTGCGCCGCACGCCAGGCGGCGAGGGTCACATTCCGGGTTGGTGGGCCGGCAGTTCGCAGCGCAGCGGGCGATCGCTGCGGTATCCGAGGGCGTAGCCGGCCTGCAACAGCGTGTGGATCTCGCTGGTGCCCTCGTAGATCGTCGCCCCGCGCGCGTTGCGCAGCAGGCGCTCGGCCTCGAACTCATCGCTGTAGCCGTAGGCGCCGTGAATCTGCAGCGCCTGGTGGGCGGCCTCGAAGGCCGCCTCGGTGGCCGTCCACTTCGCAAGCGAGGTCTCGCGTGTGTTGCGCAGTCCCTGGTTCTTCATCCAGCCGGCGCGCAAATAAAGCAGCCGGGCGATCTCGTACTGCTGCGCCATGCGCGCGATCTTCTCCTGGATGAGTTGATGGCGCGCGATCTCCTTGCCAAAGGTGCGGCGCTGGAGGGCGTATTTTACGCTAAGCTCGAGCGCCGCGCGCAGCAGCCCTGCGGCGCCGGCCGCCACGGTGTAACGCCCATTATCGAGGCAGGACATCGCAATGGCGAAGCCCTCCCCCTCCAGCCCGATGCGATTGGCCGCGGGCACGCGCACTTCCTCCAGATGCACCCAGCCGGTGGACCCGGCCCGCACCCCCAGCTTGCCGTGCAGGTCGCCGCGGGTCACACCCGGGCGGTCGGTCTCCACCAGGAACGCCGAGAGCCCGTCGTGCGGGTCGGCCGCTTGCGGGTCGGTCCGAGCGAACCATAGCACGTGGTGCGCGCGGGTGGCGAGTGACATCCATATCTTTTCCCCGTTGAGGATGTACTCTTCGCCCTCGCGGCGGGCACTGGAAAGGATCGCGGCGGCATCCGAGCCCGCCCCCGGCTCGGTCAGGCCGAACGCACCGATGCGCTCGCCGCGTGCCTGCGGCACAAGGAAGGCCTGTTTCTGCGCTTCGCTGGCCCACTGCAGCAGGCCGAGCGAGTTGAGCCCCACGTGCACGCTCATCACCACACGCAGCGAGGTGTCGACCGCCTCCAACTCCTCGCACGCCAGGCCCAGCGCGAGGTAATCCAACCCTTGCCCGCCGTAGCGCGCGGGCAAGCAGATGCCCAAGAGACCTTGGGCCGCCATGCGCGGCAGCATCTCTTCGGGCGGCTCCTGCCTCCGGTCGGCCTCTTTGATGAGCGGGGCCAGCTCGCCTTGCGCGAATTCGCGCACCGTTCGGCGCACCATCTCGTGCTCAGGGGTAAGCGCAAAGTACATGTGGCCTCCGCAGGTGTGTGGCGATAGAGATTCTACACGGCTCTTGGAGGGCGGGCCCCAGTGCGTTTTATGGAGAGGGCAATGCCTTCAAGGTGACCCGGCACGCTCGAACCGCGCATGAGTCCCCGCGGCGTGCGGTGGGCAACCGGTGCGCTCTGACCTGGCCTTCACGCGGCGGGCAAGTGCCTGCGCCGGGTGAGGGTGTTGGATCGGGGTGAAGCGGTTGAACTCATCTCAAACGAGGATCAGAACTCGAGCGGAGACCTGAAGACGCAACCGGCTCTCGGCAGGAGATGTTCAGGCAGCATCAATTGGCGCTACGACTGTTGTGTGTGCCTCGGGCTTCCAAGAGGCGCGAGCGGCACGCAGGTAGATCCAGGCCAGCACGCCAAGCGGCAGGAGCACCACGCCCTTCCAGGCCAGGGTGGTGCCGATCAGGCCAGGCAGATAACCGAGGAAGGCAAGCGCGAGGAGAGGCCACGGCAAAGGGAACACGAGCAAGAGCAGCGTGCTGTAATATGGCATGTAGGGTGAGTCGAGCATGGCCGTCGCGGTGAGGGCCAGCAGCCGCTGCGGGCGGTCGAGCGGCACCAGCAGCGCGGGCAGGAAGAGCGGCAGGGCGATCGGCCCGAGGGTTGCGTTCCACGGGCGGTAATTCGTGCTCCGGCTGAAGGGCAACA
>DATEAT010000080.1:0-3802 GCA_035288225.1 Anaerolineales bacterium | reverse complement strand
AGGCATGGAAAGCCGTCGGAGGTCGTCGCGGCGCTGAGGGAGCAGGTCGGTCTCTCGGGGGAAGAGGTAGCGATGATCCTGGACGACCTGGAGCTCATCGCCGATCGGGGCAGCGTGAGATGGTGGAGCCCCTTGGGGTAGCGTCAGCCGCAGCCCCATAGGCTGGCGCGGTCTTCAGTTCCTGTACGTAATCAAGAGTGCAAGTGACATGGGTGCCTTGAAACTCCCAGCGGACCCGCGCGCCACCCGGCTGTTTGCCGAGGTGGACTCGCGTTACCAGACCTTTTGCGGTCGACTGCCCGAGAGCCTCGGTCGAATGGCTCGTCTGCGACGAACCTACCTAGGCAGCCCCAGCGATGAGCCCTTCAAAGGGATCGCAGACTTGAATCCGGTGCTCGCCGGGACGCCGTGGATGTTCTGGGAGCAATTCGAGCGCCTCGACGATGCACAATTCCTCACCATCGCCGAAGGGGGAGCGCTTTTCGTGCTGGCCTCGATTCTCCTGGACCACATCATTGATCGCCAGGCTGACCGGCCCGAGGCGGCTACCCTCCTGCATCAGGCGCTGCATACGCGCGGCATCGAGTGCCTGCGAGCCGCGCTCCCCGCCTCGTCCAGCTTTTGGGCTCACTTCGAGCGGCTGTCAGCGGATCATCTGGCGGGGCTTTCCGCCGAACTCGATGCACAAGCCGACACGTCTTGCATGCGCGAAGGGACATTCATCCGCATGGCCCACGGCAAGGTCTCGCCAATCGTGGTGACGCTGGCTGCCTTGGCGGAGGCTTCGGGGCAGCCTGAGGTATTGCCGCACATAGAGGCCTCCCTCAAACACATCGCCGTCGCCTCGCAGCTGCTCGACGACATTGGAGACTGGCAGCAGGACATAGAAGCCGGGCACGTGACCTACTTTCTGACCGAAGTTCCTCCGTATCGCAACAGTCAGGCGATGCCAGCGCACGAGGTCGAAGCCGCCAGGACGGCAATTGACGCCGATTGGCTAGACGTCGACTTCCTGAATGTAACCCTGGACTGGCTCAAGAAATCGGTGGAGGCTGCACGTGGTCTTGCGTGCCCCGGTTGGCTCGAATACGTCGAGGGCTACAGGCAACTGACGGATGAGCACCTGACGGTGGCGGTGGCCCGGCACCTCGTGCGCGTGTTGCGTCCCATCGTGGCTGGATCGGCATCCTAAGCGGTTCCCTCGACAGAACGAACGGCCCGCGCTCGGCCATGCCGGGCCCCACTCTCCGGATCAGGACGATGCCTTTCCGTCATGTATCCCGGTCGGCCTGCCCAACGGAGAAGCGACGGTCGAAGCCGGTGAGTAATATCCCCCTTGAAGAATCGATGAACCATGAGTAAGCTCTCGGGGACCGACAGTGGGCCTCCCACGTCTTCGTGGGCAGCCTGAGGGGTCCAACGGCCCGGGTGCAAGCGGTCCGGGGGGAGACTATTGGACCGCAGCGGTCCTCGAGCCCCGGACGTGCCTGCGGGAGGACCTAGCGCTCGGCGTGTCGTCAGTGAGCTCCCCGGGGCCGCTCCAGCGTCAGATCGGCACAAAGGAGGAGGCATGATGTCTCAAACACTTGTCAGCCTCATCTCAATAGCCGTGGTGGGCATCATTGTCCTGCGCTCGGGCCGCGATACCCGAGTTGAGGGGATCGCGTGGGTTCGTGGCACAATGATCGCCGCGCTGATTCCATTGGGCTTGCAGGCAGCCGTGTTGGCACTTTTCGGCCTTGGCGAAATGCTCGCGGGCGATCTCAGCGGGGCGGGCCATCTGATATCGCTCCTGACGACGCTGCTGGCGGCGTTCCTGGCGTGGAAGCGGCCTCTCGAAGGGGGTATCGCCCTGGTGGTCATGGGGCTGACGGCTGCAGCCGGCTATCGCGACATCACTTCCATAGGAATCATGTCGGCCCCTCAACTGGTTTCGGGGCTGTTGTTTCTCACTGCCGGTGTCGGCGCTCGGCGTAGCCGGCACATGAACGACGACCGGACGGGCGGTTCCCGGGAATGACCTTCCGAGTGTGTGATTGTGCTGTCGGCATGCCCGGAACTCGATCGCCCGGGCCCAGTCTCACAGGGTTGGCCCTTCATCCGCACCTTGCCGGAATGGTCTTTTCGAACGCGTACTCTTGTGAGGAGTAGAACAATGAAAGCTGTTGTGGTCTATGAATCCTTGTGGGGCAATACCGCTGCAATTGCCCGAGCAATCGCGGATGGGATCGGCCCGGGAGCGCGTGCTCTCTCGACGGCCGAGGCCTCCACCGCAGAGATTGCCGATGCGGACCTGCTCGTGGCGGGGTCACCGGTGCTCGCCTTTGCGCTGCCCACTGACAGGATGCGAGAAAGCGTTCGCACGAGCCATGACAAAGCGCCCACCCCGCCCGACCTCTCTCACCCCTCCATGCGTTCGTGGCTTGCCGCGCTGCCCAGAGGCAACGCCGTCGCAGCCGCGTTCGAGACTCGCATCTGGTGGTCGCCAGGGGGCGCTACCGGCGCCATCCTCGCTGGACTGGCGAATGCGGGCTATCGAACCATTGGCAAGGGACAGCGCTTCATCGTCAGTGGAACTTACGGACCGTTGCGCGAGGGCGAGATTGAGCGGGCACGCCGTTGGGGCGCGGACCTGGCCAAGACCGCGGGTTGAGACCGCCGTGTGTGGAACGCTAATCGTTCAGATCATGGGGATAGGCCAACACTCCGATCCATGGCTCATGGCCGTCGAGAGGATCGCCTGCTCTGTGGAGTCTCATGTCGAGTCTTATTGAAGGGCTGATTGCCGGCTATGGTATCGCCATCCCAGTGGGCGCGGTTGCCGTGCTCATCGTCAACACGGCGATTCGATCCGGATTCCCCGCCGGCTTTGCGGCGGGCGCCGGAGCGGCGACCGCCGACATGCTGTTCGCCGCCCTGGCGGCTGTGGCGGGATTCATCATTGCCCCGGCCCTGCAGCCGTATTCTGGTGCGCTGCGAGTGGTCGGCGGCCTGGTGCTCATTGCGATCGCGGGAGCCGGATTGTGGAAGGGCCTGAAGGCGCCGCCGGGCCCGTCGCGCAATGGGCAGCCCTATCCCCTGCTCACGACCTACCTGCAGTTTGTTGCCATCACGGCGGTCAATCCCTTAACCATCATCTACTTCACGGCACTGATCCTTGGGAGAAACCCAGCCTCAAGCAATGATCTTATGTCCGCCAACCTGCTCTTCGTTGGCGGTGCAGGAGTGGCGTCGCTCTCCTGGCAGACGGTCTTGGCAGCCGTGGGGAGCCTGGCCGGCAAGCACCTTTCGCCTCGCTTCCGGCTCGCCGCGATCGTTGTCGGCAACCTCATCGTGCTAGGTCTTGGCGCGCGGCTGGTTTTCCTCGCAATGGCCTAGGCGGGTCGGCTCCGTACGTGGCGGCCGCCTCCGCCCGGCTCAACCTGGGATATGCTTCTCGGTCAATTGCCCGGAATCGCTTTTCCCACCTGATGGCGAATGGGACCGGGGCCCTCCCGATGCGGGAATAGTCGACCGCGATTTCAGTAGAGGGCCGCCAAACCACCTCCGCTCGCCGCAAAGGGTAACGATGATTCGCAATGTCATTTGGGATGTCGATGGGACGCTCTTTGACACCTATCCTTCAATCGTTCGCGCTTTTCTCGACGCCGCGGAGGCCCTCGGCCGGACGGCTGATCCCACCGAGGTCGACAGGCTAGGCAAGGTCGGGTTGACCCATTGCACGCAAGAGCTTGCCCTTCGTCTCGACCTCGACGGCAACGAGTTGGGCACACGGTTCGCCGCCGCCTATCGCGCCATCCCC
>DATEAT010000079.1:0-2779 GCA_035288225.1 Anaerolineales bacterium | reverse complement strand
GGCGGGTGGCCGCCGTATCCGGAGCCACGCCTTCTTTGACCACTTCACGCAATGCGGCGAGCAAGCGCTGCGGCTCGCGCGCCTGGACCACGTTGCGCCCAAAGACGATCCCCCGCGCGCCCGACCCAATCGCCTGGGCGGCGACCGTCAGCGCGTCCCGTTCGCGAGGCTTCTTGAGCGCTCCCAAAACAAAGATCGGGATCGGCGTGGCGGCCGCAATCTTGGCGAAGTCCTTGCCGGTGAAGAAGGTCTTGATCATATCGGCGCCCAGCTCAGCCGCCATCCGGCAACCGATCTCGACCTGGCTCTGCAATTCTTCCGGCGTCGCGAAGTCGCCGCCGATCGGATAGACCTCACACACCAGCGGCATTTGGGCGAGCGTCTTCTCCTGAACATATGAAGCGAACAATTCCACGTTGCGCGCGTCCTCTGCCTGATCGGGCGTCTTGAGGGTCAGGCTGGCCAGCACGATGTCGGCGCCCAAGCGCTGCGCGTCTGGGACGTGAAGGATTGGAACCGAGTGCGAATGTTCGTATTTCCACGGAGCCACGTAATTGGTCGCCCAGTTGAGCCGCACGATCATCGACGGTGCGCCGCGCCGCGCGAAAAAGGCGGCGCAATGAGGCACCATCCCGCCGCCCAAGAGGATCCCGTCGGCGCCGTCCAGGGCCTGGATGGCACGCGGCAAGTCGATCAGGCCGGGCAGCGGGCCAAAATAGAGTCCGTGGTCGATCGCGACGATAACAGCGTTCGTGCTACCCGCGAACAGCCGCGCCATGCGCAGGCTCTCGCCATGGTTGGTCATGATGTTCTCCTAGGATGCATTGCGGCCGGGCGCGAAAGGGCTCCAGGGCTCCTCCTCGCCTCTTGTGAAATGGTATATCAGGAACTTCGGATTGTCAACGCATTGTCTTCTCTATGTATGCCCAAACCCTTTGGAATATCTTATGTTTGACTTGCTTTCTGTCACGATTCTCGTATAATCTTCATCGAAAGCCCTTATCGTGAGGATGCCGATGAACGCACGCGAAAGACGGGACGAGATCGCGCGACAGGTGCTCGACCGCGGGCGGATTCAGGTGACCGAACTCACCCAGCAGTACGGGGTCACCGACACCTCCATCCGCCACGACCTGGCACTTCTGGAGGACATGGGCCTGCTGCGGCGCATTCACGGCGGCGCCATCACGACCAGCCATGCGCTGCTCATGGCCGAGCGCAGTGAGCGCATGAGCAAGATGGCCTCCGAGAAGAAGCGCATTGCCCAAGCGGCGCTGAGCTTCCTGCGGCCATCCCAGGTCGTGCTCATGGACTCGGGCACAACGGTATTGCAGCTTGGGCGCCTTGTGCCGCCCGCCCTGCGGCGTCCCGGCGCGCTGCGCATGGTCACCAATTCCATTCCACTGGTCGAAGAAGTGGGCGCATGGGCCTCGCCCAACTTGCTGCTGTTGGGCGGGATATTTCTGCCCGAGCACCTGGCCACGGTCGGGCCGGACACGCTCGAAGGGTTGCGGCGCATCACCGCCCATTGCGCCTTCCTGGGCTGCGATGGAATGACGGTCGAAGCCGGAATCACAACCGCCCACCCGTTGATCGCCGAGGTCGGCCGCGCGATGGCCGCCCATGCAGAGAAAGTCGTCGTTCTGGCCGACTCCTCCAAACTCGAACGGGCGGGCTTCGTGCCCATCATTCCGCTCAACCAGATGCATGTCCTCATCACGGGCCGCGACGCGCCGCACGAGATCGTGGCCCACATGCGCGAACGCGGGGTCGAGGTCATTCTCGCCTGACGACGCACCTCCCCGCAAGAAGGAAGAGGCCCATGTCCATTCGTAGCGTCGCCCTGTATGGGAAGCACGACCTGCGCCCCTTCGAGCTCACCGCCCCGGCTCTCGAAACGGGAGGCATCCGCATGCGCGTTGCGCTGTGCGGCATATGTGGGTCCGACCAACGCCAATATTTCGGTGGGCCGTCGCCGCGCTACACACTGCCTGCCGTTCTGGGCCACGAGTTTGCGGGGGAGATTACCGAGGTCGGGAGCCAGGTGGAGGGCTTCGCCGTGGGTGACCGCGTTACGGTGGCGCCGGTCATCCCGTGCCTGAATTGCGAGGCCTGCCGCCGCGGGGCGGACAACCTGTGCGAGCGCGGGTTGGTAATTGGCGTCAACTACCCGGGCGCTATGGCCGAACAGTTCTACATCCCGCCGCGCATGGTGGCCGCCGGCGGGCTGGCGCACATTCCAGCGGGCGCTTCGCTCGAAGCCGCCGCACTCACCGAGCTTCTGGCCTGCTGCTGGCACGGACTGCGCCAGGTGAACCCGCGCCCGGGCGAGGATGTTTTGGTGATCGGCGAAGGCCCGATCGCGGCCACCTTCATCCAACTCCTGCGGCTCATGGGTGTCGGGCGCATCACCGTGACCGGCCTCAATCCGTTCCGCTTGAAACAGACCGCCGCGCTTGGAGCCGACGCAATGCTGCAGACGGACCAGACTCCGTTGCGAGACTATGCAGCGACCCAACACTACTCGCCCGATCTGGCCATCGTGGCAGCGCCGGCGGTGGAAGACGCATCCGTTGCGCTCGACATCCTGCGCACGGGAGGCAACCTGCTGCTCTTCAGCGGCTACCCGCACGGCACGCGCCTCGATCTGGATCTGTACAAATTCCACTACGCCGAGAAGCACATCCACGGCAGTATCGACGCGACGATCGCCGACTTTCACCATGCTGTGCGCCTGCTGCCGCAGGTGCGCATGCCGCAGCTCATTTCGCACCGCTTC
>DATEAT010000078.1:0-5731 GCA_035288225.1 Anaerolineales bacterium | reverse complement strand
ATGGGCCAGCTCTCTGCGCGGCCCTCCTCGAGCGGCAATCCCAGGTAGGGCGAGGGGTCGAGGGTGTTGCCGAACTCGAGCTCATTGCGGAAATGGCCGAGGCCGTCGTCGCGTACGATGGAGAAGTGCAAGTGGATCCCCACCGGGTTGTCCGGGTCGCCCGAGTAATCACCCTGGTGCCCGAGCACGGTGCCCGCCGCCACCGGCACTTCGACGCTGCCCGGCGGGAAGGCGGGGTCGACGAACGAAGCGCCGTTTGCATCCGCCATGTGGGTGTAGTAAAGCCAGACTTGCCGGCCGGGCTGCAGCGGATCATCGGGCACACGAACGATGACCGTACTCTTCCATTCGGCGAGGCGCGTCAGGTAGCCGGCATAGGCAGAGAGCACGGGCGTCTCGCCCAGCGGCAACGGGCCGAACACATCGATGCCTTGGTGTCGGTGCAGCGGGCGGAACGAATCGCCGCGGACGAACCCAATGTAGCCGTCGGTCGGGAAGAGGAAGGGCGCCGAGCTGCAACGCTGCCCGGCCTGCAGCATCCAGCCGGCGTGGGCTGCCGGCTGCCTCAGATACTCACGCAGCCTCACCAGGCGCGAGGCTGCGCCGCCCCAGGTGCGCCACGCAAGATAGGCGCCCACCAGGAGCACGATGATGAGCAGCGAGAGAAGTGCGGTTGGTCGTCGCACGTCGGCCTGTCGCGCCCGCGGACGGGCGGCGCGTCGAATTATACGCGCCCTGCTTGACAAATCCATTTGGTATAATGCGGACACATGGACTAGGCCCCTCGGCGGCATTCCGGCTGCCGGACGGGCGACCTGCACAGAAGGAGGCAGTGCCATGCCGCTCCCCACAGATCAGAAGAAACAGTTGATGGACTCGTACCACCGGCACGACGGTGACACCGGTTCCCCCGAAGTTCAGATCGCGCTGCTCACCGCACGTATCCACCAGCTCACCGAACACCTCAAGGCGCACAAGCACGACGAATCCTCGCGCCGCGGCCTGCTGATGCTCGTCGGCCAGCGCCGGCGCCACCTGCTGTATCTCAGCCACGCCAACCCGAATGCCTACAACGCGCTTACCGAAAGGCTTGGCCTGCGCCGCAAGTAGGTGAGGGCACATCCTATCTCTTGATGAGAACCGCCGGCGGATTCGCCGGCGGTTGCGCTTTCCTCCCCACGCGCCTGCCGGCAGACCCGGTCCGCGCGGCCCGGAGTTCATCCGGGCGTGGGGTGCCTCGGTCACACGATCGCACGAAGCAGCCTTCCTTATGGCAGCCCGCCGCCGCAGAAATCAAGAGGCCGGGCTGTGCCCGGCCTCTTGGAGAGTGCCCGTGCGATCCGTGAGAGCCAGTGCCTAGAACAACCCTACCACGCGCCCGGTCTTCAGGTCCAGGTCCACATCGTAGAAAACGGGACGCGTCGGCAGGCCGGGCATGGTGCGCATCTCGCCCAGCAGCGGGTACAGGAAGCCGGCACCCACCGAGGCGCGGATGTCACGGATCGGGATGCGATAGCCCTTGGGCACGCCCTTGAGCGCCGGGTCGTGCGAGAGGCTAAGGTGCGTCTTCGCCATGTTGAGCGGCAGCTTGTCAAACCCCAGCCGTGTGTAGAGGGCGATCTTCTTCTCGGCGTCCGGCGAGTAGTCCACGCCGTCGGCGCCGTAGATCTCTTTGCACAGGCACTCGATCTTCTGCTTGATCGACCACTCCAGGGGATACAGGAACTTGAATTTGTTGGGCTTGTTGGCCGCCGCGACGACCAGCTTGGCCAGCTCGACGGCGCCCTTGCCACCGTCCATCCAGTGCGTGCAAACCGCTGCGTCTTCGGCGCCCGCGTCGATGGCCGCCTTGCGCACCAACTCGACCTCGGCCGGCGTATCCGTGGAAAACGAATTGACAGCCACTACCACGCGCACGCCAAACTTGAGTGCATTCTTGACATGGTGCTGCAGATTGGGCAGGCCCTTCTTGAGCAGTTCCAGATTCTCGTCTGTGTAGGCCGCATCGAGCGGCTTGCCCGCCACCACCCGCGGCCCGCCGCCGTGCATCTTGAGCGCGCGCACCGTAGCCACCAGCACCACCACGTGGGGGATCAGCCCCGAGTAGCGGCACTTGATGTCCATGAACTTTTCCATGCCGATGTCGGCGCCGAAACCGGATTCCGTAACGACGTAGTCGGCCAGCTTGAGCGCGATCTTGTCGGCGACAATCGAGGAATTGCCATGCGCGATGTTGGCAAACGGCCCGGCGTGAACAAAGACCGGGGTGCCCTCCAGCGACTGCATCAGGGTTGGCTTGATGGCGTCCTTCATCAGCACCGTGAGCGCTCCACCCGCTCCCAGGTCTTCGGCCGTGACGGCCTCGCCTTTGCGATTGGTGCCGATGACGATGCGCCCCAGCCGCTCGCGCAAGTCCGCCAGGCCGCTGGTCAGGGCCAGGATCGCCATGATCTCGCTGGCCACGGTGATATCGAAGCCCGTGTCGCGGGTCATGCCCTTCTCTTCGGGGCCCAGGCCGATCGTGATGCGGCGCAAGAAGCGGTCGTTGGTGTCCACCACGCGCTGCCAGGTGATGCTGGCCGGGTCGATGTCGAGGCGCGCGAAGCGCGAGCGCTCCTCGGGGGTGAGCGTCTCGGGGTCGGTCTTGTTGATGCCCAGCTTCTTCATCCGGCGCAGCATCGAGGGTGAGAAGCGGCGCTTGCCCTGCTTGTCCTTGGGGCACAGCGCGTTGAAGAGCTTCTCATCGTCTTGCTCTTTCTCGTGAAACATGCGGGCGTCCAGGGCCGCCGCAAGCAGGTTGTTGGCGGCGGTGATGGCGTGAATGTCGCCCGTCAGATGGAGATTGAAATCCTCCATCGGGATGACCTGGCTGTAGCCGCCGCCGGCCGCGCCGCCCTTGATGCCGAAGGTCGGCCCCTGGCTGGGTTGGCGGATGCAGGTGATCACTTTCTTGCCCAAGTGCACGCCCAACGCCTGGGAGAGGCCCATCATGGTCGTGCTCTTGCCCTCGCCCAGCGGGGTGGGGGTGATCGCCGTCACGTCAATGTACTTGCCGTCTTTGCGGCCCTTCAGCCGCTCGAGGATCTCGAGCCGGACCTTGGCCTTGACCTCGCCGTGCAGCTCGAGCTCTTTCGGCCGGATGCCGATTTCCGAGGCGATCGCCGTGATCGGCTTGGGCGTGACCGCTTGCGCGATCTCGATGTCGGAGGGAACCGGGCGCAGCAGCTTCAGCTTGATCGGCTTGTAGGGGCCTTTGCGCGCGGGCGCGGCGACCTTGCGCACGACCTTGGCGGTTCGTTTCTTGGCTACAACTTTCTTCTTCGCGGGCATGGGTCTCTCTCCTAGGAGAAGTGAGCAGGATTCGCGAGGTTAAATGCAGGGCGGAGTCTGAGGGATGAGTTCTTGGAGGAAGGGCAAGCAGTCAGTGGGCATGAATGAAGAGGGCGATGGCCGGCTGCCGTCAGACTCCGCCTCTTATGAATCTATCGAGAAATCTCATCTCTATCAGCCGATATTGATCACTGGCGCTTGAGCGATTTGTCACCCATTGCCTCCCGGGCGATCTTTTCGGCCCGTGTCACGTCATCAGGAGTATTAAGGTTGAAAAACGTCATCCCGGTTGGGTCGGCGGCCAGCAGGCTTTCCTCATCCACTTCGTGAACTTGGACAGCGGGCAGAAAGCTCACCATTCGCCGTTCGCCGGCATTCAGTGCGCGCTCGACGGCCGGCAGGCATGCCCGGCTGTAGACCGCGAGCAGCGGTTCGGCCTCCCCGCGCACGCGCGGGATAACGACCTGCGCTGTACCCGCCAGCGACAGGAGGTATTCCACCAGTCGCCACCGGATGAAGGGCATGTCGCACGCCGTGAGCACGATGATCTCCTGGGAGGCCCGGCGCAGAGCCGTCGCCAAGCCGCCCAGCGGCCCGACACCCCGCACGTCGTCGGGGTAGATGGGTAGTGCGAACGAGGCGAACGGGGCTGGGTCGTTGGCGATCAGGAATGTTTCTGCGGCGTGGGGTGAAAGCTCGTCCAGGATATAGGAGACTACCGGCTTACCGGCCAGCGGCATCACGCACTTATTCGTACCCATCCGCGTGGCACGGCCGCCGGCCAAGATCACCAGAGAGAAGGGCATGGCGCGATTATATCGCCGCGGTATAATCTCCTGCAAACCTGCACGCCAAAGTCAACACGCTCAACCGAAGCCTGCCTCGCGCCCCTGCCTACCCCGCCCCCGCCGCTTGCCACTCGCGCACAGGAGCCGAATGTCCTCCAGCCTGCAGAACGTTCTGGATTCGCTCACTCGTGAAGGGGACCTCTACGAACGCCTGCCCGAGGACGCCGTACGCTGTACCGCGTGCGGTCATCGCTGTCTCATCCGCGAGGGCCGGCGGGGCATCTGCCAGGTGCGCTTCAATCGAGAGGGGCAGCTGTTTGTCCCGTGGGGCTACGTCGCCGGTGTGCAGTGCGATCCGATCGAGAAGAAACCCTTCTACCACATCTATCCCGGCAGCGACGCGCTCACCTTCGGCATGCTCGGCTGCGACTTCCATTGCACCTACTGCCAGAACTGGGTCACCTCCCAGGCGCTGCGCGACCCGGCCAGCGAGGCCGCCGGAGCTGCCGTCGCGCGCATCACCCCCCAGGAGATCGTGGGGCATGCGCTGCGGCTTGGTGCACGGGTGGTGGCCTCGTCGTACAACGAGCCGCTCATCACCAGCGAATGGGCCGTCGCCGTTTTCCGCGAGGCGGCGCAGGCCGGGCTGAAGTGCGTGTTCGTCTCCAATGGCAACGCGACGCCTGAGGCCTTGGAATACTTACGACCCTGGCTCACCGGTTACAAGGTGGATCTCAAGAGCATGAGTGACCGCGCCTACCGGCGCCTGGGCGGGGTTCTCGGCCACACGCTGGAAACGATTCGCGCGGCACATGCGGCAGGCTTGTGGGTGGAGGTGGTCACGCTGCTCGTGCCGGGCTTCAACGACAGCCCAGAGGAGTTGTGGGAGGCTGCCCGCTTTCTGGTGAGCGTCTCTCCCGACATCCCGTGGCACGTGACCGCCTTCCACCAGGATTACCACATGACGGAGGCCCCCAACACGACACACGCCGACCTGCGGCGCGCGGCCGAAATCGGGCAGGAAGCCGGCCTGCGATTTGTGTACGCCGGAAACCTTCCCGGGCGCGTCGACGATCTGGAGAATACGTACTGCCCGAACTGCCACAGCATGCTCATCCGGCGCCACGGATACGTGATCCTTGAAGATCATCTCGTGGCCCGGTCTGCCTGCCCTAACTGCGGGCAGCGGGTTCCCGGCATCTGGGGCTAGCGCCGCCCTTAAGTCGCGGAGCTGAGTGGCCCCCGATGTCCATCCGCGGCCAAGTTACCGTGGCCCCGTCTCACATTCAGGGCCGACTCTGGCACGCGCGAAACGGAGGCACTCCCTGTCTAGCATAAGATGGCAGGATGTGCCGTTTGTCACGGTCGAGTCCGAGTCTATTTGCGATTGATCGTGCGAGGCTGGAGCGAGCCGGAAAAGTGTGGTTTCGCGATAGAGTGACGACGCCAAGTTTCGTCGAGAGGGCAAGCGAGTATGCTGTTGTTGTGACTTGTATCACTATACCCGGTCTGGCCTCGAGGCTATCATCGCATCGAACTGAAAAAGAGAGAGCGCGAAGGCGCTTAGCATTTCTCTCCTCCCTCTCCCTCCAAGGTGGTTGTTGTCGGGCCCG
>DATEAT010000077.1:0-11169 GCA_035288225.1 Anaerolineales bacterium | reverse complement strand
GAGGCAGCCCGGCATCGTCTTCTGTTCCGGCGTGCGTCAACCTTTCACACCGTAGGATGCCTGCGCTGGCACTCGGCACCCCGCGAGGCGATGGGCCGCAACGGGTTGGGATGCGCGCCGCGCCCCCCGACGAGCAAGCGTAATGCGTGCTGTGCCCTCCAGCAGATTATCGGAGGCGAGGTCTCACAGGGCGAGGTAGCGTTCCAGGCGCGCTTCGATCAGGCGCATGCTGGCCCGCCAGAATTCGGGCGAGCGTAGATCGATGCCGTGGCGCGCCGCCAGCTCCTCGGCCGAGCCGCCGCCGGTGGCGCGCAGCAGGGCTTCGTAGTCCGCAACGAACGATGGGCCGCGGCGCTGGTACTCCGCGTACAAGCCCAGCCCGAAGAGCAAGCCGAAGGCGTACGGGAAATTGTAGAAGGAGAGTGTGGCGCTGTAGTAATGCGGCTTCCAGGCCCACATGTAGGGGTGCAGGTATTGCTCATCGAGACCCTCGCCGTAGGTCTCGCGCTGGCAGCGGCTGATGATCTCGCAAAAGTCATCGGCCGAGAGCTCGGAGTGCGAGCGGCGTTCGAAGACCTCCTTCTCGAAGAGGTAGCGCGAGGCGATATCGACGACGATCTGCGAGGCGTTGATGAGGAAGGACTCAAGAATGGTCAATTCCTCTTCGCGGCTGCCGGCGGTGGCCAGCGCCGCCTCGGTCACCAGCGTCTCATTGAAGATGGAGGCCGTCTCCGCCAGGGTCATCGGCGTCTTGCGCTGGATCATCGTCAGGCCCGCCAGGCACTCGTTGTGAAAGGCGTGCCCCAGCTCGTGCGCCAGGGTCTGCAGTTGGTCGAACGATCCGTCGAAGTTGGCCAAGATGCGCGATTGCTCGAGCCCCGGCACCTCGGCGCAGAAGGCTCCACCCGCTTTCCCTTTTCGCGGCTCGGCATCGATCCATCCTTCGCGGAAGGCGCGCGCGGCGAGGTTCTCCAGGCGCCCACTGAAGGATGCAAATCGCGTGAGGATGAAATCGCGCGCTTCGTCGTACGAGTAGCGCCGCTCGCTGCCACCCACCGTGGCCTGCAGATCCCACCACGCCAGCCGCTCCTTGCCCAGGCGGCGCGCCTTGGCGGCGAAGTAGCGGCGGAACATGGGGAAGGATTCGCGCATGACGCTCATCATGGTATCGAGCGTGGCGCGTTCGAGGCGTGCTTGCTCGAGCGCCGCGTGCAGCGCATCCGGCCTTCCGCGCCGCCGGGCCAGGGTGTTGGCCGTGCCCTTGACGCCGTTGAGGCACGCAGCCAGCGGCTCGCGCACGCTCTCCCAGGCACGCAGCTCGACCTCGAACGCCCGCCGCCGTACCCCTTCGTCGGGATGGTAGCGGGCGAGATTCTGCAGTGCGGCCACAGGCATCTCCTGCGGCTCGCCCGCCTCGGCGAAGGGCACAGCCACCTGTGAGGTCACGGTGTTCTGCAGTTTCTCCCAGGCATTACCCGCTGTGACCAGGAGTTCGGCCGCCAGGTCTTCTTCGACCTCCGACATCAGGTAGCGGCTTTGGGCAAGGGTCTCTTTGAGGAAGAAGGCATGCGCGCGGCTTGGGGCGGAAGTCTCGATCAGGCGCTCGAGCGCACCGGGCGCTGGCAGGGCCTCGCCCAGCCAGCCGGTGAAGCGCGTCTGCTGAGTTTCGAGTTGAACGCCCAGCAATTCCAACTCCGAGAGACGCCGGCGGGCAAGCGTGTTGAACGAGTCGGTCGAGACGAAGCCAAAGATGTAGGTTTTCAGCGTCTCGAAGGCCATGGCATTGGCGTTCATCGCGCCCAGGTAAGCCTCCACGCGCGCGGCCACGGCCTTCACTGAGCGCAGCTTGGCCGCCCCGCGCCGAAGGCCTTGCGCCTGCATGGTGGCGTCCAACGCATCGATGTGGGCTTTGAGCTCGGCTATGCCGCGCTCGAATTAGGGACTCTCGAGCCCGGGGTAGATGCTGTCCAAGTTCCAGTGCGGGAGGTGCTCCGTCGGCGTCTCGCTCATCGAGGATCTCCTTGCAGCGCGAATTCGGATCGGGCGCGCGGCGACTTCCATGGGTGCGCAGCCTGGCGATGCATTCGTGCCGAAGGGCCAATTCTAGCGCACTCGCGCGGGCTGCGAGATGAGGACTATCCGCCATCGCGAGAATCATGGGTACTCGCTTCTGCTCCTTCCAGATCAAGCCTGCCTGTTGTTTGGCAGAAATGGTCGCCTCGTTGTATATGGGTGACATTCACATTGACCAGTTGCTGGGCCAGAGGGCCGAAGGACTCTGGCAAGTTCCCCGCATTTTCTTGACACCAAGCTCGCCTTGGGGCTACGATTGGGGTAGTCCGGGGGGATCCTCTGGGCACTGCTCACTCCTGGAGGGCGATCTCGTGTCTTCCTTATTTGCGCAACTCCCCAGTGCCTATCGTCACCAATCGAGTAAGCAGACGCAGGGTAACGCCACGCAGCTCCACGCTATTTGGGCGGCCATATTGGGCGGTACGCTGGCCACCGCCTGCACCTCAGCGGCTTTTCCCCTCAGAATCACGACGATTTCCATTTCTCCAGAACCCATCGTTGGGGCTGTGGTCCAGATGAGCGTCGAGGTGGTCTCGACCAAGGACGAACCTGTCATGAACGTGAGGGTGTACCCGCCCGAAGGTGTGAAGCTGGTTGGCGGGGATCTGGAGTGGAATGGCTCCCTTGCGCCAGACATACCCGTGCAGCTCAGCTGGGACATCTGCGTACTCTACTCGGGGGACTGGCGAGTCACTGTCATTGCCAACTCCTTTCATTCAGAGGGCGTTGTCTACACGGATGTGGAAACCGTCCACATCCACAGCGAGCTCGACTCGGCGCAATTCGTGATGGGGCGATGGTATCGCCCAACGCAACGTCCAGACCGTTTGCTCCCCACGCGATTGCCGGATTCCCCGCCACCCTCGACCTGTCCCTAGTAAGCGGTCAACATCAGCCGCCAGAGGGGGATGAAGATGAATCGCAACGAAGGCCGACTCCTGCGCTTCTGCTCCCTGATCGTCATCGCCGCGATGGTGTCGCCCGCACCGGGTGGGCTCTCCTTCCGGCCGCAATCCTGTTCACGCGCGAGGTGCTGAATCTCATCCTCTGGGCCAGCGGGCTCAGCCCGATTGACTGGATTGCCAAGCGACGGGCCTGGCGATCGCGCGGCAAGGCCCTGGCCGAGATTGGGCTCCTGGCCTTCTCGTTTGTGTTTCCTGTATTGCCATCGGTGGTTCTGGCCCGCTACGCTCCCTGGGTCTCGCAGTTGCTGGCGATCAGTGACTTCCACTTCACCATCGGCGGTCAATGACTGGCTGCGGAGGAAGATATGAGAAACCGCATGCTCGCAATCCTCTTCGGGCTACTGGTCATGCTCCCGGAGGTCCTCGGCTGCGTTAGCCCAAGTATTGGCGGGGGGTGCCGTCGAAGACAGGAGACGCAGCAAAACTCGGACCACTTGCTGAAGGGGGTCTTGGGCACCGACCACAACTGCTACGAGCTGGGGGAACCGGTCAAGATCACCTTTACGGTGACCAACACGTCGGATCACGCGCTCACGCTCCACAAGCCGAATGAGTCGGTGATCAGCCTCCAATTGGTGGAAGGCGGCGGCCGCACCTACTCGTGGGATCCAAGTTCAGGGATGGAGGAGCCCCTTTCCTACTTGGTCCTCGAGGCCGGGCAGTCGTATATCATCGAGTGGTCGGTGATCCCAGCTGCAAGCCAGGGGGTCAACATATTAGCCAAGGTCTGGTTGGAAAAGAGCTACCATCTCGACATGAGTCTGTCTATTGCCGGTCCGTTCTAGCCTGGCGTGCCGCCGCTCATTATTTCCTCCAACTTGTGGCTACGTACGCAGCGAGGACGGCGATCCCAGGAAGAGCGTGCCAGTAGATGCGTGCGAATTCCAAGGGGTCACAGCCATCGAACGAGGGCGCATCCACATTGTGAGCGCACCATGCGCTCTTCCCCTTCCCCGGGGGGAGAGTGCGCCTGCTGAAAGCCCCCATCGCGCAGGGTATGAAGGTCGGTCATTTCAGTTGCTTCCTCTTCCGTCTCCCCCGTTGCGCTAAGCTTAGGATGCAGAGAGGCCATCGGCATGGCAATCCAAACCGTCAAGGTCAACCGCGCACCGGTGCTCACGTTGTGGGCCGCGGTTGTGGCTGAACGCATTGGGTATGAATGGGAGACCGCGCTGACCCTCGGCAAGGCGCTGGCCGGGCTCAACGCGCAATCCAAAGGACGCTCGCTGGGCATATACAAAGCACCTGAGCCCGGGCCGGGCGGCAAACCAAAGCCCAAGACCGGTCTCGGCGAGGATCGCTGGGTGGAACTGTGCGGGCGGCCAATCCCCGTCAAGGACACGCCGGCTGGGTTGCGTGCGGTGGTGCTCGATAAACCGATCGATCCCGAATCCGTGACGCGCTACCTGGAGGGGAAATTCGGCGAGGCGCTGCCCGAGGTGCGCAAGGCGATGCAGACGCTGGCTCAGGCGTACGCGCCGCGGAAAATGGAGCCGATTGCGTTCGATCTTTACCAGGCCTTTCGTCCCCAGGTCGCGCGCGGCGAGAAGGGATGGGGCCAGGCGGGTGAGCTCGACCTGAAGAAGATCCTCGCGCTGGCCAAATCCCAACGCCCATGACCCCTCACCACTCCTTCTGGACCGTTAGCGAGAGGTGTGCGCGCACGATGAGACATCACTTTTCGTCCATCACCGGGCGGCCGCCCGCGGTCGAAGCCCGGGTCCGTGACGGCGGGCCCGCTTCGAGTCGCGTCTCCACACGCGCCCGCCCGACGCCGCGCGTTTCACCCACGCAGACTTGGTTGGCACTCCGAGACGACCGACTATGAACCCCGAAATCGAGATCGACCAAGCACGTTCGCCCGCACGGCCTTGGCTCTCGCCTCGCCTCGAAAAGTGGAGCGTCCGCCTGAGTGCACTCCTGGTGGCGGCCATGGCGGTCGTCAACCTGCTTTCATCCGTCACGCAACCGTTCGCTCAGCGCCTCATTCTCCTCGAACAACTCTCGCCGCTGCAGGTCCGTCACGGCGGGCGGCTCACCTCCACCCTGGCCGGGTTTGCGCTGCTGCTCTTGGCCACCCAACTGTGGCGACGCAAGCGTGTGTCCTGGTTCTTCGCGGTGATCCTTCTCGGCGTTTCCGTGGTCAGCCATCTCCTCAAGGGTCTGGATTACGAAGAAGCAGGAATCGGGCTGCTGTCGATGGCCGTGCTGCTTGCGTTGCGTCGCCTCTTTCACGCCCGGTCCGATGCTCCCTCGGGACGCCGCGGCCTGCAGGTCCTGGCCATTGCCGTGCTATTCACCCTCGTCTATGGTTCGGCCGGCTTCTACCTGATGGAGCACGCGTTCCGCACCCGTTTCAGCTTGCCGCTGGCGATCGAGCAGACCCTAGTCATGTTCACCCAGTTCTACGACCCCGGCCTCGAGCCCATCTCCAGCTTGGGGCGGTACTTCGCCGATTCGATCTACATTGTCGGTGCCGTGACCATCGGCTACGCGCTGCTTATGCTCGTTCAACCCGTCCTGGTGCGGGCCCCAGCCACGTCCGCGGAGCGCGAGCACGCCCGCCGGATTGTCGCGGCCCATGGGCGCACCTCGCTCGCACGCTTCACCCTCCTCGACGATAAGTCCTACCTGTTTGCTGCGGACTGGCTCGTGGCCTACGTACCGCGGCGGGGCGTGGCCCTCGCGCTCGGCGATCCCGTTGGCCCACCGGCCCAAGCCGAGCAGGCCATCCGCCGGTTCTGCGACGTTGCCTCCCGCAATGGATGGCTCCCCGCCTTCTACCAGACCCTGCCAGATTTCCTTCCGCTGTATGCGCGCAGCGGGCTGGAGGCCGTGTGCATCGGCCACGAGGCCATTGTGGAGGTCGACCCCTTCCGTCTGGAGGGAAATGCCAACAAGCCGCTGCGCACACAGATCAATCGCATGCAGCGCTTGCAGCACACCGCCACGGTCAACACACCGCCGATTGCCGCCCCCCTGCTTGCAGAGCTGCACGAGATCAGCGATGCCTGGCTGTCGGCGCGTCATTCGAGCGAAATGGGATTCGCCGTTGGGCGCTTCGACGACGATTACATCCGCGAGAGTATTGTCGCCACGATCCGCGATCCGCGCGGACGCGTCACCGCCTTCGTCAGCGCGGCCCCCGAGTACCAGGAACTCGAACTGGCCATCGACCTGATGCGCCGGCGGATGGATGCCGAGCCCGGCACAATGGAGATGCTGCTGGTCACGCTGATCCACTGGGCCCGCGATCAGGGTTACCCTCGCCTCAACCTTGGGCTCTCCGGGCTGGCCGGCATCGGTGAGATGCCCAGCGACCCGGCGCTCGAGAGAGCGCTGCACTTCATCTACGATCACCTCAATCAGTTCTACAACTTCAAGGGATTGCACGCGTTCAAGGAGAAGTTTCACCCCGTTTGGTCGCCGCGTTACCTGATCTACCCGGGCACCGCGGCGCTGCCCGCCGTCCTGGCTGCGCTCGTCCGCGCCGAAACCGGAGGCGGCGCCCTCTTCCGCGCGGCCCAGCGGCTGGCCATGCCCGTTCGCCTCTCTCGCCCAGAGTGAAAACGGCCGGGTGGCCTGCGCT
This sequence comes from Anaerolineales bacterium, assembly GCA_035288225.1. Classification (GTDB taxonomy): domain Bacteria; phylum Chloroflexota; class Anaerolineae; order Anaerolineales; family RBG-16-64-43; genus RBG-16-64-43. The sequence continues at coordinate 4,542 of DATEAT010000077.1, read as the reverse complement.
CAATCCGAGCGCGAGGGCTCGGTGGTAAACTCATCCGAAATCCCGTGCTGCACGTGACAGGGTTGAGTGATCATGCCCCGGGATAAGAGTCACGCTGACCGCAGCAGCCTGGCCGGTGATCGCGGCACGCGCCAGGCAGCCACCGATATCCTCTCCGGCTCCTCCGGCAAGGGACGCCTCGCACGCCTGATGCCGTTCCTCGGCCCCGCCTTCGTGGCCAGCGTTGCCTACATGGACCCCGGCAATTACGCGACCAACATTCAGGCGGGCGCGCGCTTCGGCTACCTGCTGCTGTGGGTCGTGGTCGCCTCGAATTTGCTGGCGATGCTCATCCAAACCCTCTCGGCCAAGCTTGGGATCGCCACCGGCACCAACCTGGCAGAACACTGCCGCGAGAGGTATCCGCGCTGGCTGGTCCTCGTGATGTGGACCATCATGGAAATCGTGGCCATGGCCACCGACCTGGCCGAGTTCCTGGGCGCGGCAATCGGGTTCAACTTGCTCTTCGGCATTCCCCTGTGGCTGGCGGGATTGTTCACAGCCGCGGCCACCTTCATCATCCTCAGCCTGGAGCACTATGGCTTCCGCCCGATCGAGGCCGTGATCTCCGTTCTGGTGGGCGTGGTTGCGGTGAGTTATCTCATTGAAACCGTCCTCGACAAACCGGCGTGGGGGCTGGTGCTCAAGCATGCCGTTTTGCCCCAATTCCAAGGCACGGAGAGCGTGCTATTGGCCTGCGGGATTCTCGGGGCGACGGTCATGCCGCATGCGATTTACCTGCACTCATCGTTGATGCAAGGCCGCATCGTTGCGCGGAACGCGCCCGAGCAGCGCCGTTTGCTGCGCTACGAGATTGTCGACGTCCTGCTGGCGATGGGCTTGGCGGGGCTGATCAACATCGCGATGCTGATCATGGCCGCCTCCACCTTCTTCGATAAGGGGTTAACGCACGTCGCCTCCATCGAGGAGGCCTATCGCACACTCGAGCCGCTGCTCGGGTCGGCCGCGAGCTGGGTCTTCGGGATTTCGCTTCTGGCGGCCGGGCTGTCGTCGGCTTCGGTGGGAACCATGGCCGGGCAGGTGATCATGCAGGGCTTTCTGCACCGCCACATACCGCCCTGGCTGCGGCGCCTGGTGACGATGCTGCCATCGCTCATCGTCATCGCCATCGGGCTCGACCCCACGCGCACGCTGGTGATCAGCCAGGTGATGTTGAGCTTCGGGCTCCCGTTTGCCGTTATCCCGCTCGTCCAGTTCACCCGCAACAAGCAGATCATGGGCCCGCTGGTCAACGGCCGCCTGACGACGGCCGCAGCCTCGGCGGCCGCGGCCCTCATCGTCGCGCTCAACGCGTTCTTGATATATCAGACGTTGTGGGGGAGGTGAGGCGATGTTCCAGCATATCCTGGTCCCCCTGGATGGGTCGCGCCTGGCGGCGGCCGCCTTGCCCGTGGCGGCCACCCTCGCCTCGAAGCTCGGGTCCTCGCTGACCTTGGTGCACGTCATCGAGAAGGACCCGCCGCAGCAGATACACCACGAGCGGCACCTGACAACCGTCCCCGAAGCGGCCGCTTACCTCGAACGCGTGGCGCGCGAGTCGCTGCCCGGCCAGGTGAAGGTGCAAACCCATGTACACACCGCGGCCGTCACCGATGTGGCGCGCAGCATCGTCGAGCACACGCATGAGTTCGCACCCGACCTGATCGTGATGTGCACCCACGGCCGCCCCGGGCCGCGCGAATTGCTCTTCGGCTCAATCGCCCAAGATGTCGTCGCCGCGGGGGCAACGCCGGTGTTGCTCGTCCAACCGGAAGCGCCCAGCCCGGGCGAGAATCTCCTGTGCTCAACCATTCTCGTTCCGCTCGACACGGACCCCGAGCACTCACGCGCCCTGCCGATTGCGGCCGAGTTGGCCCGCGCATGCGGTGCGTCACTGCACCTGATGACCGTTGTGCCGACCACGGCGACATTGTCCGGGGAACAGGTCGCGACGGCCCGCATGCTTCCCGGTGCGATGCGCGCGGCGCTCGATCTGGACCAGGCCGCCGCAGAGACCGTGCTCCTTGGACACGCCCGATCCCTCGAGCCCACCTCTCTCACGGTCACAACGGAAGTGGCGCGCGGCGACCCCGCGACCGAAATCATCCGAGCCGCCGAGCGCACGCAGGCCGGGATGATCGTCATGGCGGTGCACGGGACTCACGGTACTCGGGCCTTTTGGGCAGGCAGCGTGCCCCCCAAAGTCTCCAGCCGCACCTCCGTGCCGGTCATGCTCGTGCCGATACACAATTGACTCTCGCGGCAGTCCGCCGCTCAGCGCCGGCTGGCCCTGACTTCGATTCCCAAATCTGGGCCGCAGCGCGCACAATGCCCGATAACATAACCGGGGTGCCTTGGCAGGCACCCCGGTTTGTTGACCCCTCGCTTGTCGTGTGGACCGATGTGAGGTCGCTAGCCGCTGCGCACGGCTGTGAAGTCGAATTGGAGAAGTACGTCCTCCGAGACCCCCGCCACCTGGGGCACGGAGGGGATGGTCAGCCCGAAGTCGGCGCGCTGCACCGTGGCCGTGGCCTTTCCGCTGATGCGATCCGCGGCCTCGGCCGTGACGGTGACTTCAAAGGTCACCGGCTTGGTGATGTCGCGCAGGGTCAGATCGCCGGTGAGGGTGAACTTGAAAGTCTCCCCCACTGCCACCGAGGCGGGCATGCCCGCCAGCGCGGTCGGGGTAAAGGTCGCCAGCGGGTATTTGCCGCTATTGAGTATGAAGCTGCTGATGGCGCGATTTCGAAAGGGATTATCGGTGACCAGCGTTCCAGTCTCGACCGTGATCGGCCCAACCTGCGAGGCATCCGGATGGGCCGGGTCGAGGCGGATTTCGCCGGCGACTTTGGCGGTTGTGCCGATAACCGTATTCGGGGATCCGGCAAGAACCTCATCGATCTTAAATTGCGCCTGTGAGGCTTCGGGCTGGATGACGAACAACACGAGGCCCGAGCTCCCGCTGCCGGGGTCGGTTGTCGCGGGAGACGCCTCGCTGACAGGTGGCGCAATCGTGCTGGCGGGAAGAGCTTCGATGGATTGCGTGGGTACGGGTGTGGCCGGTGCTGAGGGGCTGCAGGCAGTCAGAATCAGCGCAAAAACGGCCGCGGCAAGAGTGATTTGACGAGTGGTGTGGTACACAGAACCCTCCTTATTGGGTGGATAATCATATTAACCCATTTTTGTCCAAATTGGGAGGGTCTTCCAAGGCGCTGCTTTCCGCCGCTGGGCAGATGGCAATCGTCGCTGGAAGGGGCCGGGGCGTGTGGCGTTTTTGCGAGCGGGGCTCGATTGCCTCGATCAGGGGCTGCATCGTGGAAAAAGAGCGGGGCTGCCCTGATCTCTTCTGGGGCAGCCCCTTCGCTTCTGGGTCGAACAACCATTGGAGAACCGCCCCTACTCGGCCTTAGCCTTCTCCTTAAGGCACCAGTCGTTGAAGGCAATCGTCAGCGGCTGGTTGATCGAGGTCATTTCCACCCGCACCTCTTGGCGCATCACCTCGGCTTGCGGGCCGCTGCGTGTTTCCGCCAGCAGGTGGTAGCGCATGATGTACAAGCCATCCTGGGCCAGCCAGTACTCCCCTTCATTGGCGGTCACCTCGGCGCCGGACTTCACTCCCAGCCCGGCCAGGGCGAAGGTGAAATGGTTGGTTAAGACCCCGTTCAAGGTCTCGCTCCCGACGAAGGTCGGGTTTTCGATCAGCGGGGTAATGTTCAGCATGTCTTGCGCCAGATCGACCATTTCACGCTGCGCCGGCGTCATCGGGGTAAAGGTCCAGTCCTCCTTGGATCCCGTGCATTCGTCATTACCGATGCGATAGGAGGTGCTGTCCATCGGGTCCTGGTCGGGCTCCTCCTTTGTACTCACCTCGACGACGGTGTGCCCCATGCGCGCGTCGAGATCCTGGGAGTATTGCATCTCATAGATGATGTGAGAACTGTCCGCTGGGGAGGGGCCGGAGGAGGTCATGTCGATGGTGAGCACGTAGCTGTTCAGGCTGGCCAGCCCTTCGCGAATGCTCACCGGCTTGGAGGGAACCAGCGTAGATGTGGGCGTGGGCGACCTGCCGAATAAACCGCCGGGCACCGCGGTCTCTCCCCCCGACCCTGGCGCGCGTGTTCCGGAGGGAGACCCGCCTTGCGACAAGGTGGTGAGCAGACAGGCGGAGGATACGGCGGCGGCAAGCACCAGAGGCATGAAAAGCGACTTGTTCACTGGACTCTCCTCGTGCGGCAACTATTCGACACGCAGCAGCCGCGCTAGATTCATCTGGCCAACCCACAGGGCGGGCAGGATCGTCCCACTCAGCATCACGGCCCCAACGGCTGTCAAGCCGATGGCAATTGTGCGAACATCGAACTCGGGTTTCATCGTGAGACCGGCACCTGCGATGTGCAGCACCGGCCCAAGCGCCACGGTGCCCAGCGCGCCGAAGGCCACGCCCAATGCGGTGATCACGGCGGCCTGGACCAGCAAATACCAGACCAGGGCCCAATCCTGAAA
>DATEAT010000076.1:0-20497 GCA_035288225.1 Anaerolineales bacterium | reverse complement strand
TGGCGGGTTGACCTGCACCTGCACACACAACGTTCGAAAGACAGCCTGCTCGCGCCGGATCGTCTGCTGGCCGCCGCTCGGCGCGCCGGGATGTCGCGCATCGCCGTCACCGACCACAATTCTGCCCGCGCGGCGTTGGAGCTGGCGGAACGGGAACCGGACTATGTGATCCCGGGCGAAGAGATTCTCACGACCTGTGGTGAGCTCTTGGCCTACTTCATTCATGAGGCAGTTCCGCCGGGGTTGACGCCGCGTGCGGCCATCGATCGATTGCGCGCCCAGGGGGCGGTGATCAGCGTCTCGCACCCGTTCGACCGGCTGCGCGGTGGGCGTTGGGCGTTGCACGACCTGCAGGCAATTGCGCCGCACGTGGACGCGCTGGAGGGATTTAACGCGCGCTGCGTTTTCGCCGCAGATAATGCACAGGCCCAGGCGTTCGCCCTCCGCAGCGGGTTGCCGATGACCGCCGGCACCGACGCGCACGCCGCGTGGGAGGTGGGCCGCGCCGGGCTGGTTCTCCCGCCCTTCGCCACCCCCGAGGAACTGCGCGAGGCACTGCGGCGGGCCTCGTTCTTCGGGCGGCGCGCGCCGTGGTGGGTGCACCTCTTCTCGCGCTACGCCTCGCTGCGCAAACTCGCGGCGCCGTATGCCTGACTTGGCCCGTGCATGGCGTGAATCGCCCGGGTCAAGGAAGAAGTTCACGCGCCCAAGCCGCCGGCGTGGGCTATGCTAAGGGGGCGGACGCGCGCGTCCGCCGCACATGCATCCCTGGCCGGCACGCTGCGCACGGCCTCCTGCCGCCGCTCACATCTCAGACACAGGCCGAAGGGTCCGGAGGTTTTGAATGGATCGCACGCACCTTATCCAACGACTGCGCCGGGAGACCTTTGACGTCCTGGTGATCGGCGGGGGGGCGACCGGCTGCGGAATCGCGCTGGATGCCGCCTCGCGCGGCTTGCGCACCGCGCTGGTCGAGAAGCAGGATTTCTCGGAAGGCACCTCTTCGCGCAGCACCAAACTTATCCACGGCGGCGTGCGTTACCTCGAACAAGCCGTGAAGCATCTGGACCGCGGGCAATTCAACCTGGTGCGCGATGCGCTGCACGAGCGCGCCCTGCTCTTGCGCCTAGCGCCGCATCTTTCGCGCCCGCTGCAACTCGTCACACCGCTCAAGCGTTGGTGGGAAGCGCCCTACTATTGGGTGGGGCTGATGCTTTACGATTTGCTCTCGGGCCGCGCCAGCATCGGACGTAGCACCTACATGACCCGCCGCCGCACCCTGGAGCGCTACCCCGCGCTGCGTGCCGAGGGTTTGGTGGGCTCGGTCGCATACTTTGACGGACAGTTCGACGATTCGCGGATGAATGTGGAATTGGCGCTGACCGCGATCGAACAGGGCGCGGCGGCCGTCAATCACATGCAGGCGACCGGCCTGCTCAAGGAGGCCGGGCGACTGACCGGCGTCAAGCTGCGCGACGGTCTCTCCGGCGACACCCTGACGGCGAAGGCGCGCATCATTCTCAATGCCGCCGGACCGTTCTGCGACCTCATCCGCCGCATGGATGACCCCACCTGCGAGCCCATGCTCACCACGAGCTCGGGCGTCCACATCATTCTGGATGCGGCCTTTGCCCCGCCCGATCTGGGCATGCTCATCCCCCAGACCGAGGACGGGCGGGTGTTGTTCACCTTGCCGTGGATGGGGCACACCCTGGCGGGCACCACCGACACGCCGGCCTCCCTCGCGGAGCATGTGCCGGTGCTGGAAGAGGAGATCGAATATATCCTGCGTCACGTGCGGCTGTACCTCGATCGACCGGTGACGCGCCGGGACGTTAAAGCCGCCTGGTCCGGATTGCGCCCGCTCGTCTCCAACCCCAAGGCGGGCGGTACGGCCAAGCTATCGCGCGATCACGTGATCGCCGACAGTCCGGCCGGGCTGATCACCATCACCGGCGGCAAATGGACGACCTACCGCAAGATGGCCCAGGATGCCGTGGATCATGCGATCGCGCGGGGCAGGCTGACGGCGCACAACGCGTGCCGGACGACCCAGATTCCCATGGTGGGCGCTCCGGGCTACGATCCTGAGGCGGCGTTGCGCCTCGTTGCGCAATTCGGGCTGGCCGAGGACACCGCGCGCCATCTCAATCTGGCTTACGGCGGGCGCGCGCGGCGCGTGGCCGAGTTGGCCGCGGCCGGGCTGGCGGGCCGCCTGGCAGTGGGCCACCCGCACATCGAGGCGGAAGTCGTCTGGGCCGTGAGAGAAGAGATGGCCCTCACCCCGATGGATGTCCTCGCCCGCCGAACGAGGCTGGCCTTCATCGAAACGCGCGCGGCTCGAGCCGCACTGCCGCGTACGATCGAACTCATGGCTAAGGAACTCAAATGGGATAGGGCGCGCCGCACGCGTGAAGAGCGTGAGGCCCGTGCATTGTTGGATGGCAGCTTGTAAGCTACCTCGCGAGGGAGAGCTTCATGGGAAACGTCTGGCAGGATTTCTTCGACAATCACGCGCCGCGCTATTTGGAGAACGCATTCACCAAAGACACCCTGGCGGAAGTGGACTTTCTGGTTGAGGAACTCGACTTGCCGCCAGGCAGCTCTGTTCTCGATGTCGGCTGCGGCACCGGGCGGCACGCGGTGGAGCTGGCGCGCCACGGCTATCGGCTGACGGGCGTGGACATTTCTGATGGCATGCTCGAGCAGGCGGCACGCGCCGCGGGCGAAGCCGGGGTGGAGGTGGAGTGGGTGCATGCCGATGCCGCACGCTACACGGCCGCGCGCACATTCGAGGCGGCCATCTGCGTGTGCGAGGGGGCCTTCAGCCTGCTGAGCATGAACGACGACCCACTCGCGCACGACACGGCCATCCTGCGCATGATTCATGCCGCGCTCGGGCCGGGGGCGCCGTTCATTCTCACCGCGCCGAACGGCCTGCAGAAGATACGCCACTTCACCCAGGATGACGTCGAGTTCGGTAAGTTCGACCCGCTGACATTGGTCGAGACTTACATCATGACGGTCGAAGACCCGCGCGGCCACCGCGAGGTGCACGCGCGCGAGAAAGGTTACCTGCCCTCGGAACTGCGCCTGGTGCTGGAGGCGTGCGGGTTCGAGGTGCAGCATCTGTGGGGCGGCACGGCCGGGCGCTGGGGGCGCCGGCCGATAGAACTGGACGAGATCGAGATCATGGCTGTCGCCCGGCGTGTCTGAGCGAGTGTGGGTGAGATGATCCGGGGGATGCACCTGCAGCCGCACATCGGGAAGCGCGGCCGGCGTTTGGGCGGGCCGCATGGGGCGGCACTGGTTCTGGTATGTGCGCTGCTGGCCTCGACACCGGGTGCGTGCACCGCGCCCGGCGCGCCCGGCCTCGGCGCGCGTGAGCCCACCTCTTCGGCCGCGACGTTCCCTCCGCCGGCCGCCACCTGGGCCCAGGTCTTCTTCACCTCCCCCGACGATTTCACCGGCGATTACCGCGGCGGCGCGGACACGCCGATCGTGGCCTCGCTCGACGCGGCGCGTTTCACTGTCGATGTGGCCTGCTTGGAGATCAACCTGTATTCCATCTCGCGCGCCCTGATCCGCGCCGGAGAACGGGGAGTGAAGGTGCGGGTGGTGGTCGACAGCACCTATGTCCAGACGCGCGCGCTGAGCGACCTCGAGCAGGCGGGGATCCCGGTGCTGGGCGATCGGCGCGAGGGGTTGATGCACGACAAGTTCGTCGTGGTCGACCGAGCGCTGGTGTGGACCGGCTCGATGAACCTGACCACGAGCGACACCTATCGCAACAACAACAACCTGCTGCGAATCGAGTCTGCCGAATTGGCCCAGGCTTATCTGCGCGAGTTCGATGAGATGTTCGTTGACGACATGTTCGGCCCGGAGTCGCCGCGCGGGTGGCCCGCGCCCAGGATCGAATTCGGGGCGTCGTGGGCGGAAGTGTATTTCGCCCCCGATGATGCGCCCGCCGAGCGCCTGCTGCAGGTGCTCGAGAGCGCGCAGCATTCGATTCGCTTCATGGCCTTCTCGCTCACTTCGGAGGCCGTCGCCGACACTCTCATTCATCAGGCCCGGCAGGGAGTCGAGGTGGCCGGGGTGATGGAAGAAAGCCAGGTGCGCTCGAATGCCAACGGCAAGTACGACCTCTTGCGCGCTGCGGGTATTGACGTCCATCTGGATGGCAATCCTCGCAACATGCACCACAAAGTCATCATTGTCGACGATGAGTTTGTGATCACCGGCTCGTACAACTTCTCCTACAACGCCGAAAACGTCAACGACGAGAACATGCTCATCCTGCACGACAGCGAGCTGGCCCGGCTGTATCTGGAAGAATTCGACCGCGTGTGGCGCCAGGCGCAATGATCCCCAGGCTCGTGCCGTTCGGCACCAACCACCTGAGCCGGGCGCTGTGCGCCGCCGCGACCGCCCAAGCCCAGCGGGTATAATCCTCGGGGTATGGCTACCCAACCGATAGTCCCTTTGCGCGGCGCTTCGCCCGCCGCTCTGCCTCGGCTGGCCACGGCGCTCTTCCAAGCGGCCGCAACCGGCCTGATGGCGCTGCTAGCCCTGACGATCCTGGCCGGCGCCAGCGCCGGCGTGTATCGCGCGGCATACGAGGGGCGGTTATTCCCGGGCGTGTCGGTGGCCGGGCTCAACCTTTCGGGGCTCACCGCGGATGATGCCGCGCGCCAGCTCGCCGCCGGGCTCACCTATCCGTATGCCGGCCGCATCGTTTTCCGCGACGGGGATCGAACCTGGATCGCCACACCGGCTGAACTCGGGCTGGAGTTTAATATCTACGCAACCATGACCGCGGCCTACAGCGTGGGCCGCGTTCACCATCCGGTGATCGATGCCTTCATGCAGCTCTACACGCGTTTCGCCGGGCGCGCCTCGCCGCTGGTCGTGCAATACGATGTAGCACGCGCCCAGGCCTACCTCCAGGGGATTGCCTCACAAATCGACCAGCCGGTTCAGGAAGCCAGCGTGGAACTGGTCGGTACCGAAGTCGTTGCCCACGAAGGACAAATCGGCCGCCAGCTCGACCTGGCGACCAACCTGGCGCTGGTTGCGGTGCCGCTGGGCGGCATGACCGACGTTGAGATTCCCCTGGTCGTGCAGCAGATTGTCCCGGAGGTGCTTGACCCCACCGAGCAGGCCGGCCTGGCGCGAGTGATGCTGAGCCAGCCCTTCACCGTGAACGTCCCCGAGATGACCTCCGGCGATCCCGGGCCCTTCCTCTTCCAGCCCGAGCAGTTAGCGCGCATGCTGGCCTTTCGAAAAGTGAATACCGGCACCGAAGCGGCCTTCTCGCTTGCCATGCAGGATGACAAGCTGGCGGCCTTCCTGGCACCTCTGGTGGGCAAGTTCGAACACAAGCCGGAAAACCCGCGCTATTTGTTCGATGACGCGAGCGGTCAGGTGGTGCTCTATCGCAGCGCCGTGCGTGGACGCTCGCTCAACGTGGAGGCCTCGGCCTCCACCATCCAGGCGGCCATCGCGCGCGGCGAGCACGCGGCGTCGCTAGTCTTCGAGTACACCAATGCCCTGGCGGGCGATAACGAAAGCGCGGCCGGCCTGGGCATCACCGGCCTCTTGCCCTCCGGTTTGCAGTACACCTCGTTCAGGGGCTCGACCGACGCGCGCATTCACAATATTACGCTCGCCGCGGAGAAATTCAACGGCGTGCTCGTGGCGCCGGGCGAAATCTTCTCCATGGCCGAACATCTCGGCGACGTGAGCTTCGACACCGGGTATGCCGAAGCGCTGATCATCGTTGGCAACAGCACGATCAAGGGCGCCGGCGGCGGCGTGTGCCAGGTGAGCACCACCCTCTACCGCACGGTCTTTATGACCGGCTTCCCGATCGTCGAGCGTCACCCGCATGCCTACCGCGTCGGGTACTACGAGAACGGTGACGGCCCGGTGCACCTGGGCGCCGGATTCGACGCCACGGTCTTCGTCCCGCAGGTCGACTTCCGCTTTCAGAACGACTCGCCCTACTGGATTCTGATGGAGACCGACGTCGACCGGGCCAGCGGGCGCATCAGCTGGCGCTTCTATTCGACCTCCGACGGGCGTACCGTGGATTGGACGCGCAATGTGACCAACCGTGTGGATCCGCCGCAACCGCGCTGGGTGGAGAATGCCGACCTCGCGCCCGACGAATGGAAGCAAGTGGATTGGGCGGTTGAAGGGGCCGACGCCTACGTCACGCGCACGGTCACGCGCGGCGGACAGATCATCAACAGCGAGAATATCAACACCCACTACGTCGCCTGGGCGGCGATGTGCCAGTTCAGCCCGAGCACGCCGGTGGGCGATGGCTCGCCCTGCCCGCCTTAGACCCCCGGCCGCCTGCGCCGCACCACCCATTACCACCCACCAGGAGGAGCCATGATCGCTCCCGACTTGCTCGAAATCCTGCGCTGCCCGTCGTGCGTACAGACCAAAGAGGGGTTGCTCACCTTGGTCAAGGACACCTGGCTGGTTTGCCAGGAAGCGGACTGCGGACGGAAGTACCCCATTCGCGACGATATCCCGGTGATGTTGATTGAAGAGGGGGATCGCTGGGTGAAGACACGCGTGGACGACCTGCCCGTTCCACCGCCGGGAGAATGAAGCCCGCCTCGTTCCCGGTGCCTCGCTCGCACGGGTGAGCCGCACACCGGCTTGGACCGAGCGACGATGTCTGTGATATCACGCCGAAGTTTTCTGCAACTCGCCGGGCTCTCCCTGGGCGCCGCGGCCTTCGCGCCGCCGCCCCCGGAGGCTCTTGCCTCAGAGGCGATGCTGGCACGGGTGACGGCGCGCACCGTCGCCGTGCGCGCTCGCCCGGATGAGGCCGCACTGGAGCTGGCCAGGCTGGCGCGTGACACCCTGGTGGTGGTGGAGGAAGAGATACAAAGCGCGACCGGCCCACAGGGCAACCCTTTCTGGTTCCGCATCCGCCAGGGGTTTGTCCATGTCGGCGATATGCAGCCGGTACGCAACGATTTGAACGAGGTGGCTGCGGCCGTCCCGAGCGAGGGGTTGCTGGTGGAAGTGACGGTACCCTTCACCCAAACGCGGGCGAAGCCCGAGGCGGAGGCCGCGCCGCTCTACCGGCTGTACTACGGGGCCACGTTCTGGGCGGTTGAAGGGGTGGAGGATGCCAGCGGCGGCGCATGGTACGCCCTGCTGGATGACCGGTTGTACACTCGCTATTATGTTCGGGCCGAGCACCTGCGTCCGATTTGGGCCACGGATCTCAGCCCGGTTGCCCCGGACGTCCCGCTCGAAGCCAAGCGCATCGAAGTGGACCTGGCGAGCCAGAAACTCACTGCCTTTGAAAACGAGCGGGCCGTCTTCACCACCCTCATTTCGGGCGGGCGTCTGCGCAGCGACCCGCAGCCGGGGAAGGGGCACAGCTTCACACCCATCGGCGAATTCCATGTGAACCAGAAGGTTCCCTCGCGCCACATGGGCGATGCGCGGCTCACGGCCGACCTCTTCGCCAACGAACAACCGGGCGTGCCCTGGGTGAGCTACTTCACCTACAGCGGAATCGCTTTTCACGGTGCCTACTGGCACAACGATTTCGGGCGGCGGCGCAGCGTGGGCTGCATCAACATGCGCCCGGCCGAAGCGCGCTGGATCTATCGCTGGACCGCACCCGCCTTCCCGCTCATGCCCTTTTCGCCGCATGCCACGGGGACGCGGGTGATCGTCGTCGAGTAGAGACACTGCGGCGGGGAGCCACAGCGGGAGAGGGAGTTCGCAACCGACCGGGCGGTGAGGGGAGAAACCGTGCGCCTGTGTGCACGGCCTCTCGGGAATCTGTTGCCGGTGGCCTGCCCGGGCCCGGCGGCGGATGGGCATGGAGGAGGCGCAATGCTCCGCTCGCTCCTGTTGAACCTTTCCAAGTCGGCCTGGGCCAAACGCCAGATCTCCAGCTTTTGGGTGGCCAAGCGCGTGGCGGGCCGCTTTGTGGCCGGCGAGCAGCCCGAAGATGCGATCCGCGCCATTAAGGACCTCAACGCGCGGGGCATCGTCGCCACGGTCGATCATCTGGGGGAGAGTGTCACCGACGGCGACGATGCCGTCCGTTCGGCCGAGGCCTACCTCGATATCCTGGACCGCCTCGCGGCGGCGAAGGTTCGCTCGAATGCCTCGCTCAAGCTTTCGCAGCTCGGGCTCAACCTCTCGCTCGATTTGTGCGCAGCCAACCTGCGCAAGATACTCGAACGAGCGCGGTCGCTGGGTCTCTTCATCCGCATCGACATGGAAGACTCGCCCAGCGTGGATCGCACCCTCGAGATCTACCGGCGCATGCGCACTGCGGGCTTCGAAAACACCGGCGTGGTCATCCAATCGTACCTGTACCGCTCCGAGCAGGACGTGGCGCAGCTGCTCAAATCCAACACGCGATTCCGCTTGTGCAAGGGCGCATACAAGGAGCCGGCGAGTGTCGCCTACCCGGCCAAGCGCGATGTTGACGCATCCTTCTTCAGGCTGGGCACGATGATGCTGGATGCGGCCGCCGCGGTGAAGCTGCCGGCCGACCCGCGTGGGATTACGCCGCCCATCCCGGGGTTGGCCACGCACGATGAGAAGCTGGTACGGGCGCTGCTGGCTTATGCCGAGGCGCGTCACATCCCCAGGTCGCTTTACGAGTTCCAGATGCTGCACGGCATCCGCCGCGACCTGCAGGAGGAGTTGGCGTCGCAGGGGTATGGGGTGCGCGTGTACGTGCCCTATGGCCGCGAGTGGTATCCGTACTTCATGCGTCGCCTGGGGGAACGCCCGGCCAACTTGTGGTTCTTCGTTTCCAACTTCTTCCGGGCGTGAGAAGAGCTTGCACCACGGAGAACACAGAGCGCACGGAGACATCCTTTATTGTTCTCAACCATTGGCGTGCTGTTCTTGATCTATTGCGGGTAGGTCGTGGTGAGTTGCCTGCTGATGCCAGGCGCATTCGGACGAACGCGAGCCGAGCGGTTGTCGACCGCATAATTGCACGGACTGCTTGAGATCGCAAGGATCTTTGGGTTTCAGCATGAATTCTCCGTGGTCTCTGTGGACTCTGTGGTGAAGATCGTGAAAGGGCCGCATGGAGCTTGAGGGCACAGTAGCACTGGTAACCGGAGGCGCGCACCGCGTGGGGCACGCCATCCTGCTCGCGCTGGCGCGCGCCGGCGCAGACGTGGTGCTGCACTACCACCGTGCCGAGGCCGAGGCCCTGGCCACGCAGGCCGAGGCGCAAGCCCTCGGGCGGCGGGTCCTGATCGTGCGCGCCGACCTCTCCCGCGTGGTAGAGATCGAAGCGATGTTCGAAGAGGTGCGCCGCACTTTCCCCGAACTGCGGATTCTGGTCAACTCGGCCGCCATCATGGAGGCCCAGCCGGTGGAGGAGGTCACCTCCGCCGATTGGGACCGCACGCTCGACCTCAACTTGCGCGCGCCCTTCTTCTGCGCGCAGCACGCGGCCCGGCTCATGCCGCAGGGCGGGGTGATCATCAACATCGCCGACGTGGCCGGGCTGCAACCCTGGGCGCGCTATCCGGTGCATTCGGTCAGCAAGGCGGGGGTGGTCATGCTGACCCAGGTGCTGGCGCGGGCTCTGGCTCCGCGCATCCGCGTCAACGCGGTGGCTCCCGGTCCGGTGGCCAAGCCGCCCGGCCTGGCTGCGGAAAGGTGGGAGGCGGTGACGCGGCGCATGCCGCTCAAGCGCGAAGGCGCGCCGGAAGATATCGCCCAGGCTGTTCTTTACCTGGTGCAAGCCGAGTTCGTCACCGGAACGATCCTCACCGTGGACGGGGGCGCTCACTTGGTGTAGGGCGGGAGGCTGCACATGCATGAGTCCGCGCAGCACATGGCCTCGCGCATTGAGGCGGAAGGCCGCAGAGCCGCGGCCTTCATGCGCGCGCTGAACGAAACCGACCTGGCCCAGGTCATCTACAGCGAGTCGCCACCCTGGCAGGCGCGCGAGATTCTGGCGCATCTGACCTCCGCCCAGGCCACGGTGCTGCACACGCTGCTCTCGGTCCTGGCGGGCGGGCCCGGCCTGGACCGCACGATGGACTTGGACGCATTCAACGCGGCCGAGGTGGCCCGCCTGGGGCGCCTGCCCGCGGCGCAGCTCATCGCTCAGTTTGAGCGAGATAGCGCGGCGCTCTCAACGCGAGTGGCCCAACTCACGGGCGACGATCTGACCCGGCGGTGCTGGCACCCGTGGTTGGGTGACACGACGGTGGAGGAGACGCTGCGTTTGGCCTATCGCCACACGATGATGCACGTGCGCGACATGCGGCGGGCCGTGGCGGGCCGCAGCCGTGAGACGCTGGCCCCGACCGCACCCGTCAGCGGCGCGAGGGAGAGCGGCACCTCACGCGCGGCGGCGCTGAGCCTGTTCCTGCGCGAGGCTCACGCCCAGTCGTGGCCGCACCTCGTGCGCTTGGTCGAACAGGCGGGCGCAGTGATGGTCTACCCCGGCCAGCCGGGCTGGACCGTGCGCGAGCTCTTGGCCCACCTGGCGGATGCCGAGCGAGGCATGCTGGGTCAGGCGCGGCGCATCGTACGCGGCGAACCCGCTGTGCCGGAGGGCTTCGACCTGGCGCGCTGGAACCGGCGCGCCGTCGAAAAGCGTGCGGCCGCGAGCCCTTCCGATCTGCTCGCGGAGATCGAGAGCGCGCATCGCGCATGGGTCGAGTTCGTCGAGGCGCTTGACGACGCGGCATTGGATCGTCAAGGTCGCACGGCCGAAGGCGAGCTCCTGACGGTGGAGGCCTTTGGCCGCCATGCCGCCGAGCACCGCATGAACCACACCTGCGATGCCGAGAAGGCCTCGCGCGCCAGCCAGACCTAGAAGGTTACCGAGGAAGTGGGGGCGGCCCTCTCCCGCACCCCTACCCCTTACCCCTCCCCCGGCGAACACGAGCCTCGCTGCGTGGTCTTCTCTCCCCCCTCTCCGCAGCATCCCAGTCTATTGAAGGCTGCTTCCGTTCGGAGAGGGGGCAATGGGGTGAGGTGGGCGTACTTCCGCAACCTGCAAGCCTCACGCGTGCAATTCTCGCCGCCGCATGGATGTGCCCCTCGCATTGCGTGACGCGCCGCACACAGAGTGCGCGCTGGGTTGTGACTGACGCATGCGGCACGGCCAACCTCGGATGCTATAATTCCCTCACTCCATCAATTGACCCCAGCGCTTTCACCATGCCGGCCGCATGCAGGCCCATGCGTGAATTGCGCAGGCTCGACCCCAGCACTCGGGAGGGCATCCGCATGGCCACATCCGGCTTCTATCTTGGTCGCACGTACGATCTCGCGAAGGCCAAGCTGCTCGAAGAGCAGGTCAACTACGATCCCGATGATCTGACCACTCACGCACTTGTGGTGGGTATGACCGGCTCGGGCAAGACCGGGCTGTGTGTGGATCTCCTGGAGGAAGCAGCACTGGCGGGCATCCCGGCGCTGATGATTGACCCCAAGGGCGACATCACCAACCTGCTGCTGCACTTCCCGGGGCTCGCCCCCAGCGACTTTCGCCCCTGGGTGGACCCGGAACAGGCACGGCGCGATGGGAAATCGCTCGACCAGGCTGCGGCTGAAGCAGCCGCCTCGTGGGAGAAAGGTCTGGCCGAGTGGGGCATCGGCCGCGAGCGCATCGCGGCGCTGGCCAAAGCGGCGGACTTCGCGGTCTACACTCCCGGCTCGTCGGCTGGTCTTCCGGTGAGCATCCTGGCCTCGTTGGCCGCCCCGGCGCTCGATTGGATTCAGAATCGCGAGGTCCTGCGCGAGCGAATTGCCGATACGGTTACCGCGCTGCTCGGGCTGGTGGGCCTGAAAGATATCGATCCGGTCCGTTCGCGCGAGCACATCCTTCTAGCCAACATCTTCGAACAGGCCTGGAGCCAGAAGCGCGATCTTTCGCTGCCGGAGTTGATCACCCAGACCCAGTCGCCGCCTTTTGCCAAACTGGGGGTGTTCGAGGTCAACACCTTCTTCCCCGAGAAAGAACGCTTCGACCTGGCCATGTCGCTCAATGCGATTCTGGCCTCGCCCTCTTTTCAATCGTGGACCGAGGGCGAGCCGCTCGATGTGGGCCGCATGCTGTTCACAGCCGACGGCCGCCCGCGCCACTCGATCTTCTATATTGCCCATCTTTCCGACAGCGAGCGCATGTTCTTCGTGACGCTGCTGTTCAACGCCATCGAGGGCTGGATGCGCACCCAGGCTGGCTCGTCCTCGCTGCGCGCGATCGTTTACTTCGACGAGATCCAGGGCTTCTTGCCGCCGGTGGCCGTGCCCTCCTCCAAGCCGCCCATGTTGCGTATGCTCAAAATGGCGCGCGCTTTCGGGGTGGGGCTGCTCCTCGCGACGCAGAACCCGGTCGATCTCGACTACAAGGGGCTGGCCAATACCGGCACGTGGTTCCTCGGGCGCCTGCAGACCGACCAGGATAAGCAGCGCCTGCTCGATGGGCTGCAAGGCGCGGCGCCTGGGATCGATCGCGGGGAGTACGACCGGATGCTCTCCGGCCTGGGCAAGCGGGTCTTCCTGCTGCACAACGTGCACGCCAAGAAGCCGGCCGTTTTCCAGACGCGCTGGGCGATGAACTACCTGCCCGGACCGCTCACGCGCGAGCAGATCCCCGTGCTCAACGCGCTGGTCGGCGCTAAGGCAACCCCGATGGCTGCGGCGCCTGCACCCACGGCGGCCACGCGCATGCCGAGCGCTGCACCCGCCGCAGCGGCAATACCTGCCTCAGGCGCGGGGCGGCCGATTGTTCCCTCCGGCGTGAGCGAATTCTTCTTTCCGAACAACCTGACCCTGGCCGAGGCTGCCCGCGCGGCCGGAAATCCGCAGGCGGCCTCGCTGGTCGCGGCGGGAATGATCTACCGGCCGGCGCTCGTGGCTCAGGCCCAGGCGCGCATCCTCGATCGCAAGAACAGTATCGACCTGCAGATTCCGCGCAGCGTGATGGTCGTCCAGCCGGACCCGCGCGGCATGATCCGCTGGGACGATTTCGCGGCACCCCCGCTCGACCCGGCCACGCTCGCAAGTTCTGGAATGCAGGCCGCCTTTGCCGCGCTCGAGGCACCGCTCGCCAACGGCAAGATGATGGCGTCGCTGCAGAAGGACTTTGAAGATTGGGTGTATCGAGCCACCAAGGTGGGGGTGCGCAGCAATGCCGTGCTCAAACTCACCGCCGGCCCTGAGGTCGGCGAAGAGGAGTTCCGCCGCCGCTGTCAGGAGGCGGCCGAGCGGGCCAAGAGCGAGGAGCTGGCCAAGCTCGACTTGACCTACACCAAGAAGATCGATGCCGCTCGCGGCAAATTGGGCCGTGAGGAGCTCGAGCTTGAGCAGGATAAGGCAGACCTGAGCGCGCGCAAGACCGAGGAAGCCGTGTCCGGGCTGAGCACCGTCATCGGCGTCCTGGGCCGCGGGGTCAAGGGCATCCCGCGCGCCCTGGGGTCGAGCCGCCTTTCCTCGCCCCTGACCAAACGCCGCCTGACGCAAACGGCGAAGGCCGATGTCGAAGAGTCGGTTCAGGCCATTGGATCTCTCAAGTCCCAAGTCGAGGCGCTCGAAGCCGAGAAGGCGCAGGCGGTCGAGGCCCTCACCGCCAAGTGGAATGCCGCGGCCCAGGAAATCAGCCAGACCTCCCTCACGCCGCTCAAGAAGGACGTGTTTGTGGATGTGTTCGGCGTCGCCTGGCTGCCGTACTACCAGGTGAGCGCGGGCGGCCAGTCGTTCGAGTTGCCCGGATTCAAAGCGGGCTAGCCGTGCCGGCCCGGCCGATGAGCATTACCCTGAACGATCCAACGAGGGCTGCCTGCGGCCGATGAGCACGCAGACAAACGTGGGTAGCATCTTCGATGCATATGTGGGTGGGCTGCCTGCGGCCGATGAGACGGGCCGGCGCGTCCTGCTGCGCGAATCCGACAGTCTGCTCGGCCGCTTCGGTGAGGCGGTCTGGCGCGAGATAGGCCTCGGCCGGGTCTTCCCGTTTACGTTGCGCGCGTCGGCCGACCGCGTCTGGCTTCTCATGGAAGGCGAACTGTGGGCAGTGATGCACGACACCCGCGAGGGCACGCCCTCCCGCGGCCACACACAGGTGGTCCGCCTGGATGGACGCCCGCACGCGTTGCTGCTCATCCCCTTCGGCGTGGCCTGCGCGCCACGCGCCATCGGCGGCGGCTCGGCGCGCCTGCTCGAGTTGGCTTCGCGCGAGGACGATCAGGGCGCGCTCGACCGGACCTTCGCCGCCGATGATCGCGCCATCGGTTTTGATTGGTCCACTCTGACTGGCTGACCCATGCCCGAATTCCTGCAACTCGTTTCGGTGGATGAGGCGCGCGGCGCGCTGTTGGCCGGCACCGCGGCCCTGACTGAAGAAGAGACCATTCCCACCGGGCTGGCGCTCGGGCGCGTGACCTCGCGCGACATTGCCTCGCCGGCCGATTCGCCCAGTTTCCGCCGCAGCGAGGTGGATGGATACGCGGTGCGCTCGCACGACACCCACGCCGCCAGCGCCGCGCTGCCGGCCTACTTGAGCGTGTCGGGTGAGGTGCTCATGGGCCGCGCCGCGGGCCTGGCGCTCGCCGCGGGCCAGGCAGCGCTCATCCACACCGGCGGCCACGTGCCCGATGGCGCCGATGCGGTGGTGATGGTGGAAGATACGCAAGTCTCGCGCCCGGGCGAGATCGAGGTATTGCGCGCACTGGCCCCCGGCGAAAACGTTCTGCAGGTTGGCGAGGACGTCAAGGTCGGGCAAGTCGTCTTGGCTGCCCACGTGCGCCTGCGCGCGCAAGAAGTCGGCGCGCTGATGGGGCTTGGCGTGACGCACACCTCGGTCGTGCGGCGTCCGCGCGTGGCGATCCTGGCCACCGGCGATGAGGTGGTGCCGCCCGAGGCGGCGCCCGTCCCGGGGCAGGTGCGCGACGTCAACTCGTACGTCGTGGAAGCGATCGTCCTGCGCGCGGGCGGCGTGCCGCGCCGCCACGGTATTGTCGGCGACGACGAAGGTGCGCTGCGCGCGGCGGCGCAGCGGGCCCTGGATGAGTCGGACGCGCTGGTCATCACCGCCGGTTCGTCGGTCTCCACGCGCGATATGACGGTGCGCGTGGCGCAAGACCTGGGGCCGCCGGGGGTGATCGTCCACGGCATCGCCACCAAACCCGGCAAGCCGACGATTCTGGCAATGGCTGGAGGCAAACCGGTGCTGGGGTTGCCCGGCAACCCGGTCAGCGCAGCGGTCATCGCCATGCTCTACGTGGCTCCGGTCGTCGAAAAGCTGCTCGGGCTCGAACCGGCCGTGCGCCTGGCCGCGTTGCGTGCGCGCATCACGCGCAATTTGCCCTCCCTGGCCGGGCGCGAAGACTACATCCCCGGGCGATGGATCGACCGCGCCGGCGAAATCTGGGTGGAGCCGGTGTACGGCAAATCGAACCTGATCTTCACCCTGGTCCGCGCCGACGGGCTGATTCGTCTCAACGCCGATGTCAACGGTGTGGCTGAGGCCGACTGGGTGGACTTCATTCCGTTTTCCGGGCTGGCCCTCACGTAAACGGGTCTGGCGCGGCACTCCCTGGGCGGTGCATAGTGCGATGGACGTGGATACGAGTACTCAGTGCGGCATGTCTCCTGGCACTCACCGGTTGCGGGGCGCTGCCCGCCTTTGGGGCGCTCGGCGCGCCAAGCGCGACGCCCACCGCGACGGTCACCCCTCAGCCCACCTCCACCCCCAGCCCCACCCTCACACCCACTCCTTCGGAGACTCCAACCCCTGAGCCCACGCGCACGGTCATGCAAGGCCTGCTCGAGCGCGACCCGGCGCTGCAGGAGGTTCTATGCCAACTGGTAGCGCTGCCCACGCTCGAGCGTGGCACAGTGCTCGCGCCCATTCTTCTTTACCATCACGTTGGTGAGGCGGCGCTTGAATCCGGCGGCGACTCCACATCGCGTTACAACGTGACCGAAGCCAACTTCGAAGCCCAACTCATGTTGTTGAATGAGCTTGGCTATCACTCCGTCGGGGTCAGCCGCATCGTCGCCGCGCTCGCGCGCAAAGAACCTTTGCCCGAGCGGCCGATCGCCATCTCCTTCGACGACGGATGGGTCGATCAATACCAGTCCATCTTCCCATTGCTGCGCCGGCACGCCCTCATCGGCACCTTCTACATCCCCAGCACCTACCCCGGCGGCGACCAGACGGTATCGTGGGAGCAGTTGGCCGAGATGGCCGCGGCCGGCATGGAGATCGGTTCGCACTCGCAGACGCACGCCGATCTTCGTTCCGTGAGCGAAGAGGTGGCTTGGCGCGAGATCCGCATGTCGAAAGTGGACCTCGAAAAGAAGCTGGGTGTACCCATCGATACCTTTGCCTATCCCTTCGGCGCCTACACGCCCGACCTGGGTACCTTGGTCAGCGAAGCGGCCTACCTGGGCGGGGCCGGGCTCGGTCCCTCCCCCGTGCAAGGGCTGGGCTCCCTCTTCTATATGAGCCGCATCGAGATTCGCGGCGACGAATCGCTTTCGGATTTCCTGCGCCTGCTTCCCTGGCACGGCGAAGGCACGCCCTTCTGCGGTTGAGGCCGAATGAGCGAGCGCAACGTCTACCTGCACGATATTCCGCTGGAGGAGGCCCAGGCGCGGCTGCGCGCCGCGCTCGAAGCGGCCGGGTTGTGGAGCACGCTCGAGGCTGAGGATGCGCCCCTCGAGAGCGCGCTCGGGCGCGTCACGCTCGAGCCGGTGTGGGCCGGCCTCTCTTCGCCCAACTTCCACTCGGCCGCGATGGATGGTTACGCCCTGCGCGCCGAAAGCAGCGCCAACGCATTGCCCAATCAACCGGTCGAACTGGGTCTCGGCTCGCAGGCCGAGTATGTGGATACCGGCGACCCGCTGCCGGCCTGGGCCGATGCGGTGGTGCCGATCGAAGCCACCCAGCCGCTGCGCGAGGCGGACCACACCCTGCGCGCGGTGGAGATATGCGCGGCGCTGGCGCCGTGGACCAACGTGCGCGCCATGGGCGAAGACATCGTGGCCAGCGAGCTGGTGCTCGCGGCCGGTCAGCGCCTGCGCCCGGTGGATTTGGGCGCCATCGCCTCCGCAGGGCACGCGCAGGTGCGCGTGGTGCGCCGCCCGCGAGTGGTCGTCATCCCCACCGGCGATGAACTTGTCCCGCCGGGTACGCTGCCCCAAGGCGGCCAGATCGTCGAATCGAATTCGCTCGTGCTCGCCGCTCAGGTCGAGGAATGGGGCGGCGCGCCTAAGCGCTTCCCCATCGTGAAGGACGAGCTGGAGGCGATCCACGCGGCGCTCGAGGCGGCCGCGCGCGAGGCGGACCTGGTGCTGGTCAACGCCGGCTCCTCGGCCGGCAGTGAGGATTACAGCGCGCAGGCCATCGCGGCCCTGGGGCGCGTGCTCGTGCACGGCGTGGCGGTGCGCCCAGGCCATCCGGTCATCTTCGGGATGATCCGCGTCGGCCAAGGAGACCGCGCGCGCGAGGTGCCGGTGATCGGCGTGCCCGGCTTCCCGGCCTCGGCCGCGCTCACCGGCGAGATCTTCGTGCGCCCGCTCATCGAACGCTGGCTGGGGCTGCCTCCCTTCGCGCCCGAGGAAGTGGAGGCGGTGCTCACGCGCAAGATCCACTCACCGCTCGGTGATGACGAATACGTGCGGGTGAGCGTGGGCGAGGTGCGCGGCAAGTTGGTCGCCGCGCCGCTCGCACGCGGCGCAGGCGTGCTCACCTCGCTCGTGCGCGCCGACGGCATAGTGCTCATCCCGCGCATGACACAAGGCGTGCAGGCGGGTGAGCTCATGCGCGTGTTGCTTTATCGCCCGCTGTCCGAGGTGCGCCGGTCGATCCTGCACATCGGCTCGCACGACCTGACGCTCGATTTGCTCTCACAGCATCTGGGCGCTTACGGCGTGCGCCTGGTCTCGGCCAATGCCGGCAGCATCGGCGGGCTGATGGCCTTGCGCCGCGGCGAGGCTCACCTGGCGGGCTGCCATCTCTTGGACCCGGCCACGGGCGAGTACAACCTGCGCTACGTGCGCGAGTACCTGCCCGGGCAGCCGGTGGTGCTGGTGAGCCTGGTCGGGCGCGCCCAGGGCCTGATGGTTGCGCGCGGTAATCCGAAGCACATCGCCTCGCTGGCGGACCTGGCGCGCGATGAGCTGCGCTTCGTCAACCGGCAGCGCGGGGCCGGCACGCGCGTGCTGCTCGATTACCATCTCGAGCGGCTGGGCATTGAGGCGGCGCGCGTGCACGGCTACGAGCGCGAGGTGGTGACGCACCTTGCGGTGGCGGTGGATGTGGCCTCCGGCGTGGCCGATTGCGGGCTGGGCATTGCGGCGGCGGCGCAGGCGCTGGGTTTGGATTTCATTCCCGTGGCCGACGAGCGCTACGACCTGGTGATCCCGGCTGAGGAGTGGGAGGGTGCTCGCCTGGCGCCGCTGCGCGCGGTGCTGGCGGAGCCGCGCTTCCGCGAGGCGGTGGCTGCGCTGCCGGGCTACGACGTGCGCCGCATGGGCGAGGTGTTGGCGCGGGTGGAGTGAAGGCAAGGGCGCGGAAAGGGGGATGAATAGATAGCAAGAGGCACCCGCGCGGACGTCACTCGCTCCGTCTGAAAGACTTCGACTACTCGCTCCCGGGTGCTTATTTCATTACCATTCCTACTCGAAATCGCATCCCTTTCCTCGGCGTCGCGAGTGGGGACGCTGTCCGCCTGAGTGAGATCGGTGAAATCGCTCGCGCCTGCTGGCTCGAGATTCCGGAGCACTATCCACAGGTGACCGTGGATGCGTATGTGGTGATGCCGGATCATCTGCACGGCTTGCTTCTCATTGTGGGGGCACGCCATGGCGTGCCCCAACGGGAAGCATATGGGAAGCCGGTCCCAGGTTCCATCCCAAGCATCGTTCGCTCTTTCAAGTCGGCGAGTACGTTGCGAGTGAAGAGGAAAGTCGGACTTCCCGAGGGGGGTATCTGGGAACGCGACTATCATGAGCACGTCGTTCGCAGCGAGCGCGCGCTTGTTCGAATACGGGAGTACATTCTCAACAACCCGGCGAGGTTAACACTCATACGTTCCGGCCTTGCCTAGCGGAGGGAGGCGGGCACGGCATGCCGTGCCCCAACAGGAACGCAGTCTGGGCCCGCACTTGCGGCCGCGCTGTGATTGATGCATAATCATCTCGTGCGGCACGACCACTCCGCCGCACGCAAGCGGATTGCCCAACCGTCGATGAGGGGGATCGATGTTCAGGCAATCGTGTCCTCTCCCCATCTCGCGACCTCTATCTAGGCGCAGGCGCATGCGCGGCTTGGGCCGTGCACACGCGCAGGCGGTGGTCGAGTTTGCCCTCGTCCTGCCTCTGCTCTTGTTTCTGCTGGTCGGCCTGATTGAACTGGGCATCGTCCTGCAGGCGCAAATCATCCTGACCAACGCGGCTTGGGAGGGCGCGCGGGCCGGCGCGCTGATCGTCGACCCAATTCACGGCGACGCGGAGATACTGGCCGCGGTTCATCGTGCTGCGCTCGGGCTCGACCCGGCGCGGCTCGCGACGGATATCGACCCGGCCCAGGATGAGCCGCCGCGCTGCGACCCGTGGCCCGCGCCGCGCGGCGCAACCCTGCGCGTTGCAGTCATCTACCGCCTTCCGCTCGCCATCCCGCCGATCGTGCTGCCGTTGGCGGCTGAGGCCGTGACGCGCATCGAGTATCAAAACCCATGAACCGCCAGGCGCGCGGCCAGGCGGTGATCCTCGTAGCGGTGGCGCTCATCGGCCTGCTCATGTTGCTGGCTTGGGTGGTCGATTCGGGGCGCCTCTTCGCCGAGCGCCAGCGTCTGGCGCGCGCGGTGGAGGGCGCCGCCAAGGCTGGGCTGGTGGTCGTTGCGGACCGCATGGTCACACAGGCGGCCGCGCGCCAGACTGAGGCTGCGCTGCGCCCGCCGTGCGCGCCGGATGGCGTATTCGGCAACTTGGGAGGAATATGCACGGCCACGCCCTCGCCGCAGGATGTGGCCTCCTGGTTGACCGATCTCGATCGCACTGAACTGATCTCACCTGCGATGCAGACTCCGGTGGCGCAGGCCGTCGAAGACTACGCCGCGCGGAATGGAATTGAACCATCAAGCTCGGGCGTGGACGAACTCGAAGTGCACTTCCCCCACGACCACAACTTTGGAGATCGGCGACTCACCCTCAGAGTTGTTGCGCGCCGCGTGTTCACGGTGCTGCTCGCAGGCCTTCTTGGACAGGAACGGGCTGAGATCACCGTAGAAACGCTACAGTTTCTGGACCAACGACCTTAAGGGATGCGATGCGTCTACTTCTACGAGGATTGCCGTGGGTTGGGTTGGTCATCGTCTCGCTCACAGTCGGCGCGCGCGCGGGGCGTCTCTTGCCGCACTGGACAGAGGTGCCCTTGCTGGCCGCTGCCATCCTGCTGCTCGCAGGTTTCCACATCTCGCGCTCTCTGCCAGGATGGAACGCGATCCTC
>DATEAT010000075.1:0-41454 GCA_035288225.1 Anaerolineales bacterium | reverse complement strand
ACCTGCGTCTGGCCGGCCTGCTGGCCGGGCACCCGCGCCTGGTCACTTCGCTGCGCACGCGCATCGCCGGCTTCTGGTCGCGGACGTGGCAGTGGACCGAGCGAGTGCTGTGGCGCGCGAGCCGGGTCATCGTGTCGAATTCCGCCGCCGCAGCCGAAGAGGCCGAAGCGGTGCTCGGCATTCCGCGCGCCCGTCTGTGCGTCATCGAGAACGGCGTCGACATACGGCGCTTCAAACCCGCGCCCGATGTCGCAGCCGCCAAGCGTGCGCTCGGCATGAGCGAGTCCGCGCGCGTGGTCGGCATGGTCGCGCGGTATTCCCCGGTGAAGGAACACCGCACGCTGCTGCAGGCGGTGCATATGCTACGGAGGGAAGGACGCTGGCCGGCGCAGGCAAAACTACTGCTGGTGGGAGGAACAACCTTTGCCGAGGCGCGCGCGGAGGTTGAACGATGGGTGCTCGAGTGGGATCTCGCGCCGGTGGTCGAGGTGCGCGGGGTGACGCCCGCCATCGAGTCGGTCTATCATGCGCTGGATGTGTTGGTCTTACCCTCGAAGTATGAGGGGTTCCCGAATACTGTGCTTGAGGCCATGGCCTGCGGCGTTCCGGTGATCGTTTCGGAAGCCGCCAACGCGGCGGGCGTAGTGCTCGAGGGCGAGACAGGTTGGGTCTTCCCCACCGGCGACGCGCTTGCCCTCTCCCGCCGGCTCGAGAGCGCGCTCACGATGGCGGCCGATGCGCGCCAGCGTCTTGGGAACTTCGCTCGGGCGAGGGTGGAACAGCACTATTCGCTCCAGGTCATGGTCGACCGCTATCAGCAGCTCTATGCTGAGTTGATGGAGTCCGCATGAGCCGCGTGCGCGTCGCATTCATCCACGAGCACTACCCGCCCTACCGGCACGAGTTGTTCGGGCTTCTGGCGCAGCGTCACGAGGTCGAATTTTTCTTCGTCAACGAGTCCCCGCGCCGCCTGCCGCCGCGCTCCCATGTGCTGCGCGGCTTTCGCATCCCGGAGATGTCGGACTTCGTCGTCGCGCCCGGTCTTACGCGGGCGGTGCTGCGCGCCCACGAGGAGAGGCCGTTCGACCTGATCCTCGGCTCCGACCTCGGCTCCTATGCCACCCTGGCGGCCTTTCGCGCGGCGCGCATCGCGCGGCGGCCCTTCGTGCTGTGGAGCGGCGAGTGGGTTGCCACGCGTCACCCGCGCCGCTGGCTGAGCCGGCCCCTCGAGGCCCTCGTCGTGCGGCGATCGGCCGCCAGCCTGGCCTACGGCAGCCGCGCCGCGGCATATCTCGAACATCTCGGCGCGCCCCGCCATACGATCAGCCAGACCGGGAACACGGCGGGCTATGTGTTCGAGCGGGACGACCGTGCGCATCTCACAAGAATTCGATCCGAATGGGGCATCGGCGAACGGCCAGTGGTTCTGTTCCTCGGGCGATTGATACCGGTCAAATCGCCTGACCTTCTCTTGGGAGCATTTGCGCGAGTCGCTGCAAAGCGGCCGGACGCCTTCCTGGTCGTGGCCGGCGAGGGACCCATGCTGCCTGCACTCGAGCACCAGACACAGAGTTTGGGGTTGACCTCAGTTCGCTTCACACGCCGGGCCGTCGTCGGCAAAGCCGAGAAGGACATGCTCTTCTCGCTGGCCGAAGTCTTTGTCCTGCCATCGCGCCGTGCGCGAGTGGCCGAAGCCTGGGGTTTGGTGCTGAACGAGGCCGCCAGCGCGGGGCTGCCGATCGTCGTTTCCGGAATGGTCGGCGCCGTGGGCGACTTGATCCGCCCTGGCGAAAGCGGGATGGTGGTCCCCGACGCGGATGAGCCGGCGCTCGAGGCGGCGATCCTGCATCTGTTGACCGATCGGGATGAGGCCCGCCGCTTGGGTGCGGCGGCGAAGCACGCCGAGGCCATGTTCACCGTGGAGCGCATGGCTGAGGCATTCGACCGCGCATTTGCCCGCGCCATGGAAGGCGCCGCATGACCCGCCCGCGTGTTGCGCTCGTTTCGCTCACGCCGCTCGCCACGGGCGGCATCGAGACCCACCTGCTGCAGCTCGTGCGCGGCCTGAAACACGAGGTTGAATTCGTCCTTATCGGCGACATCCTTTCTGAGTATCGCGCCTTGATGGAAGCGGAGGGCGTGCCGGTGGTGAGGGTTACGGCCACGGGGAAATTCGACCTGCGCAGCCTCGCCGAACTGCGGAGGGTATTCCGGGAGCGGGCAGTGTCAATCGTCCACACCCAGGATACCCGCGGCGGGTTGCTCGGGCGCCTGGCGGGCCGGTCGCTGCGGCTGGATTGCATCCACACGGTGCACACGCCGGCCTTCTTCCTTAAGGATCGAGGACTCGGGATCCGCGTCTACCAGCGGGCGGAGTCGGCGCTCAACCGTTGGGCGACTCGCACGGTGGTGTTTGTCTCGCCCACCATCCAGGCCCTCTACGTGCGCAAGGGACTCGTACGCGGAGCGCAATCTGTATGCATCCCAAACGGCATCGAGCCTTTTTGGTTCGAGCCTGGCGAGGACGCCGCCATGGTTCAACCTCCTGAACTCGATCGGGCGCTGGGCGAGGCCCGGTTCATCTACGTCGGCCGCCTCTCGCCGGAAAAGGACGTGCCCACGCTCTTGCGCGCATTCGCGCTCGCGCTCGCCGAGATGCCACGGGCGCGCCTGACCATCGTCGGCGACGGCCCGGCGCGCGCAGAGCTCGAACGCACAGCCGTGCAATTGGGATGCGCCAATCCTATTAGCTGGATGGGCTCGATGCCGCGCGAGGATGTGCGCGCGGCGCTACAAGCCGCCGATGTGTTTGTGCTGCCTTCCCGCTTCGAAAGCATGTCGTATACTCTCCTCGAGGCGATGGCGTGCGGGGTGGCGTGCATCGCCACGCAGGTGGGGGGCAACGCCGACCTCATTCGTCACGGGGAGACAGGGATTCTGGTTCCCCCGAACGATCCTCAGGCGCTGGCCGAGGCAATGGCGAGGCTCTCGGGCTCGCGGGAGGAGCGTGCCCGCCTGGCACACGCCGCAAGTCGAGCGGCACGCGCGTACACTCTGGAAGCGATGCTCGAGCGATCGCTTGCCGTGTACAGCACAGAAGGTCCCGCCGCACTCCGCAATCAGCCGTTGAAATGAAACGAATTCCGCGCGGACTCACACCCCTGGCTGTAGCCGGGATTTTGGCACTGGCTGTTGCCTTGCTTCCGTGGGAGCAGGGTGGAGCCCCGTTGGTTGTGTTGTGCCTCTTGGCACCCATCGCGTGGCTCGCTATTGGGTGGGTCGAACCCCGCGCGACCCGCAGTCCCGCACTGGTCCTCTTCTTCGGAAGCCTGCTCCTGCGCCTGGCTGCCTCCTGGCTGTATGCCGCGTGGGTCGGGACGCGCGGCTGGCTGGATGACGCCATCGCCTACGACCGCGTAGGCTGGGCCTTGGCCCAGGCTTGGAAGACCGGGGTGGAACTTCAAGGAGTTGGCGGGCTGGAGTGGGTCGCCAATGAGCCGTTCGCGCGCGTTGTGGCGGCCGTCTATTGGGTGGTCGGGCATTCACCCGCGGCGGTGATCGTGCTCAATGCCGTACTGGGCGCCGCCGCCGTGTACCTCACCTATCGCTTGGGGAGCGATTTCCTTGGAGAGCAGGTGGGTCGCCTAGCCGGATGGATGTGCGCGCTGTATACCGGCTTCTGGGTCTACAGCCTGATGCCCCTCAAAGACACACTCATCATGGCTTCGGTCCTGCTCTTCTTCTGGACACTGCAGCGGCTGATGAGCCAGGCGCCTAGCACCGCGCGCCTCATCGGATGGGGCGGTGCGACGCTGGCAGCCGGGGCGGCCATCGTTCTCATGCGCGACTATGTCTTCATTGCTGCCGGGTTGGGAGCGGTGGTTTTTCTCTTCACCCACGCCGTGCAAGCCAGGCGCTTGCGGTGGCTCTTGGTGATTGGCCTGCTTGCCCTCGCGGCAACACTCTTCCCCATTATGCGCAGGCTTGCGGATTTCACTCTGCCGCTCGGCAATTTCGGCGCCGGGTCGTTTCTCTCCGGCTATTTCAGCGGCCTGCCTCCTTCAGCGAATGTGACCGAACTCATAGCATGGGCGCTTGGCCACCCGATTTCGTTCGTTGCCTATCTGGGCCTCTCCGTGACTTCCACGGTGCTCGCGCCGTATGCCTGGATCCTGCCCGGGGCGATCCCCGCTGCGCCCGCATTCGGCCCTTACACGGTGAGCTTTCCCGGAATGTGGTTGTGGTACCTGGTGCTGCCATTTGCCGTGCTTGGGGTGGGCA
This sequence comes from Anaerolineales bacterium, assembly GCA_035288225.1. GTDB lineage: Bacteria > Chloroflexota > Anaerolineae > Anaerolineales > RBG-16-64-43 > RBG-16-64-43. Next base: position 37,173 of record DATEAT010000075.1, on the reverse strand, counting down.
GCAGCTTGCGCCGGTCGCGCGCAGGCATCGCCGGTCTGCTGACCTTCGCCGCACTCCTGCTCGTGCTTTTCTCACTAGCCATCCCGCGCGAGAGCCGCCACCGGGATCTGGTCATGCCGGCCCTGCTGCTCCTGGCCAGTGCAGGCATCGTATTCAACTGGCGCTTAAAGCGCCTGGCATGGTTCGCCTGGGTGCCGCTGCTGTTCGCGGCAGTGGTCAAACTAGACGCCTGGGTGCCGCTGCTTGCCAGCGCGGCCTCGGCGGCGGTTCTCGCCGCGCTAATCCGGGTGAGCGAATGGCGCAGACACCGCAGCGTGTCTGCGCCCGTCCATTCCGATCCGTAAGGAGAGCACGTGCCACGTCGTGCGCTGAACCTGCTTTTCGTCTGTTCGAAGATTCCCTACCCTGCGAATGACGGAGGACGAATCGCCGTCTTCGAACCGATGCGCCATCTGGCCGCACGCGGGCACCGCGTGGCTTTTCTGGGCCTCGGGCTTCAAGAGGAGGCAGACGCGCTCAAGGACCACGCGGACCTCGCATGGGCCCGTGCCATCCAACATGACACCCGCACCAATCTTCTTGCCATGATCGCGGGGCTGCCGACCTCCACCCCCTATACGGCAGGCAAGTACCGAAGCTCCGCCATGGGCAAAGCCTTGGCTTCCTCGATTGCCGCTGAGACCTTTGATTTGGTGCAGCTCGAACAGACCCACATGGCATGGTACATCTCCGGTGTCAGGAGCGCCGGTAGCATACCCGTGCTCCGGCTGCAGAACATCGAGTCGGAGCTGATGATGAGCTTTGCACGGCAATCCCGGCCGCCCGTGAGTTGGTACGCCCATATACAAGCGGGGCGCATGGCGGCATTCGAGACGCAGTCCTGTCGCCGAGTCGACGCCTGCCTGGCAATATCCGAGGAAGATGCGCGATGGGTGCAGCAGGCCTCGCCGACGACGCGCGTGTTAGTTGTGCCTGCGGGCTCCGAAGTAGCTCCAAGAAGGGATCCAGATCTTCGAATTGGAAACTCCATTCTGTTCATCGGTGCCCTGGATTGGATGCCGAATGCGCAGGGCATGAGGTGGTTTGCGAAGCGCGTCTGGCCGAAGATCAAGCAGGAGGTACCTCTGGCCCGTTGTGTCGTGATCGGCCGGAATCCCCCGGCCGATCTGAGAAGGTGGGCGGAAGCCGATTCCAACGTGAGTGTTCTGGGATTCATCGAAGACGTTTCGGATTTTCGCTACCGGACGAACGCTGAGATCGTGCCGATTCTGAGCGGTGGCGGAATGCGAGTCAAGATTTTGGATGCCTTCGCCCACGGCAACGCCGTAGTCAGCACAACCTTGGGCGCCACGGGAATTGAGGCCAGAGACGATAGTGAGATCCTCTTGGCCGATACCGAAACGGGGTTTGCACAGCAGGTGGTAAGATTGCTGCTCAATCCAGGTCTGCAAAGAAGAATCGGAGATTCGGCTCGCGCGCGCGTTGCCGAGCGATACGGTTGGGAGGCAGTCACAATTAGGCAGGAGGAGGCTTACTACTCGATACTTGCGGCGAGGGCACAGGCGCCGAAGGCCTGACCAATGGCACGTATCCTTTTCGTTGCATCACGGTTTCCCCATCCGCCGTTTCGGGGTGATATTGTAAGGACCCTCCAGCAGATTCAACAGCTTGGGACCCGCTTCGATATAACGCTTGTTGCACCGGCACCGCCGAGGGGTGTCTCGCTCTCCAACACTGTGATCAATGACCGGTGTGAGTTCATCCCTGTTCCCCTTGCCGGGTGGCATGCTCTCCGCAATGTCGGGGCGTTCTTCGCGGACGGCCTTCCGCTACAGACCGCCGCCTTTTTTTCGACCGCGTATTCGAAGGCGGCTGCACACGCATTGAGGCGGCAGTCCTTCGACTTGGCCCACGTTCAAATGGTCCGAATTGGGCCCATTGTGAACACGCTCGAAGGCCTGCCGATCGTGCTCGATATGATCGACACGGCCTCCCTGAACATGGAGAGAAGGGCGGCCCACGAAGGACTTCTGTTGCGTGGTCTCGTGGCGTGGGAAGCCCGGAGACTTCGAGCCTACGAACGGGTTCTTTCGCAGCAGTGTGCCCGAGTGGTTGTTTCGTCTCCCGCCGATCTCCAGGCCTTGGACCTGGACGACCGGACTCGGGTCGTGCCCTTCGGCATTGATCTGTTGTCGTTGCCATTCGTGGAGGGGGGGCGTGAGGAGAGTGAGATCGTCTTTACCGGTCGGATGGGCTATTTCCCCAACGCCGATGCGGCGGTCTACTTTGCAACGGACGTGTTCCCTCTCGTGAGACGTAGTGTGGCTGAGGCGCGGTTCACGATTGTCGGGATCGACCCTCCGAGCCGGGTGAGGGCACTCGGTCGATTGCCAGGAGTGAAAGTGGTTCCTGATTCTAACTTACGGACCTACCTCGAGAGAGCCACCGTCGCGGTGGCGCCTCTGCGATCGGGCACGGGGCTGCAGATCAAGGTGCTTGAGGCAATGGCCAAAGGGGCACCGGTGGTCGCAACGCCGATGGTCTCTCCGGCGATTGCCGCTGTTGACGGTGATCATTGGTTTCTCGCCGAGTCCCCGACCGACTTCGCCGAGAGGGTCGCCTTCTTGCTTAGGAACAAAGAGGCCGCCCGCAGGATGGCCCACTCGGCTCGGCGTTTTGTGGAAACACGGTTTGCGCAGGAAGTGGTGGTTGCCCAATTGGGGGCCATATGGGACGAGGTTCTTATGGCTGCACGCCACAAACCTCTCAGGCAGGCCTCAGGTTAGCATGAGATCTGATCGGGCGAGGGGCTCGCGACAGGCAGTCTTTGAATGACCCGCTATCTGATTACCGGCGGCGCGGGTTTTATCGGCTCGCATCTGGCGCAGACGCTGGTGGCCCAGGGTGCGCAGGTGCGCGTACTCGACAACTTCTCTACCGGTCGGCGCGAGAATTTGCAGCCGGTCGAGAGCCATGTGGAAATTATCGAGGGTGACATTCGCGATCTCGCGCAGGTGCACCGCGCCATGCAGGGTGTGGACTTTGTCCTGCATCAGGCCGCACGGGTTTCAGTGGTCGAGTCGCTCGAGGACCCGCAGACCACGCACGCGGTCAATTTGAGCGGAACCCTCAATGTGCTGTTGGAGGCGCGTGCGTCAGGCGTGCAACGCGTGGTGACGGCCTCCTCGTCCGCGGTATACGGCGAGGGGGCGGTGCCCGCTCGCGAGGAGCAGACCCTGCTGCCGCTCTCGCCATATGCGGTGACCAAACTCGCCGGCGAGGTTTACGCCCGCACGTTCACCACCGCCTTTGGGGTGGAGACCGTGGCCCTGCGCTACTTTAACGTGTATGGGCCGCGCCAAGACCCCACCTCGGAGTACTCGGGCGTCATCGCCCGCTTTGCCGAGGCGCTGCTCGGCGCCACGACGATCACAATCTATGGCGACGGCGAGCAAACGCGGGATTTTGTCTTCGTCGACGACGTGGTGCGGGCCAATCTTCTGGCCTGCCGGGCCGCCGACGCGCCTGGGCGAGCGGTCAACGTGGGCACCGGGGTTGGGCGCACCGTTCGTGAACTGCTCGAACTCATGGCGCAACAGGCGGGCGTGCTCCCCGAAGTTCGTTTCGCGCCGGCACGTCCGGGAGAGATTCGTCATTCGTGCTGCGATCCGGACCAAGCCCGTGACTGGATTGGCTTCCGTGCGCAAGTGAGCCTGTCGGAGGGATTGCGGCAAACGGTCGCGTGGTACCGCGAAATGGCATCTGGGAGTAAGGGATGAAAGGTTCTGCCCCGACGATTCGCAACCGTTACCTGTTTGTGGCCGACCTGCTGGCCATTCTGGTCTCGGTCTTCGTCTCGTTCGCCCTGCGGCTGGACGTCGGCGATTTGTTCGTCTCGTACTTGCCACTGGCCGTGTGGCTGGCCGTGCAGGCTGTGGTCGTCAAGCCGGTCGTCTTCTGGGCCATGGGATTGTACCGACGCTACTGGGCCTACGCCAGCGTGCAAGAGTTGGTGCTGATCTTCAACGCGGTCGGGTTGAGCTCGCTCATTTTGGCGGTGTGGGTCTTCGTCAACATCATCTTGCGCTGGAACCTTGTCCCGCGCTCGATCCCCTTCATCGATTGGCTGGTGACGCTGTTCCTGGTAGGCGGCATCCGGCTTTCGGTGCGCGTGATCTCCGAAGTGAGACGCGCGCGCCGCATCCTGCCGGGAGCCCATGGCTCGCGGCGTATTCTGATTGCCGGCGCCGGCGATGCCGGGGCCCTCGTCGCGCGTGAGATGCAGAAGAACCCGCAGCTGCGCATGCAGCCGGTCGGCTTTCTGGATGACGCGACCGAGAAACTGCACCAGCGCATCCACGGCATACCCGTGCGCGGAACGCTCTCGCATCTGGGGCTGGTGGCCAGCGAGCAGAATGCAGATGAAGTGGTCATCGCCATGCCCTCGGCCTCGGGCGAGGTCTTCCGCCGCGTCGCCGATACCTGCCGCGCGGCGCACATCCCCTTCCGCACGATGCCCGGGTTGTTCGAGTTGATCGGCGGGCGGGTGAGCGTCTCGCGCTTGCGCGATGTGGAAGTAGGCGACCTGCTGCGCCGCCAGCCGGCGCGTACCGCCGACCAGGCCGTGGGCCGCGCCCTGAGCGGCCGGCGCGTGCTGGTCACGGGTGCGGGCGGCTCCATCGGCCTCGAGTTGTGCCGCCAAATCGCCCGCTGGGGGCCGGCCGAACTCATTCTGCTGGGCCATGGCGAGAACAGCATCTTCGAGGCATTGATCGAACTCGGCGAGGTTTTCCCGAGCCTCCCACTGCATCCGGTCGTCGCCGATATCCGCGATCTGACGCGCCTCAGCCAGGTGTTTCGCAGCCATCGTCCGAACGTCGTCTTCCACGCGGCCGCGCACAAGCACGTGCCCCTCATGGAGGCCAACCTCGAAGACGCCGTCACCAACAACGTCTTCGGCACGCGCAACATTGTGGAAGCCGCGCTGGCTGCGGAGGTCGAGCGGTTGGTGCTTATCTCGAGCGACAAGGCCATCCACCCATCAAGCGTCATGGGCGCCACCAAGCGCCTGGCGGAACTCGTGGTGCGCGAGGCCGCTCTGCGCAGCGGGCGTGTATTCGTTTCGGTGCGCTTCGGCAACGTGCTCGGCTCGCGCGGTTCGGTCATCCCGCTCTTCAAACGGCAGATTGCCCGCGGCGGGCCAGTGACCATTACTCACCCGGACATGAAACGCTACTTCATGACCATCCCCGAGGCCGTCCATCTTGTGCTCCAGGCGGCCAGCCTGGGCGCCTCGGGCGAGACCTTCATCCTCAAGATGGGCGAGCCGGTGCGCATCGTCAGCCTGGCCGAGGATCTCATTCGCCTTTCAGGGCTCGAGCCGGGCCGCGATGTGCAGATCGTCTTTACCGGAATTCGCCCCGGCGAGAAGCTGGGCGAGCAGTTGTGGGAAGACAATACCGCCCTGCGCCCAACCGAACACCCGGACATCCTGCGCCTTGAAGAGAACAACCTGCTGAGCGAGATCGACCTGCAGGGCCAGCTCAAGGAATTGGCCGAGATGCTTCAGCGCGGCGAAAGCGGAGCCATGCTCGAGCGGCTCAACCTCCTGGCGGACGGCTCGCTCGGCCAACTCCCGCCGCCGGATTGGAACGCGGTCTGACCTCGTCTTGTCGCTGCTGATTGCGGCGGGCTCTCCCTCCCATGTCCATGGCTAGGTCTGCGATACGACGAATTCTCGCGGCGCTTATCGCGCTGGGTCTCTTCCAAGCGGGGCCGATTCCGGTACGCTCGGCGTGGGCCGCGCAGTGCGTTGCAGGCCCGCTGCCCATCCAGGCGCAGCCCGCCGCATGGTTCCCCGAAAACGGTCTCCTCGCGTGGCAAGCCGGTCGATCGTTTCTGCAAGCTGGCCGCAGCTCCGAGGCGCTGTGCTTTTTCGATCACGCGCGGCTGCAACTGGGGGGCGTCGCTCAACTCGACCTCGACCTTGGCGACGCGTATGCCCAGAACGGCGACCTCGAACAAGCCATGGCTCACTGGCGATCGGCGGCCGATCTAGGCGGAGAGCCGGAGTCGATTCTGCGTCGCCTGCTGCCGGTCTACGAGTCCCGTCAGCAGTGGGCGGAGCTCGCCGATGGACTCACCCGCTGGATCGCAATTCACCCACTGGATTCCAAAGCGCGCTACCGGCTTGCGCTCCTCCAAGCCACACGCGATCCAGCCTCGGCCGCGGACGAGCTGAACGCACTGGCCTCGCAGCACGGCGAGTCGTGGTCGCAAGCCCAGGACCTGGCCGGCATCATCTCGACGGCCCTCGAGCAAGGCGGCGAGGCTTTTGCCCTGGCGCGCGTCGGCGAGTTCCTGTTGCGCGTCGGCGAGCCGAGCCTGGCACAGCCTGCTTTGCAGGCCGCGCTCGACCTCAATCCAGGTTATGGCGAGGCGTTGGCGTACCTGGGCTTGGCTCGCGAGCAGGCTGGCCGGCCGGCGGCAGCGGACTATGCCCAGGCGGTTGTCCTCTCCCCGGACTCGCCGCAGGCTCACTTGCTGTATGGGTCGTTCCTCTCGCGCCAAGGAGATGTAGCGAACGCGCGCCTCGAACTCGACCGAGCGTGGGTGCTCGACTCACACAGTTGGGCCATCGCGGTCGAGCGCGGCCGCCTGGAGTTTTCCGCGGGCGAACTTTCAGCCGCAGAGACCTGGTACGCTCACGCGGTGCAGGTTGCGCCGGATTCAGAGGAGGCCTGGCTGGCGCGAGCGGCCTTCTACATCGGCAACCAGATTCGGGTGAACCGCGACGGCATCGCCTCAGCGCGAGAAGCGCTGGCGCGCGCGCCCGCCGACCCGCGCGCGCTGGACCTGTTGGGCCTGGCATGGTATCTCGAAGGGGACCTGCCGCTGGCGGAGCGCATGTTCTGGCGGGCGCTTTCGGTCGAGCCGACCTACGCGGCCGGCTACCTGCATCTTGGCATGCTGGCCGAGGCGCGCGGCGATCGAGCGGCGGCGCGATCCTACTACCAGGCGGCGCTGCACTTGGCTCAGGGCCAACCTCTCGGCGACGAAGCGCAAGCTGCACTGGCCCGCCTACCCTGAGCGTTGACCGGCATCGGCTTAGGTGCTAAAATCAGCCCGATCTCGTGCTCGGAGGAACTTCGTGCCCCCACGTGCTGCTGGTACTGTTCGATGGTTTGATGGTTCGCGCGGTTACGGCTACATTCGCAGCGAGAACGGACAAGAAATCTTCGTTCATTACTCGTCCATCATGGGTGGCGGGATCCAAAACCTGCACGAAGGCGACCGCGTCGAATTTGCCCTGGAAGAGACCGTCCGTGGTTTGCAAGCCACTCAGGTTGTCCGTCTGAATTGAATCCGCGTGATATCAACCACAACTCGTTCGCCGCAGGGGGAAGTGCAGTGCGCGGCCCTATGGCGCCCCACATCGGTGGGGATTTTCTGTTAAGGATGCGGGCCGCCCAAGAAGCGTCGCCCGTCGTGAAAGGAAACTAGGAATTCGTATGAACGCTGAACTCAGAATCATCCCGCTCGGCGGGTTGGGGGAGATCGGCAAGAACATGATGCTGATCGAAACGCCCAGCGACGCGCTGATCGTGGATGCGGGGTTGATGTTCCCCGAAAACGACATGCTGGGGATCGACTACATCATCCCCGACTACCGCTCCGTGCTCGACCGCAAGGACCATGTACGCGGCATCATCGTCACGCATGGCCATGAGGATCACACCGGTGCCATCCGCCACGTGGCGGAGGCGTTCGATGCCCCGATCTTCGCCACGCCCCTCACCCGCGGCCTGCTCGAGGTCAAACTTGGGCGGGCCGGGCTGGCCGGCCGGTCTCACCTGCAGACGGTCAAGGCCGGCAGCGAGATCTCGCTCGGGCCGTTCCGCATCGAGTTTTTTCATGTGTGCCATAGCATTCCGGATGGCGTAGGCCTGGGCATCACCACGCCGGCCGGGCTCATTGTCCACTCGGGTGATTTCAAGTTCGACCACACGCCGGTCGACGGCTGGCCCACCGACTACGCCAAGCTGGCCGAGTTCTCGGGGCGGGGCGTGCTGGCATTGCTCTCCGACAGCACCAACGCCGATCAGGCGGGCTGGACACCCTCCGAACGCGTGGTCGATGGAGCATTCGATGAGGTCTTTCGCGCCGCGCCAGGGCGCATTCTCATCGGCACCTTCGCCTCGCTCATCTCGCGCATCCAGCAGGCAGCCAATGCCGCCTACCGCCACAACCGCAAGATGGCGCTGGTGGGCACGAGCATGGTCGAAAACGCACGTATGGCGCAGAAGCTGGGCTACCTGGACATTCCGGACGGCTTGATGGTCTCCATCGAGGAGGCGCTGCGTTTGCCCTCCTCCAAGGTGGTGTTGATGACCACCGGCACGCAGGGCGAGCCGTCGTCGATCCTCGGCCGCCTGGCCTCCGGGCGGAATCGCCAATTCGAACTGGAGCAGGACGACACGGTCATCTTCTCCTCGCACCCCATACCGGGTAACGAGGAGCTGGTGCACCGCACGATCAATCGGCTCTTCCAGCGCGGGGCGCACGTGATCTACGACCCGATCGCACCGGTGCACGTTTCGGGGCATGCCTCCGCCGAAGAGATGAAGCTACTCATCCACCTCGTGCGTCCCAAGCACGTCATCCCCATCCACGGCGAACTGCGCCATCTCAAGCAGCACGGCGCGATTGCCCGCCAGTTGGGGATCCCGGCGGAAAACGTGGCGGTGGTCGAGAACGGAACGCAAATCGAGTTTGCCGACGGGCGCATGACCCTCGCCGATCGGGTCCCGGGCAACTACGTCTTCGTGGATGGCACCGGGGTCGGCGACATCGGCCCCAGCGTGATGCGCGAGCGCGAACTTCTGGCGCGAGATGGATTCGTCTCGGTGCAGCTCCGCGTGCGGTCCTCGAATGGAGCGCTGACCGAGAAACCGGAAATCATCTCCAAGGGTTTTGTCTACGTGCGCGAATCGGGGGAACTCTTGGCGGGTGCCGAGCAGATAATTCGCGAGGCGGTGGCACGGGGCGGAGCGGGTGAACTGCAGACGCGCGTTGAGAATGCGTTGTCGGAGTACTTCTACTCCGAAACCAAGCGGCGGCCGATGGTCTTCGTGTCGGTGAGCGCCGTCTGATCCCGATCGCACGCTAAGACGAATGGCGCGACGCGCGCGGCGGACTCTCCGCCGCGCGCTGCGATTCTACGGGGTGGACGTGGCCGAGGAGGCGGATGCGGCGCCCGTGCAGATGCGTTCCCCGACCTGAATAATGCCTTCCACGTCGCTGTCGATCCAGGGCGAGGCGCGCAGCTCGGCGAAAATCTGCTGGGCCTCGGCGCAGCCACCGAAGTAGGCCAGCGCCGAGCCGTAGGTGTAGTAGTAGTTGAGCGTGCTGGCCGAGAGCGGCAGCGCGGTCACGTCCAGCACCAGGTCGTCCCCGGCCAGGCGGTGGCCTTCCTCGTTCTCCGCGGAGGGGCAGCCGCGAACGGCGCAGCGCAGCACCGGCAGGCTGCCCTCGTAGTTGCGCGCGCGATAATAGAGCACGCCCAGGCGCCCGTAGATGTCGGCATTGGTCGGGTCGAGGGTCAGCGCCTTCTGCGCATTGCGCTCGGCGATGAAGAACTCGCCCTGGTTGGCGTAGGTGCTGGCGATCGAGAGATACGGCAGCGGGTTCTTCGGGTTGAGGCGCGCGGCCATGGAGTAGGCTTCCAGCGCCAGGTCAAAATCGCGCTGTGCGGCGTTGGGGTCATCCGGCGGTTTGCGCCGGTAGCGGTAGTTGGCGCCCATGCTCAGATACAGGAAAGGCAAGTTCGGGTTGAGAGCGATGGCCTGCTGGTAGGAGGCGATAGCGCCGGTGTAGTCGCCGCTGCTTTCGAGCACTTTGGCGTAGGCGCGGTGCACATCCATGACCTGCGGCGCCAGGCCCACGGCCTGTTCGCCGACGTCGAGAGCCTGCGACCAGTTGAGTTGATCGGCCAAAACCTCCGCCATGAAGGCGAGCGCCAGAGGGTTGTTCGGCTCGAGTTGTAGCGCCTTGACGGCAGATTGAGCAGCCTCGTTGAGCAGTGCCGAGCTGCGCTCCACGCCCACCAACCCCGGGTCGGCGCTCCAATCGAGCACCAGCGCCTTGATGGCGTAGGCGGTGGGGTTTTCGGGGGCGAGCTCAAGGGCCTTGGCGATGGACTGCTGTGCATCGCCAAGGCGAGCCGAGCGGTCGGCGTCGGTTGTCACCAGATCGCTGGAATAAGTCTGAATGCGCGCCAGTTCGATCCACAACTCGGCGTTGTCCGGGTCGAGGGCGAGCGCACGCTGGTAGGCGAGGATGGCCTCATCCAACTGGCCGGCATCGAAGAAGGCCTGGCCCTCGGCCAAGTGCGAGGCGGCCGGGCGGGTAGGCGTGGGGGTCGGCGAATAGAGCGGCTGGATGCGCCCGCTGTCCAGCAGGCTGAAGAGCCCCGCGCCCGCAACGATGAGCGCGGCGTATATCGCCACGCGCCCAATGCGGAGGCGAGGGCCTTCCGGAAACGGGCTGAAGCGGTTACCGCGCAGGTTCATGATGGCTCAGGGAGAGGGCATGGGCGTAGCCGTCGGTGAGATTTCTTTGCACACCACCAGCCCCTCGGTGGCGTTACCCACCGCCAGTTCGTCATCCGGAATGCCGGCCAGCACCAGGCGGAAGAGCGGCACGGCTTCTTCGCACCGGTCGAGCTTTGCCAGAGCCAACCCGTAGGTCCAGTAGTACTCACCCACCGTGCCCCGATCGAGGGGCACGCCGGCCACCGGCCCCTGGTCTGTCTGACCGCCGGCGATGGCCAGGTTGAGTTCGGGCAGCGCCTTCTCGAACTGGTTGTTGTGATAGTACATCACGCCCAGCAAGCCGTGAAGCCGCGGGTCGAGCATGTTCCATCCTACGGCCTGTTCGGCATACTGGGCTGCCTTGCCAAACTGCCCATCGCCGGCATAGGTCCGAGCGATACTCGAGTAGGGTTCGGGGTTGGCCGGGTCGAGGGCCGTGGCGCGCAGGTAGCTGTCGACCGCGCCGTTCACGTCACCCAGCGCCCGGTAGTTGTTGCCGAGCGAGATGTAAAGCGTGGCCAGGTTGGGGTGGATGGCCACCGCCGCCTTGTACTCCTCGATCGCTTTGTCGTAGTTGGCTGTGCTCTCGTAGACGTAGCCCATCGCGCGATGGCTTTCCATTAAGTCCGGCGAGGCGGCCAGCGCCTGGCGCGCGACGGTGGAGGCATCTTGCCACTCGCCTTGGTCCGAGAGGATTTCGGCCAGGTAGGCATTGGCCAGTGGCAGGCCCGGGTCGCGCTCCAGGGCTTGGCGTTCCGCGCGCTCGGCCTCATCCACCCGACCCGGCAGGTAATCCAGCACCCAGCCGTAGACAGCCCAGGCCATCGGGTCTTGCGGCGAAAGCAGCAACGCGTTCTGCGCGCTCTCGAGCGCCTCGTTGTACTTGCGCGAGAAGACCTGCGTGCGGGCCAGCGCGATGTGCAGGTCGGCGTTGGAGGGATCCACCCGGATGGCCCGGCGGTAGGCATCTTCGGTGGCCGCGAGCTTGCCCTCGCGGAAGAGGGCCTCCGCTTCCTGCGCAAAGGAGGCCGGGCTGCGCGTGGCGGTCGCGGTCGGGATGAAGGGCGGTGGAATGTGCGGCACGATGAACTGATTGAGATAGATCGCGCCGCCGATGAGCAGCAACAAGAATCCGATCCGCCACAGGTTCGGGCGGCGCGGAGGTTTCTTGGTCATACGCCAACGGTTGCTGCCGAGATACATAGGCCCTTCTGCGGGGATGGTAATGCGCGGGAGGATGGGCGTCAAGTGCGCCGCACGCGGGTGCGCAGGAGGGATACGGTATAATCCGCGCCATGTCCGATCTTCCGGTTGCCCCACCTGCCCCTCGTTCACGCCGGCGGCTCGTGTTTATCGGCCTGGCGATTCTCTTGGCAGCCGTCATTCTGGCGGTGGCCGGAGGATTCCTGTCCGGCACGACGACTCGCGCGCGCCTGGCGCGCGCTACGGTGGAAGCCCAGGCGCGCGAGCAGTTCGATCTGGCCATCGCGGACATGGGCGCCGGGCGCTATTCGTTCGCCCGTCAGCGGCTCGAGTTCGTCCTCAGCCTGGATCCGAACTATCCGGCGGCCAGCGCGCTGCTGGAGGAGGCTTTGCGCGGGCTCAACTCCACGCCCACCCCGACCGGCACCCCCACGCCGCCGCCGACGGCCACCCTCGATTTGCCGCACGCGGAGCAGCTCTTCGCTCAGGCTCAGCAGCAGTTCAGCGATAAGAACTGGACGGGGATGATCCAGACCCTAATCCTGCTGCGGGTCGACGCGCCCGACTTCCAGCCTTTCCGTGTCGACGGCTTGTTGTTCATCGCGCTGCGTAACCAAGGGGTGGCCCTGATCGATCAGGGCAAACTTGAAGAGGGCTTGTATTACCTCGACTTGGCCAAGAACTATGCGCCGCTCGACAATCATGCCAGCCAGCGCGCCGATTGGGCGCAACTGCTGCTCAACTTGTATCAGGCGGCCAATGTGTACTTCGAAACCGATTGGGAGAAGGCGGTTGAAACCTTCGGCCAGGTCTATGCGATGGCGCCCTTCTTTCGCGACACGCCCATCAAGTATCCTGCCGCCCTGTTCGGTTATGGCGAACAGTTTATGCAAGAGGGCAAACCGTGCGACGCGGTGGCGCAGTTCCAGGCTGCTGCCAACCTGCAGCCATCCAACCCGGACTACAGCGATGAGCTCGGCCGGGCCAACCGCGATTGTGCCGCCTCGCGTCCGACCGCCGTGCCCTCGGCCACCCCAGGTGGCGAGACTCCGACCCCCTCGCCGACTCCCTGACCGGGTTTTGAGCGCGAGGCTCACCTGCCATCGCCCGCGCACGCTGCGGGCGATTTCTCTCTGCCTGGGCGGGAACTCACCCTTCAACGCACAGGGGTCTGGGCCAAGAGGTGAAGGCCTGCTGTTGGTGCGCCGCCGGCGGCTGCGACGGCCCATCTGATTAGGGTACAATCCTTTTCCAACCCCGGCCCGCCTCTGAGGCTTCCCGTGTTCGAAATCGTTTTCCTCGGCACTTCCGCTTCGGCGCCCTCCATCCAGCGCGGGTTGCCGGCGCAAGTGGTCATGCATCGTGAGCACCGCTTTCTCATCGATTGCGGTGAGGGCACCCAGCGCCAGATCCTGCAGTCGGGGCTGGGCTTCAAGCGGCTCGACAAGATCCTGATCACCCACGCGCACCTCGATCACATCCTCGGTTTGGCCGGCTTGCTTTCCACTTTTGCGCGTTGGGAGACCATCGAACGCCTCGAAATCTGGGCCGGCTCGGCCGCGCTGGCGCGCATCCGCGACCTTCTGTTCGGAGTCGTGCTGCGCGGCGCGCGCCCGCCCATGACGATCGAGTTGTGCGAACTCGAGCCGGGCGTGGTGCTCGAGGACGAGGACTTTGCGTTGCACGCCTTCCCGGTAAGTCATCGGGGGCAGGGGACCTTTGGCTTCCTGTTTGAGGAGAAGCCGCGCCGGCCATTCATCGTCGAGCGGGCGGAAGCTTTGAATGTACCGGCCGGTCCGTTACGGCGCGAGCTTGTGGCAGGCCGCGCAGTGCAAGTCGCGGATGGGCGCACCGTTCAGCCCGAGGAGGTCCTTGGGCCCCTCGCCGCCGGGACCCGGCTGGTGCACGTGGGCGACTGCGGCCGCACCGAAGATTTGTTGGAGGTCTGTCATCTGGCCGATGGCCTCGTCATCGAGGCCACCTACCTGGAAGTCGAGGCGGAGATGGCCCGCCAGTTCGCGCACCTGACCGCACGTCAGGCAGCCCGCCTGGCGCAGGAGGCCGGTGTGCGCCAGCTCTTCCTCACTCACATCTCGCGCCGCTACCGGGAGCGCGAAATCCTGGACGAGGCGAAGGAAGTCTTCGACAACACCACGGTGGCCCGCGATTTCGACCATTTTCAGATCGTCCGCTCTAAGTAGCCGAAGTCCCATCCCCCGGGCAGGCTCCCCTCTGGCTCCTCCCCAGCCGAAGTTGGTCTAAGGTTCGCGTTGAATCCCGGCCCGGGCGGCGGCCCTCATGGATCGTGAGGCCCTCACGGCATTCTCGGGTTCCACAATCGAGATCTCTTCGAACAGCGGCCTGACCGTCGGGGGCGCAATTGTCCTGAGTGGCGCGGTCGAGTCCATCGCCAGCGCGGATGCCCGGCCTCACGCGGGCGCGGGACAACCCCTGCGCACGATCGCAACACGGGGAGGCCTTGGCCGCGCAGACCTCTTCACGAAGTCGGCCTCCTGGAGTAGAATGCGGCCAGCATTCGGTGCCAGGAGCGGGATATGCCCATCTACGAGTACAAGTGTGAGGACTGTGGCAAGGATTTCGACACGCTGCGGCCGATGAGCCAAGCCGACACGGCCATTGCCTGCGAGAAGTGCGGCGGCGCGCACACCCGCCGCAAGCTCTCGCTGTTCTTTGCGCAAAGCGAAGGGCAGTCGGTGGCGGGTACTTCGGGCGGATGCGGATCGTGCGCTGGAGGCCATTGCGCTTCCTGTTCGCCGAATTGACCCGGCTGGCGACGGCCGGGGCACCCCGGAAGCCCTTTAAGCGAGCCCACGTGGGCTCGCTTTTTGCTTGGCGGGGGGCCTCTTGACAGCCGCCGCTGGGCAGGGCTATACTGAGCCTACCCCACCCCCCTGGGGGGGGTGTAGGGAAAGGCGAGGTGCCATGGAACACCGTGAAGAGGTCCTTAAGCGCACGCGCAATGCCTTGGGCCACCTGGAAGGCGTGGTCAAGATGATGGAGCGCGATACCTACTGCGTCGACGTCATCCGCCAGATCCAGGCGGTGCAGTCATCCCTCAACCGCGTCTCCACCATGGTGCTTGAGAACCACTTGCACTCGTGCGTCACCACCGCCATCCGCGGCAAGAGCGCCGATGAGCGCGAGCGAGTTCTCAAAGAAATCACCGAAGTCTTTGAAATGTCGTCGCGTGTCTAGTTTCTCAATCCTTAAGGAGGATCCATGCTTACCGTAACCTATTCCGTTCCGAACATTTCGTGCGGCCACTGCGTTCACACCATCCAGAGCGAAGTAGCAACCCTTACCGGCGTGCAGAAGGTGGAGGCCGACCTGGCAACCAAGAAGGTCACCATCCAGTTCGATGCACCAGCCAGCGACCAAACCCTGCGCGCACGGCTTGCGGACATCAACTACCCCCCGGCCAACTGAGCGCGGCGGGGCGTCCGCGGGTGTGCAATTCGAGGTAACCCAAGCATGAGCACGCAACATCTGACGCTTCCGATCACGGGCATGACCTGCGCCAATTGCGTGGCCACCATCGAACGCAATGTGAAGCGCCTGCCCGGCGTGACCTCGGCCACCGTCAACCTGGCCTCCGAACGCGCGGTGATCGAGTTCGACCCGGCCGAGCTCGGCCAGGAGGCGATCATCTCCAAGATTCGCGCGGTGGGCTACGACGTAGCCACGGGCGAGGCCAGCCTGGCCATACGGCGCATGAGCGATGCCAGCGACGCACAACGCCTTGAGCGACGCTTGCAGGGCATTCCGGGCGTGCTCGAGGCCGGCGTTTCGTTTGCGGCGGAGCGGGCGGTGGTGCGCTACTTGCCGACCGAAGTCACTCAGTCGGAACTGAGGCGTGCGGTGCAAGCCGCAGGCTTCGAAGTGCTCGAGGCGGAAGGCGCCCCGGAGGATGCCGAGGCGCGCGCCCGCGAACGCGAGATCGCTCACCAGCGGCGGCGGCTGGGGGTGGGGCTGATCTTCACTCTGCCGCTGTTCGCCCTAGCCATGGCTCGCGATTTCGACCTCATTCCGCACGACATCGGCCACGCCGCATGGTTCGACTGGCTGCTGATGGGCCTGGCCACGCCGGTGCAGTTCTACGTGGGCTGGCAGTATTACGTCGGCGCATTCAAGGCACTGCGCAGCGGATCGGCCAACATGGACGTGCTCATCGCCATGGGGTCTTCGGCGGCATTCTTCTACTCGCTGGCGGTTCTGCTCTTCGGTTTGCCGGGGCACGTGTATTTCGAGACGGCCGCGGTGATCGTCACGTTGATCGTGCTCGGAAAATACCTCGAGGCGCGTGCCAAAGGACGCACCAGCGACGCATTGCGCAAGCTGATGGGCCTGCAGGCGCGCACGGCGCGCGTGGTGCGTGACGGCCAGGAACGCGATGTACCCGTGGACGACGTGGCGGCGGGCGACCTGGTGCGCGTGCGCCCCGGCGAGAAGATCCCCGTCGACGGGGTTATCGTCGAGGGCCGGTCGACCGTCGATGAGTCGATGATCACCGGCGAGGCGATGCCAGTCACCAAGCAGCGCGGCGAGGGAGTCATCGGCGCGACGATCAACCGCCAGGGGGCCTTCACCTTCGAGGCCACCAAAGTTGGGCGCGACACCGTGCTCTCGCAGATCATCCACATGGTCGAAGAGGCCCAGGGCAGCCGCGCGCCGATCCAGCGCCTGGCCGATCGTGTATCCGCTGTATTTGTTCCAATCGTCATCGGTATCGCCGCCCTGACGTTTGCCGGGTGGTTCGTCCTCGGCGGGACTCCGGCGGCCGAGGTGACGCCCTTCACGCGCGCGCTGATCAACGCGGTCGCGGTCCTGGTCATCGCCTGCCCGTGCGCCATGGGCCTGGCCACACCAACCGCAATCATGGTAGGTACCGGCAAGGGCGCCGAGTTGGGCATCCTGTTTAAGAATGCCGAAGCCCTCGAACTTGCCGGGCGCCTGACAACGGTGGCTCTCGACAAGACAGGCACCGTGACGCGCGGCATGCCGCAAGTCACCGATATCCGCTTGAGCGCCGGGGAGCGCGGCGAAGCCGAGTTCCTGCGCCTGGTAGCCTCGGCCGAACGCGGCTCAGAGCATCCGCTGGGTGAGGCCATCCTGGCCGCGGCCAGCGCGCGCGGAATCGAGCTGGCCGAAGCGCATGCCTTCCAGGCCGAGAGTGGTCAAGGGGTGCAGGCGCAGGTGGACGGACACACCGTGCATGTGGGCAATGCGCGCTACATGCAGGCGCTGGGCATTTCGCCCGATGGGCTGATGAGCGAGATGCTGGGCTTACAGGCGGAGGCCAAGACGGTGATGTTGGCGGCCATCGATCGCCGGCCGGCCGGGCTGATCGCCGTGGCCGACACGGTGAAAGATGGCTCGCGCGAGGCGATTGAGGCATTGCACGGCCTCGGGCTGCGGGTCGTGATGATCACCGGCGACAACCGCACCTCGGCCGAAGCCATTGCCCGCGCCGTGGGCATCGACCGGGTGCTGGCCGAAGTGATGCCGGGTGACAAAGCGGCCGAGGTCAAGCGCTTGCAGGCGGAGGGCCAGCGCGTGGCGATGGTCGGCGACGGCATCAACGATGCCCCCGCATTGGCCCAAGCCGAAGTCGGCATCGCCATCGGCACGGGCACCGATGTGGCGATGGCCGCGGCCCCGATTACGCTGATGAGCGGCGACTTGCGCGGCGTGGCCAAGGCCATCACCCTCTCGCGCGGGACTCTGCGCACCATCAGGCAAAACTTGTTCTGGGCGTTCTTCTACAACGTGGTGCTCATCCCGGCCGCGGCCCTGGGATTTCTCAACCCCATTCTGGCCGCGGGTGCGATGGCCTTCTCGTCCGTGTTTGTCGTTTCCAACAGCCTGCGCCTGAGGGGCTGGCGCGCACGCTGACGAACCCCAATGAGGGGCTGCCGCAACCGGCAGCCCCTACGATTGCACCGTATGCACAGAGATCACCTGACCATGCGTTCCTGGTTTCATCGAGGGGAGTGGGCCTCTGGGAGTGGGGAGCGAAGCTCCCCGCTCCCAAGAAAGAAAAGAATCCCCCTCCCCGCTGGCGGGGAGGGGGCAGGGGGTGGGGCAATGCTCCCTCGCGGCCGGCGAGCCGTCGCCGCCGTGGAGATGCGTTTTCCCCAACGCGGAACACGTGCGCGGCCCGCGCGAGCGCGGGAAGGCGTAAGGCATGCTGTGCCCTCTCCAAAACAGCCCTCGAACGCCGCTCGGCTTGCTTTCGCCTAGTGATTCGAGTACACTCTCGAAATACCGACAGGGGGCGCGAATCGGGGGGAGGCCATGAGCGCAGGACGCGAAAAAGCACTCGAAGCGGCACTCGCGCAAATCCGCAAACAGTTTGGGGACGGTGCGGTGATGCGCCTGGGCGATGCGACTCAGCTGGCGGTGCAGGTGATACCCACCGGGTCGCTGGCGCTCGATCTGGCGCTGGGCGTGGGCGGCATTCCGCGCGGGCGCGTGAGCGAGATCTTTGGCCCGGAGGCCTCCGGCAAAACGACGCTGTGTCAGCACATCGTGGCCGAGGCCCAGAAGCTCGGCGGGGCGTGCGCTTACATCGACATGGAGCACGCCCTCGACCCCTCGTACGCCGCGCGCTGCGGCGTCAACACCGACAACCTGTACATCGCCCAACCCGATACTGGAGAACAGGCGCTCGAGATCGCCGAGACGTTGGTGCGCTCGGGCGCAGTGGACGCGGTGGTCGTCGATTCGGTGGCGGCCCTCGTGCCGCGGGCCGAGATTGAAGGCGACATGGGCGACGCCACCATGGGCATGCAGGCGCGGCTGATGAGCCAGGCGCTGCGCAAACTCTCGGGCGTCATCAAGCAATCCAACACGGCGATGATCTTCACCAACCAATTGCGCCAGAAGATCGGCGTGATGTTCGGCAACCCCGAGACGACGACCGGCGGCATGGCGCTCAAGTTCTATGCCTCGATTCGCCTGGACGTACGCCGTATTCAGAGCATCAAAGTGGGGGCCGAGGTGGTGGGCAGCCGCACCCGCGTGCGGGTGGTCAAGAACAAAGTGGCGCCCCCCTTCCGCGAAGCAGAATTCGACATCATGTACAACGAGGGCATCTCCAAGGAGGGAGACCTCATCGATATCGGTGCGACGCTCGGCCTGATCGCGAAGCGCGGCGCCTTCTTCTCTTTCGGCGACACGCGCATCGGTCAGGGGCGCGAGAATGCCAAGCAGTATCTCAAGGAGCATCCCGATCTCGCCGCCCAGATCGACCAGACGGTTCGCGAACAGGTGTTGACCAATCTGCAAGGCGTCAATCTCGCAACCTCACCTGAAGAAGAGGAGCCGAACGAGGAAACTTGATCGTGAGCGTGCAGGCGGGCGCCAGCCGCCCGCGGCACGGCCTGCCAGTGACTCCCTTGACGACGACGATGGACTTCCGCCGGGTGCACGCAGTGCGCCGGGCGGGGATGGTGAACCGGTGTTGAGTTTGATAGCACGTGGAGTGCACCTGTGGCGAACAGTCTCTCGGCCTTGCCCGCGGCGTGTGGGAGCAGAGCCGATTCGCTGAAGCCCGTTCGATTCTGACCGGCGTCCACCGGCCATCGCAGTCGACAATGGAAGGCGCGGCCATGCGGGCCGCCCAACGAGACACGGCAGCCGTGCCATGCAAATGGTCACGGCTGCTTGCGTATGGACACCGAAGGCGAGATTACCGCGCTGCGGCTGGGCCGCGGCGGCAAGCGAGTCAACATCTACCTCAACGGCGCCTGGGCCTTCTCGCTGGCCAAAGTGCTGGCGGCGGGGCTGCGCCGCGGGCAGCACCTCGGCCCGCACGAGGTAGCCCGGCTGGAGGCCGACGACGCCGTTGAGCAGGGGGTGGAACGCTGCCTGAGCCTGCTGGCCCGCCGGCCGCGCGCGCGCCGCGAGCTCGACGACTACCTGCGGCGGCGCGGGCTGGAGGCGGCGGTTCGCGAAGCCGCTCTGGCGCGGCTGGTGGAGCGCGGGTTGGTGGACGACGCCGGTTTCGCGCGCACCTGGGTGGAGAATCGCAGTGCGTTTCGGCCCCGTTCGCGGCGCGCGCTGGCTGCGGAACTGCGACGCAAAGGTGTGAGCGAGGAGAGCGCAGCCCAGGCGCTGGCCGAAGTGGACGATGAGAACGCCGCGCGATCGGCCGCCCGCGGGTATGCGCGCCGGATGAGCGGGGTCGAACGGAAGGAATTCTTCCAGCGATTGCTGGGTTACTTGGGACGGAGAGGGTTTACATACGATGTGGCTCGGCCGGTCGTCGAGGAGGTGTGGGGCGAACAGAACGCAGCGCCTCAGGCCGACTCGGTGCCGCGCCGGCAAGCCGGAAAGTGAGAGCGCACGATGTCTGTACCGATAATCGTTGGCAGTCTGGCGGCGCTTTTGGGCATTGCGCTCGGCGCTGGGCTGGGGTTCTGGTACCGCCAGCAGCAACTCGATCGTGAGGCGGTGGCGCGACGGACCGCCTTAGAGAAGGAACTGGGCGAGGCGCAGGGGCGTGCGCGCCAGATCGAACTGCAGGCGCGCGATGCCGCCATCCGCCTGCGCGACGAGGCCGAATCTGAAGCCGGGCGCCGTCGCGCGGAGCTGGCGCGTGAGGACGAACGACTCATTCGTCGCCGCACGGAGATCGACAACAAGGTGGAGCGCACCGAGCAGCGAGAACAGGCGCTCAACAAGCGCCAGAGCGCGCTCGACCGGCGCACAAACGAGATCGAGAAACTGAGCGCCGACCGCACGGCCGAACTGCAGCGCGTGGCACAGATGTCGGTGGAAGAAGCGCGCGGGCAGCTCTTGGCGGAAGTGGAACGCGAGAGCCGCAACGACATGGCTCGCACCATTCGCCAGATCGAAGAAGAGGCCCGCGCCGAAGGCGACCGGCGCGCGCGCGAGGTCATCGCCGAAGCCATTCAGCGAGTGGCCTCCGACCATGTGGCCGAGGTGTCGGTATCGGTGGTGCCGCTGCCGGGCGAGGAGATGAAGGGGCGCATCATCGGCCGCAACGGGCGCAACATCCGTTCCTTCGAACAGGCGGCGGGCGTGGACGTCATCGTGGACGATACACCCGAAGCCGTGACCATTTCCTCCTTCGACCCGGTGCGGCGCGAGGTGGCGCGCCGTGCGCTGGCTAAGCTCATCCTGGACGGGCGCATTCACCCGGCGCACATCGAAAAGGTGCTGGAGGATTCACGCAAGGAAGTGGATCAGGTGGTCATCGAAGAGGGCGAGCGGGCGGCCTTCGAGGCGGGCGTGCCCGGGCTGCACCCGGAAATCCTCAAGAAGCTGGGCACACTCAAGTTCCGCACCTCCTACGGCCAGAACCAGCATGCGCATGCCATCGAATCCGCGCTGCTGGCTGGCGTGATCGCCGCCGAACTCGGGGCGAACGTGGCGGTGGCCAGGGCCGGGGGCCTGCTGCACGACCTGGGCAAGGCCATGGACCACGATGTAGAAGGCACGCACGCGCAGATCGGGGCGGACTTTGCCGCGCGTTATGGCGTGGCGCCGGAAGTGGTCAATACGATCGCCGCGCACCACCATGAGGTGGACCAATCGAGCGTGGAAGCGGTCATCGTCGAGGCGGCGGATGCCATTTCGGGTGCGCGACCCGGCGCACGCCGCGAAAACCTCGAGCAATATGTCAAGCGCATCCGCACCCTGGAGGATATCGCCAACTCGTTCAAGGGTGTGACCGAAGCCTACGCGCTGCAAGCCGGGCGCGAGGTGCGCATCATGGTTCGGCCGGAGGATCTGGACGACCTGGCGGCGGTGCGCATGGCGCGCGATGTGGCGAAGAAAGTGGAAGAGAGCCTGCAGTACCCGGGTCAGATCAAAGTGACGGTCATCCGCGAAACGCGCGCCGTGGACTACGCCAAGTAGGCTGCGCGCACACGCGAACCAGGAATGCTTGGACACGCTCAAAGAAGCGGGGGCCACAGGCCCCCGCTTCTTTCATCGACTGCTCCCCCGGCATGATGCACTCGAGCCTACACATCAAATCGCCGGGAGAAAGACAAGGGGTGGGGCAGACGCGCCGATATCATCTCGGGCGGTGGGGAAACCGTTCCATGAGGAGAGGCATCGCGGCGCGGGCTCGGGGCGATTCGTGAATCGCCCCTACGAGATCATCTCACGCTCTGGGGCAACCGCGCCGTGCTGGCCGGGCCTCCATCATCGGTGGGGGGGATTGAAAGCGTCGGTCCCTCTTGGCAGTTTCCTACCCCTCGCGCTCGCCCTTCTCCGTTGGCCGCCCGTACAGGAACCAGTACTCGGGCGGGGAGAAAGCGGGCGCGAGTTGTTCATCCCACACGAAGGAGCCCGCGGCAAACATCTCGCGCAGGCGTGCGTCGAGGGCTTGCATCGCCTGGCCCGCCTCGGCGGGAAGCGGGCCGGTTTCGGGGGCAGTGGCCAGCAGCTGCAACATCGCGCGCTGGCGTATCTCGGTCGGATACAGGTCCGCATTGGAGGCGGGTGATTCGCTCAGGTCGTCGAGGTAGGCGCGCCACAGGCTGAGTCGGGCATGCGTCTCAAGTGTCATCTTCGCGCCGATGGCGGCCCTCCGACGCAGGCGTTCGGTTTCGATTTGCGTGCGGGCCCGGGTGAGGCGCACGGCCTGCTCGGCCGGCAGATCGCGATCGACCGCGCTCAGCCGGTGCAGCGCGAGCAGCAACCCGCCGAGGGTCAGCCGAGGCAGCGGGCTGTGACCTTTGGGCTGTGCGAGCGGCCAGTAGATGACGGAGGCCTTCAGATAGGCCTCCAGCTCCGGGGCGCAGGCTTCGACGAATTGGAGATCGGAATCGGGAGTGTAGGCGTGGCGGGGCGAGGTGGAGCCGGGCACAGGGCTAGCCGGTCTGCTCGCCCAATGAACGGCGCACGCTGTCGAGGAGCGTGCTCAGGCGCACCGGTTTGACCAGGTAGCCCCAACCCAGGGCGCGCCCCTTTTGTTGATCTTCGAGCGAGCCGCGCGCGCTGAAGAACAGGATCGGCGGCGCGGGGGTGTCACGCGTGAGCAGCCGCCGAGCAACCTCGTAGCCGTCCAGGTCAGGCAGCATCACATCCAAGAGGATAAGGTCGAAAGTCTGGGTCTCCGCTAGGGTCAAGGCTTCCTTGCCGGAGTAGCAGGGGATGACCTCATAGCCGGCTCGCTCCATGGTGAGCGACACCAGGCGAGTGGTATCGGGTTCGTCATCCACAACCAGAATGCGCGTCATGCCCACTCCATCGCTGCGGCCGTCGTGAGAGAGAGGCCGCAGACTGGCTCGATTCTACGCCAAGTGCGGGTTGTGTGCCTGGACGGGAGATGTGCAAAAGCTGTGCTCCCGGCGGCCTCAGCCTGCAGGAGGCAGGCTATTCGCCGTACAAAGCCTTGCGCGTCCGGTCGCGCCGGGCTTTACGCTCCCCCTCATCGGTGGCCCCGGTCAACTCGGCGTAGAATGCCTCGCCGTATTCACGCGTCTGCACCACCACCGGCATGGGCACCGCGTGACCCAGAATGAGCGCTTGTTGCCGTGTGTCGAGCCGTGCCAATACCTCGCGCAGCGCGCCCGCTCCCGAGACTCCCGAGAACACCGCGCGAATGTCGGCCTCGTTATCTAAGAGGCAGGTCACCCGCGTGCCGATCTGGCTCATCACCTCTTCGTCGATGGCGCTCGGCCGTTGATCCACAACCAGCAGCGTCACGTTGTACTTGCGCAGCTCACGGGCGATTGTGCCGAAGATAGTATGCCCGGCCACGGTCGGGTCGAGGAATTTGTGGGCCTCCTCGATGACGATGACCAGCGGGCGCGGATCCTGGGCCTGGCCGCCCGCGGCGCGGTTCTTGCGCTCGACGTAGCGCCCGTGAATGCGGCGGGTGAGGTAGTTGGCCACGAGCAGATAGGCTTCCAGCTGGGTGCCGTACCTGCCAAACTCCAAAACCACGCTCGTGCCTTGATTCAAGCGGGCGAAGATCTCCTCCACGGCGTCCTCCCCCAGCGGGTCTTCTTGCAGGAAGGGCAGCCGGCGGAAGAGTTCGAACTTGCGTTGGATTGCGCCGAGCGTGCCGGCCATTAGGCGTTCCTCGTCCACCAATTCTTTGAGTTCATCGCTTTCTTTTTCGGCCAGCAGTTTGACGATCCAATCCCGGCCCAGGCGGCGGCGCAGGAAGTGCAGCGCGCCCACCTGGATTTCACTCAGCCCAAGTAGCCCGGCCAGCAGCTCGACATCTTCCGGCTCGATCTGCCGCAAGGAGATGCGCAGTTCGCGGTCGGTCTTGCTCTGGCGGTGGCGCGAGGTTTCCGGGTCGAGGGTGATCACGCTGACACGTCCGTCGGTGAAAAGCTGGCGCAGGCCCTTATACTCGCGGCCGGTTTCGTCGCGCACCGACCAGCCGTAGTCATTGTGCATGTCGAACACCAGGCAGGAGGCCAGCCCGGCGCGCACGACGCCGGCCAGGAGCATGCGCGTGATGAACGACTTGCCGGTGCCGCTCTTGCCGAAGACGCCGGACGAGCGCTCGACCAGGCGCGCCAGATCGAGGTTGACATGCACCTCGTTCATTTCGAGCGGCGCGCCGATGTGGAAGTGGCTCCGGTCTTCGGCGCCGAACACCAGGTTGACCTCCGCTTCGGAGGCCTCCAGCACCTGTGCGAAGTGGGCGGGGATCGTCTTGATCGGGCGCGGCTCGCCCCCTTCGGCGGTCAGCTCGAGCATCGGCGCCACGTGCATCAGGCCGAAGGCCGCGGTGCCGCGCAAGACCTCGGCCGAGTAGGCGTCGTCGGCCGCCGGCGGATGGCTGGCGAGGTCCGGTTGAGTGGCGCCGAGCGAGAGGTCGGTGACCATGCCGAAGAAACGCTTGCGGGTCTGGCCGTGGATGACCACATAGCGGCCGACGGCCAACCCCTCCAGCACGGTGTGCGGGTCGAGCATGACCTCCAGGCCGTGCGAGAGCGATCCCCCGACGACGACGCCCAGTGGGCGCGCGCCGCGCGTGAGCGGCGGCCGGCCGAGAAAAGTATCCAGATCCGAATCAGGCATGATGATCCTCGTGGACGGGGCGGGCTGCGGCGTGCGCTAGAGGCGGCCGGCCGCCCCGGTCAGGGTCTGACCGATTTGAGGCAGGAGGCGGCTCAGGCGCAGCACATCCGCCGAGAGCAGCCGGGCCAACTCGCGACCCGCCTCGCGCGCGAATTCGAGGCGGGCCTCGCCTTCGAAGACCTGGGCGATGTGGGCCAGCACCGCGCCGAGCAATGCATCGCCGGCCTGAGCTTCAATCAGCAAGGCCAAGAAGCCGAGCTTCCAGGCGCGCTCGCCGGGTCCGCCCGGGGCGCAGAAGCGTCGTACCTCATCGGGCGTGCAGGCGAAGATCTGCTCGAGGGCCAGCGGCGGGCGCGGGGGCAAGGCGTGCCAGGCTGCGGCCCGGGCATCAAAGAACCCGGCGTGTATCACGCGCACTTCAATCGGCACCTGGCGGCGGTTGCGCTGGTCGTTGATGTATTCGTCGCTCACCTCGGCGCTGACCAACTGGCGCACGAAGGGATCATCCTCCAGGCGCAGATCGGCTACTACGCCCAGGATCTCGACCGCTTGTGGATCGGCGTCCCGGTCCGCGACCACCCGCACCAGGCTGCCGAAGGCGGGCAGCTGGCCGCCCTGAGCGCGGCAGCCCAGGGTGAATTCGCTGACACTCGCGCGCAACACTCGCCCGACGAGCGGCGAAGCAGGTTTCGGCATCCGGCTCATGAAGGATCTCCATCGCGCTCGAGATCCGCAACGGACTCGACGATGCGCGTCGGCCGGTAGTCGACGAAGGCATCGGCCCCGGGGATGAGTTCCTCGCCCTGCACGATGACTCCATCCATGTCGATCAGGTAATTTTGCACCCCTCACCTCCTGCGGATGGAGAAGAATCGGCCGCCGATGACAATCATAATCGAGACGTGGCCCGCGTGTGGAACCCAATGCAGGAGCGCCCTTCCCGAACGAACGGTTCGCTCAGGCCGCCCGCGGACCCAACTACCGTGCGTCGCGTGTTCCCGACTTACGGGCGAACATCATCCGGCGCACGAGGGCCGCGCGCAGGGCGTGCCCAACGACTGGCAGGGCGCCCAGGCCGATCATCAGGCGGTAAAACGTGCCGGGGATGACCACCCGTTGCCCGCGCTCGAGCCCGCGCAGCGAGGCGGAGACAACCTGCTCGGACGATTGCCAGAGAAAGGACGGCAGGCTCGCTGGATTGAACCGCGCATACTCCGGCGTGTCGTGGAACTCGGTGCGGGTGAAACCCGGACAGAGAACCTGGACACGGATGCCCACCGGCCTCAGTTCGGCTTCGAGCCCCTCGGTGTATGACGCGAGAAAGGCCTTGGTGGCACAGTAGGTCACGTTTCCCGGGAGAGCCACGAACGCCCCGATGGAGGCCACGCTGATAATCGCGCCGCGCTTGCGCTTCACCATCGCGGGCAGCACGGCGTGAGCCAGGCGCAGATTGGCTGCCAGGTGCACCTGGATCATATCGAGATGCTTGCGGACATCCACGCGCAGAAATCGGCCCGTGGTCCCAAAACCCGCGCTGTTGACGAGCATCTCCGGTTCGTCCAACTGCGCCAGGCGCGCCGCCACGCGCTCGACCTGGTCGGGGTCAGCCAGGTCCGCGGTAAGAATCTCCACCGGCGAGCCGTGGCGTGCGGTGAGTTCGGACGCCAACCTCTCGAGATTAGGCCGCCGGCGCGCGATAAGCAGCACCTCGTAGCCGCGAGCAGCCAGTTGGCGTGCGAACTCGGCGCCAATGCCGCTCGAGGCGCCGGTGATGACAGCCGTGCCTTGGGTCGACATGGATGAGCCTCCTCCGGACGGTCGCGTGAGAGCCGCACAGCGCGTGCGCCTAGAAGTCTAATGAACGCAGACCGTCGACTTCCACCCACTCTCCGCCATTGTCCGCATCGTGCAAGAGAGCTGCGAGGCGGAGAGGGGGAAGGGGGTGAGGCCGAGAGGGTCCTTCGGCAAGCCGCTAGCGCCGATACCGCGCGCGCTGCTTGTGGGCTTGCTTCTCGGAAGGTGAGGCCTGCAGCCCGGCTGCGAGCAGCGATTGGGCCAGCATGCGCTCGACCTGCTCTTTCTCCGGCGCCCGGATCACGGCCTCTTCATCGGCCCGCGCCAGGGCATATGGATACGGGTCGTCCAGTGTCACCCAGGCCTGCTCTACCAACGCGCTGTGCACCATGTCGAGCCATGCCGGCTGCGCCGCGACCCACTGGGGTACTTCGACCCGCGCTACAACTGGGACCGAGCGCCCGACGTTGAGGTAGAAGAAATGTGCGCTTTGCGTGTGCCCGGAACTGTCGGACACACGCGCCTTCCGATAGACCTGATTCCATTCGGCCACGAACTCATAGACGGCAGACCGTGCGCCGGAGGGCAATACCTGGGCGAACATCTGGCCGTCGGTCACGTCGCGGAAGGGAGGCGGCAAGCCAGCCGGGCGTGAGGGGCCGGAATACTCCGCGAGATATGACTCCAGCTTATCGGCAGGCTGCAACGCCAGCGCGAGTAGCGAGAGCAGTGGCGACCCTCCCGGCCGTGCGATGTAGCCGGCCACTGGGACGTGCGCGATAGCCACCGTTTCCATCGCCGCCAGGTATTCTCTTTCCAGGTCGCGCTGTTCTTCCCCGGGGATGGCCTCCGTGCGAACGCGCAACGCCAGGCTGCCATCGATCAGCCCGACCACCCGATGCGCCTCGGAGGAGTCCGACCCCGCTGCTTCGTGCAGGCACAGCTCGGCCAGCACGCGCGTCTCGCCTACCTTGCGCCGCGCGTTGAGCGTTGGCGCGTTAATCGGCTCCCCGCGGTGAAAGAGGCGCGCGGGGTCGGTGACGAGCTCGGGTTGCGAGTCGGCATGGGTCTGGCCGGTGCCCAGGCGCACGATGAAGTACCCGATATTGACGGCGTAGTAGGGCAGGGCGGAGTGGCGGTCGGGGTAGATCTGCGAGCCGTCGGTGGCCACCACCGTCAGGCCGGTGAGCGCCGCCGGGGCAGGATGTATGCGGTCGAGCGCTTCGCCCGCAGGCGCGGCGCCGAACCAACTGCGCTTTCGTGCCCGGTCGACTCGCTCGGCCAGGTCAGCCTGTTGGGAGGCCAAGCGCAGCGCGTCGACGACCTGAGGCAGACGGGCCTGGCGTTCGCGCAAACGGTCGGCGAGCGCGCGGCCCACGTCGCGAATCACCTCGGTCAGCTTGTGCAATTGCAGGGTCATCGGGCGGGTAACCTCGACGTTGCCGTTTGATGGGACTTCGACGATGCGCTGCGACAGGATTATAGCGAGGTGCGCCCTATGTGCAATCCCCCTGCGCGAATCGACGATGTTACAATCGCTCATCGTGCCGCGCGATTGCTGCGGCCCATGGGCCGCACTTCGGTTGCGGCGGAGTCCCTCCCCGGAGTTGCCATGCCTCAGCTTGATGTCGATCGCGTCCGCACCGTCGGTCGTGCCATCCAGGAAAATGTCGCTCGCGTGATCGTCGGCAAGGAGAAGGTCACCGAACTCCTGGTGGCGGCGCTCCTTGGGCCCGGCCATGTGCTCATCGAGGATGTGCCAGGCATCGGCAAGACGATGCTGGCCAAGTCGCTCGCGCGCTCGCTGCGCTGCTCGTTCCAACGGATCCAATTCACGCCGGATCTCTTGCCGGCGGATATCACGGGCACCAATGTCTTCAACCAGAAAACGGCCGAGTTCGAATTTCGCCCGGGGCCGGTGCTGGCGCAGATTGTCCTCGCGGATGAGATCAATCGCGCGGGGCCGCGCACGCAGTCGGCCCTCCTGGAAGCGATGGAGGAACGCCAAGTGACCGTGGACGGCGTGACCCACCATTTGCCTGCACCCTTCCTGGTCCTCGCCACGCAAAACCCGATCGAGCTCGAAGGTACCTTCCCGCTGCCCGAAGCCCAGGTCGATCGATTCTTGATGCGCCTGGCAGTCGGCTATCCCTCGCGCGAGGAAGAACGCGCCATTCTGCACCGCTTCGTGAAGAGCGACCCGCTCCTCGACCTGGCGGCCGTCGTCGATGGGGCGGACCTGGCTGCGCTGAGCCAGACCACGCGTGCCGTCCACCTGAGCCCCTCGCTCGAGAACTACCTGCTCGACATCGCGGAGGCCACGCGCCGCAGCGAGGCGCTGCAGCTTGGCGTGAGCCCGCGCGGATCGTTGGCGTTGTATCGCACGGCCCAGTGCCTGGCCGCATTGCGCGGGCGGGCGTACGTTCTGCCCGACGATATCCAGGAATTGCTCGCCCCGGTTCTTGCGCACCGCCTGATCCTCTCCAGCCAGGCCCGCTTACGTGAGCGCACGCTCGAAGAGGTGCTGCGCTCGATCGTTGAGACTATCGCGGTGCCGGTGGAAGAATCCTGGTCGGAGAAGGCCCATTGACCGACCCGGCGCGCGGGTTCCTCGCCGCTCTGGTCGTCGTCGTCGGATTGGCGCTGCGCAACAATCTGCTCGTCTTCCTCGGCATCTTGCTGGCGCTGGTCGTGCTCACCTCCTGGCTGTGGGGAAAGTACTGCCTGCGTGCGGTGAGCTACACCCGCCGCCTGGCCTCCAACCGCCTGAGCTTCGGCGAGCAGACCGACCTGTGGATCGAAGTGGTCAATGCCAAGCCGCTGCCCCTGGCCTGGCTGCGCGCCGAAGATGAACTGCCGGTTGAACTCGCGCTCTCCGGGCGGGATCTCGTGCCGGGCAACCGCGCCACGCGCCAGGTGCTCGACCATTCGTTCACCCTGCGCGGATACGAACGCGTGCGCCGGCGCTACCGCGTTGAGGCGCGCGCCCGCGGCGCGTTCGATGTGGGCCCGGTTTCACTCTCCTCGGGTGACCTGTTCGGGTTTCGCTCGCGGTCGATCGAGGATCAGCGCGTGCAAACGGTCCTCGTCTATCCGCGTGTGGTGCCGATGCATGAAATCCCGCTGCTCGCGGCTCGTCCGTTCGGCGAGAAGCGCGCCCGGCGCTGGTTACTCGAGGATCCATTGCTGCTCGCCGGCGCGCGCGAATACCGCCCCGGCGACAGTTTGCGGCATATCCACTGGAAGGCCACTGCGCGGCATGCCCGTCTGCAAACGCGCACCTTCGATGCGAGTGCCGATCCGCACCTGGTGCTGATGGTCAACGGCCAGACGATCGACCCCGCCTACGCCGGCACGCTGCGTGATAAGTTCGAGGCGTTGCTGGTGGTAGCCGCCTCCCTTGCGCGTGCGGCGCTGGAGGCCGGCAGCCCGGTGGGCGTGCACACCAATGCCGTCATGCGCGATTCGCACGCCCAGGTGCGCCTGCCTAGCACACGCCATCCGGCACAGCTTGCGCGCATCCTGGAGGCGATGGCGCTGCTCACGCCGTACATCGCCACCCCTTTCGACCAGATGCTGGCCCTCGAACGGCGGCGCCTTCCGTACGGCGCCACGGTGGTGGTCCTCACCACGCTTTTCAGTTCGCGCATCGTGGCCCAGATTCTCAGCCTCAAGTCTGCTGGGCATCCGGTGGCCATTGTGGGACTCACGGAGGATCGCGCCGCGCTGGAAGCTGCCGCCGGCACGCCGACCTATTTCGTGGATCCTGCCTGGCAGCCGCTTGGGAAGGCGAGCGGTGTCTAGCTCGGTGCTGCTCACGCTGGTCATGGCTTGCATGCCCGCGGGCAGTGCCTTCCTGTGGGCCGTGTGGGGCGCGCGCCTCCTGCGCAACACACCCACGCATGCCGGCTGGGTCATGTGGGCATTGGTGGCGCTGCCGGCCGTCTCGAGCATGGGTGTGGTTCTCGTTCGTCCGCGCATCAAGGCAGCCGGGTTGCGCCTCGCCTTCAGCCTGGTGCTTGGGTTCATTGGGTTGTGGCTTGCCGCTGCAGCACTGTGGTCGGAATGGTCGGCAGCCGGCCCGGCGCCTGAGCCTTCCGCGTTGCTGCTCTGGCGTATCAGCTTCATCCCGATTCCGCTGGCTTGCCTCGCGCTGTGGTTGTGGGGCGAGTGGGTTGGGCATGGGACGATCAGCCCGCGTGACGTGCGCTTGGCTGTTGGGCGCAACGTCATGTCGATCGTACTGCTGTACCTTTTCTACAACTCGGCGCCGGTGCTGACGGTTGGCGAGGCACTCGGGCCGATCATTCTCGTCTTCGTGGCCGGAGTGGTGGCGATGGCCGCCTCCAACCTCGAGCGGTTGCGCGTGCAGCGGGAGGGCGCGACCGTTGCGCCGGTGCTCGACCGCTACTGGCTGCAAACCGTTGCCGGGCTGACGGCGGGGTTGCTGCTCGTGGGTTTACTTATCACCGGCCTGGCCAACACGCGCGCCTTCGCTCAAGCGGGAGGTATTGTGCTGGTGGGGCTGGCGGCGGTGGCCATCGGCCTCTCGTGGGTCCTGGTGGCATTCGGGGTCCTGATCTTCATCCTGCTGTATCCATTGCGCAGTTTATTCCAAAGCATCTCGCCCGAGATGCTATTGCCCACTCCAGTTCCGACCTCGCCGGCGCTCGCCACCGCGCAAGCCGCGGCACCCGCGACGACCGCCGCGCCGTCAGCCGTCTTTGAGGCCGCCGGCTGGGTAGTGGCGGTCGCGATCATCGCGGGCCTCATCCTGATGGTCTTCTGGCTGCGTTTGCGGTCGGAGGCACTGGCGCGCACCGAGATGGCCGAAGAGGTGCGTGAGAGCATCCTCTCGGGCGACCTGCTGTGGCGCCAATTGCAGAATTTGTTTGGCGGCCGGAGTGGGAGGGGAGCGAAGAAACGATCCGCCTACTTGCCGCTGGGCGGCGAGGCCAATGCGGCCCGCGTGCGCATCCGCCGCGCCTACCAGGCCGCGCTGCAGTGGGCCTATGGACGCGGCCGAGTGCGCGCGCCTGTGGAGACTCCCAGGGCATTCGCCCGTACGCTTGAGGAACTGTCGTCGAATTCGGAAGCAAGCCGCGCGCTCACCGAGGCCTACGATCCGGCGCGCTACGCGGCAGAGGAACCCGCGTCGCACTTGGCTGAGCAGGCCGAGGCCGCCGTGGCCAGTTTGCTGCAATCCGATTCGCCGCCCGGACTTCCCGAAGACCGCAGCTAGCCTCGCCCGACGCGCTTCCCTCCGCGCATCACCCATTTCACCAGATTGGTCCCGTAGCGGTAACCCAGGTGGCGATAGCTGGGAATCTCGAGGGCGATCAGATCCGCCTGTTTGCCAACGGTCAGGCTGCCCACGCGATCGGCGAGGTCCAGGGCTGCCGCCGCGTTGATCGTCGCGGCCGCGATGGCCTCAGCCGGAGTGAGGCGCATGTAGCGGCAGGCGAGCGCGATGGCCATCTGCATGCTTTCGCACGGGGATGTGCCGGGGTTGAAGTCGGAAGCCAGCGCGAGCGTGGCGCCGGCAGCGATCATCGCGCGGGCCGGCGAATAGGCGGATTGGGCCAACCCAAAGGGAGTCCCAGGCAGCGCCACGGCCACTGTTGAACTCGTGCCGAGCGCGGCGATCTCCCTCTTGGAGGTGGCCACCAGGTGATCGGCCGAGGCGGCTCCCAGCTCGATAGCCAACCCGGTACCGCCCAGGTTCTCGAATTCATCGGCATGGATCTTCAGCCGGTAGCCGAGCGCGCGCGCGCGTTCGAGGATGCGGCGCGTCTGGGCGAGGGTGAAGGCGCCCTTCTCGCAGAACACGTCCACGAACAGCGGCGCGCCCTCACCGCATAACTCGCGCCAGCGACTGATCGCCCGGGGGAGCATCCGTTCGACGATCTCATCAACGTATGCATCGGGGCGCGAGGCGTGCTTGCGGGGAACAGCGTGCGCGGGCAGGAAGCTGGCCTGGATGGTCATCGGCATGCTTCGCCTCAGGCGGGCGATGGCCTCCAGCATGCGCAGTTCCGAGTCCGGGTCGAGGCCGTAGCCGGTCTTGATCTCGCAGGTGGTAGTGCCGTGGGCAAGTATTCGCCGCAGCCGCGGCCGCGTGGCGTCGACGAGCTCCTCGATGCTCGCCGCGCGAGTCTGGTCCACAGTGGAGAGGATCCCGCCGCCGGCGGCGAGGATCTCCGAGTAGGTACGGCCGGCGATGCGCTGCTCGAACTCGAGCGCGCGGTCGCCGATCCACATGGCATGCGTATGCGGGTCCACGAAGCCCGGCATCAGCACGCAGCCGCTGGAGTCGATCTGCCGCTCGGCGCGGTGCTTGCGGCGGAGGGCCGCGCTCGGGCCGACGTCCACGATCCGGCCATCGCGCACGGCAACTGCGCCGTGGGGCACGATGTTCAGCGTGCCCAGTGCCGCGCCGCGCTGCGGCGCCTCGGTCAGGCAGAGGATTTCATCGGCGGAGTGGATGACCAAGTCTACTCGCATGAGGGCCTCGCTGCGGTGATTCTAACTCGGTGGGCTGGGGGCGGGCGGTTTGACATCCGGCGCGCCGTATAATACCCAGTTGGGCAACGTAGTCCTTCTTGTGATCACCGCATCGAAACGGGGTCGGGCGCTGGAGTTTATCCCAGAATGACGTCGACGGTGCACCTGCGAGCAGTCAGCGAGGCTGATCTGCCCGCCTTCTTCGAACACCAGCATGATCCTCTGGCAAGCCAGTTGGCCGATTTCCCTTCCCGCGATTGGGATTCGTTCTCGGCTCACTGGGCAAAGATCCTTACAGACGACCAGTGCGTCATCCGAACAGTTGTCTATGAGGGCCACACCGCCGGCAACATTGTTGCGTTCCCACAGTCCGGCAAGACCCTTATCGGATACTGGCTCGGGAGGGACTTATGGGGAAGAGGCATTGGCACCCAGGCGCTGACGCTGTTCTTGGATGAGGTCACATCACGGCCCCTGTTTGCATATGTCGCCAAGAGGAATACTGGCTCAATACGCGTGCTTGAGAAGTGCGGCTTCGTCCGGTGGGAAGACGCCCCACAGGAAGCCCTGAGTGGCGGCGAGCCTGACGAGTTGCTGTACAAGTTCGAGGCCGGTGTGCCATCACGCAGCAAGGTGTGACATACACTGCCCAACACCTCGGTGCCCCTGACCCGTCAAGCCGGGGGCCTCAGGGGAGCCGATTCGCCTGGCTGGGCCAAATGAACGCTTCCTCTGCCCGCGAGGCTGACGTAGAGTGATGGCGGTCGCGCGCGTGCGCGTGCGGCGGCCTGTCAGGAGACCACGCCAAGTGCTGAAGTCCGTTCGCGTCTCCGGGATTCTAGCCGTCTTAGTGGCCGTGACTTCTTGCCAGGTCACTGTTGGGGTCGGAGGCTCCCCCTCCCCAGAACCGGCATCGCCCTCGGCCGCTGGTGCCACTGCGCTGGGGACGACCGAGAGCGACACCGAGCGAACACCGGGGGTACTTCCTTCGCCAACTTCGGATGGCGTGGTGGGTGCAGATCAGACTCCGGTTTATGACATCCCGTCGGTCCGGCTGCCGGATGAATGCTACGGGTCTCTCCCAGCAGGAACCCCAACGATGGGGGACTTCGAACAATGCAGCGATTTTACGTATTCGGCGGACGGGAAATACCTGGGATTCTTCTTCGGACCGGAGATCTGTGGGCGCGGCATCCTAATCCTAGACACGCAGACGGCGAACACCGTTTACCGGACAGGTGCCGGGGGCGGGTTCAGCTTCGAGTTCCTGACGAATGGCAGAGTTCTTATCGCCACAGGCCATTGCGAAGGCGGGGCGATGAGTCTACTCGACCCCCGGACAGGCGAGCTTCGACGTCTGGGCGACCTGGGCATCGGCGCGGCCAACAACGTTTGGAATGCCACGCGAACGGCCTTGGCTGTCAGCACAACGCCCTATCGGGGAGCCGAGGGGGCAATCTGGGGATACAACGTCGAGGAGGATTTCCTCTTCCTGCCCCAACCGGAAGAGTGGCAGCTGGACGATCACCTGGTCTGGACACCCGACGGCACACATCTCCTCTATCAGCACCGTGTCGTGAGCTATGCTGTCGGTACGAACATCTATGCCTTCCCCTCTCCACGGCAGATCGTTCGGGTGGATGCGACCACAGGGGAACACAGGGTTTTGGCCGGCGATCCGCGCTACGACTTCCACTTCTGCGCGGGGCCCTATAGCTGGTGTGATCATTGGCACGGCGATTGGATCCAGGTCCGTCGGTTCCCGTTTGAACCCCGGCAGATCCTCTATTCGGACGACTTCTACTACCTGCCGGAGGCAACGTGCCTGCTATATGGGATTGACTGCGCGGAACCGCCGGAGTTGTCTGCTCTCAACTGGCGCACGGGTGAACTGGTGCCATGGGACGAGGCCGCGCTTCCTACGCCCATCCCCGTCACGAAGCCCACCGAGTCGCCCCCAGCCGGGTAGCCGGATCGCTGCAAAGAAGAGAACCGGAGCCCAACACGCCGAGCGGCATCCCTTGTACGATTGGCCGCGCATCGCCCCGCGATCTTAGGGAGGCCCGGGAGGCGGTTGGGCGCTTCATGCGTTCGCCCGTTCTCGTGTCATATCGAGGAGAAATTCATGTCCACCATGGCGGTTCAACTGCTCGCGGCGGCCCTGCTTGGAATCACCCTGTGGTTGGCCTACCGGAAATGGGTGCGGCCGCATAAGGATCTGGACTGGCAGCAGCGGGGCGCCTTGTTGTTGACGCTTCTCGCGTTAGCAGGTGGGCTTCTTGGTAGCCCTTTCTGGTGGTTGGACGAGCCCAGAAGTTTCGCATGGGATTTGCCACCCCTGGCCAGCCGGATGCTCGCGTCCGCGGGCGTGTCCTTTTTCGTCCTTTGCGTGCTGGCCCTTCAACGCCCCACGTTTCGCCGTATACGCCTGGTCATGCTGCTGCTGTTTGTCTATCTGGCACCGTTAGCCGCGGCGATCTTCCTGTTCCATCTCGACCGGTTTGACCCCGCGCAGCCTATCACCTATGCCTTCTTTGCCATCGCACTCGTGATGACTGTTGCCTCCACGTGGTATCTGGTGCGCCCCAGCCGGGGCATACTTCCCGGCGCCCCAAGTGACGCGGCCGCCCCCGATGCGCTCGCGAAGGGATGGTTGTCGGCGGTGGCACTTGTGATGGGCGTGTGGGGTGTGGCGCTCTTCATCACGGATCGGGGCCCGTCCGACCTGATCTGGGTATGGCAGGGTGACCTTCTATCCAGCCGGCTGATCGGGGCAATGCTGCTGGCGATTGCTGCCGGCTCCGCGTACAGTCTGCGCCATGGGGACATCTCTCGGGTGATGCTGGCAACTACCTCGACCTACGCGCTCGGCCTGGCCATTGCCAGCCTGTGGAACGTTGTGGCTGGCAAGCCTATCAAGCCGGCGTATCTGGCGGTCTTTGGGGTGGTATTTGCTGTCTCGGTTATCTTGCTGGCAAGGAGCCACTCAACCAAGACGCCAGCCCGGGCTGGCGTGTAGCTTGTTGCGTGCCACGATTCGTTGGGTTGGCGCGAGTCGGATGCGCAAGGGAGCCTCAGTCTGGCACACAACCCCATTCGCGCAATGAATCGGCAGATCTATGCGCATGGCAGCCTGGGGGGAGGAATGCATAGCTGAGGAGGACGTGGTGCGATGGGGCGTCAACCGCGCCTTATAATGCCTAGTTGGGCGGCCATACATGCCGGGCATTGCCGGAGTCATCATCGCCTTTTTGCCAAAGGAGGCAACGGTGTTCGCTCTCTACAATTCCGTGCTCTTCATCCACATCTTCTTCGGCTTCCTTTATATGCTCTCACACGGCGCTTCTGTTACGGTCGCCTACCGTCTCCGCCGCGAGAACGGCTTAGAACGAATTCGCGCGCTGCTTGACCTCTCCGCCTCATCCTTCACCCTGATGTACCTTAGCTTGCTCGCCATGGTTCTTGGCGGCGTGACACTTGGATTCCTCGGCCGCTGGTGGTCAACCGGCTGGCTCTGGACGTCGATCGCCATCCTTGTACTGATCCTCGTGCTCATGGGCCTCATCGCCTCGAAGCATTTCCATCGGGTCCGCAGGGCTGCCGGCTTGCCGTTCCTCGATGGCTACAAAGAACATCCTGCGGTCACTCCGGCCTCACCCGAGGAGCTCCACCAGCTATTGCAGTCAGGTGGGCCGCAGCTCATCACTCTCATCGGACTTGGCGGATGGGCCGTGATCCTCGGGCTCATGATCTTCAAACCGTTCTAACTCGCAGTCTGTAACGAGATGACGGCCCAACAATTCGATGGATCGGGGGCGGCTTCGCAGCAAGCGGAACGGGCAATTGCCCGCACGCGGATCGGCAATAGAATGGAATTTGCGCCAACAATGTCGCGCAGCTAAGCTCGAAGCCGTCAGGCGGTGCGCCCGGGGCGTGCCAGGAGTGGCTCTGTGATCCGCGCTGAAACCGAACTCACAATCAGCCGTGATGCGGCGCACGTGTTTTCCTACTTCGCCGACCTGCGCAACGAGCCGCACTG
>DATEAT010000074.1:0-21919 GCA_035288225.1 Anaerolineales bacterium | reverse complement strand
GAGCTGAAGTCGCGGCTGGCGGGCGCCGGGGGCTGACGGTTTCAAATGCAAAGGCACCGATTGCTCGGTGCCTCAGGCGGAGAGGGCGGGATTTGAACCCGCGGAGCCTTACGGCTCACGCGCTCTCCAGGCGCGCGCGTTAGGCCAAACTACGCTACCTCTCCATGACGTGCTGTTCGATTCAAGCGCCTACGCCGCGATTCGGCAGCGGCGCGGGAGATTATAACATCCGGCCGCAGGGCTTCCGTCCTCACCATCGCGGGACTCTATGATCAAAGGGACACAAAACAAGCTTGGAGGTGTCAGCCCGGCACTCGCCGATTGGGTAACACGCGCGGCGATTGGTGCAGTCTTCCTGATGAACGTCTGGTGCGCGGTGACGTTTCTCGGATGGCCGGATGACTTCACCGGCTCGTTCGAAGTCGGCGGCACACCGGGGCGGGCCATCGTCCAGGCCTTCGGCATTCTCTTTCTGATGTGGAACGCCACCTATCCCGCTGTCATTTGGCGGCCCCGAAGTCACCTTGCGCTGTTTGCGGTCATTCTCGTTCAGCAAGTCATCGGCTTGGCGGGCGAGACCTGGCTTGCCCTGAGCCTGCCTGCCGGTCACCCGGCGCTGTCGGCCACCGCAGCGCGATTCATCCTCTTCGACGGGGCCGGGCTGGCGCTGATGCTCCTGGCGTATTTTGTGCTGCTGCGGAGCAACGCGAGCCGAGGGAGCACGGCGAGGCCACCCGGCGGGTAGGCCAGGGGCGATCACCATCCCCGCGAGGCACACTGTCGAGAACAAATCCATTCCCGGTGCCCGCTCTCCCCAGCCGGACGGTACTTGCCTCTGCCTGACAACGGCCCGCCCGCAAGCGTGTCGCCCCCCACATTTGCACTGCGGCGTCTTTCCACCTTGAAGGCCTCCGGGGGCAGCCGCACTGAGGGGACGGCTGAACTCGGTTCAAGCATAGGATCTCGATCACCGGCGCGTGGG
The DNA here is from genome assembly GCA_035288225.1 of Anaerolineales bacterium. GTDB lineage: Bacteria > Chloroflexota > Anaerolineae > Anaerolineales > RBG-16-64-43 > RBG-16-64-43. The sequence continues at coordinate 20,937 of DATEAT010000074.1, read as the reverse complement.
AGCCTTGACACGGGTGCTACAATGTTTGAAATGGGTAGTCGCCGCGCGCACCCGACCTGCAAGGAGTTGAATACCTGCAGTGGCCCCGAGAAGGCCACCGGGTCCAGGATGCGCGCGTTCTGAGGTGCCACCTCGCGCAACATCTGGGCCCCGGCTTTCGGCCGGGGCCTTCTTATTCCAGATCGTAATGCGAATTGAGCCTGTCATCATCCATCGAACGTAAGGAGACGATATGCCGAATGCAATAGGTACCCCCAGCCGCCACGGGTTGGAGAACCACGGGCTGACCAACTTGAACTTGGCTTACTGGACCCTGCCCTCGGCGATGCTGGTTGAGCGCATTGTCTCGCGCCGCGAAGGACAGCTGGCCCATCTCGGGCCGGTGGTCGTGCGCACCGGCCATCACACCGGACGATCGCCCAACGACAAGTTCATCGTCCAGCAGGCGCCCAGTGATTCGCGGGTGTGGTGGGGGAAGGTCAACCGGCCGATGACCCCGGCGCAGTTCGAGCGCCTGCACCTGCGCATGCGCTCCTACTTCCAGGGACGGGATGTTTTCGTTCAAGATGCTATCGCCGGGGCGCACCCCGCACACGCGGTGCCGATCCGCATCGTCACCGAGTATGCATGGCACAGCTTATTCGCCCGCAATCTCTTCCTGCGCCTGCCGCCCGCCGCCCTGCCCGATCAGATCCCCCAGTTCACCTTGCTGGACGCGCCGCGCTTTCACGCCATCCCCGAAGAAGACAGCACCAATTCGGAAGTGTTCATTGCGCTCGATCTCGAACGAGGACTGATTCTCGTCGGCGGGACGAGCTACGGCGGCGAGATCAAGAAGGCGATGTTCACCGTCCTGAACTACATCCTGCCGCAGCGCGGGGTGCTCTCGATGCACTGTTCGGCCAACGTCGGCGAACAGGGAGACGTGGCGCTTTTCTTCGGCCTTTCCGGAACCGGCAAGACGACGCTTTCGAGCGATGCTGCCCGCCGACTGGTGGGCGACGACGAACACGGCTGGGCGGACGACGGCGTATTCAATTTCGAGGGAGGTTGTTACGCCAAGACGATTCGCCTGCGACCCGAACTTGAACCGCTCATCTGGGAGGCGACGCGGCGCTTTGGGACAGTGCTGGAGAACGTCGTCATGGATGTGGAAAGCCGGCGCCTCGACTTTGAAGACGGCACGTTTACCGAGAACACACGGGCGGCCTACCCGCTGGGGTTCATACCCAACCCGGTAGCCGAGGGCCGTGGCGGACATCCACGCACGATATTCTTTCTCACGGCAGATGCCACAGGCGTTCTGCCACCGATCGCGCGGCTCACGCCGTCCCAAGCCATGTACCACTTTCTCTCGGGCTATACCTCGAAGCTGGGCGGCACCGAGAAAGGGTTAGCGGCCGAGCCTCAGCTCACCTTCTCGGCCTGCTTCGCCGCCCCATTCCTCCCGCTCCCGCCCACGACCTATTCCAGGTTGCTCGGCGAAAAGCTCGCCGCACATCAGCCTGAGGTATGGCTGGTCAACACGGGGTGGACTGGCGGCCCGTTCGGCGTTGGGCAGCGCATCGCCCTGCCCTATACCCGGGCGATGGTCAGCGCGGCGCTGCATGGCCACCTGCAGGGAGTGCCCTTCCGCAGCGATCCATGGTTCGGGCTGGCAGTGCCCACTCGCTGCCCGGGTGTGCCGGAGGGCGTGCTCGACCCGCGTTCGACGTGGGGCGATGCACGGGCCTATGACGCTCGCGCAGGAGCGCTGGCCGCACGGTTCACTGAGAACTTCAAGCAGTTTGACGGGTTGGTGGCGCGCGAAGTGCAGGAGGCAGGACCGGGGCAAACGGCGGGAGGATGAAGGAATATCGGCGATGAGCGCCGGCGCATTCGGCGCTGGGACGCACGAGGGCGACCCCAAAAAGGATTCTCGCCATCGGCAACACGGCCATGGCCATCGCCGTACCCGGGGTTTCCGCGAAGGCAAGGCGTCACGGGCGAGGCTCCCCGAGGATGTGGGGTGTTCCCAGGTAGACGATTCGAAGACGCGACCCTTAGGCATCCCTCATGACCCGGGGGCCCAGGCACGCGGCAGTGCCGAGCCCTCCGCGATTGCCGAGGTAGACTACAATGCACCCGCGCCGGGCCGACAAGCTGGTAGACCTTATTGGCCGCACTCCGCGCGATCGCCCTGCGCCAGGAACGTCACACTCACAGCAGCGTTGGCGCGACACGAGCAGCAGGTCGCGCCCAGCCCAGGAGAAGCAGATGGACATCGTCACCGACTCGGGCGTTGATCTCGGCCTGACCCCCGATCAGCTCACCGACCTGCGCGTTCATGTTGTGCCGCTGGTCGTCACGATGGACGGAGTCGCTTACCGCGAGCGAGTCGACATCCAGGCGGCCGACTTCTACCCTCGCCTGGAGGCGAGCGAGAATTTGCCGACGACCTCGCAGCCATCGGCAGGCGACTTCGCAGAGATCTATCGCCGCCTGGCCGTACGCAGTGAGGAGATCCTCTCGATACACATGTCGTCCGGCTTGAGCGGCACATACGCTTCGGCGCTGGCGGGAGCTCAGTTGGTGCCGGAGGCGAACGTGACGCACGTCGACACCAAGACCCTTTCGGCGGCCTCCGGCTGGCAGGTGGAGGCGGCCGCGCGGGCAGCCCGGGCCGGGTGGTCGATCTCGCGCATCCTGACCATGCTGCGCAAGATCGGGGAGGCAACCGACAGCCTGTTCACGCTCAGCGAGCTCAAGTACCTGATTCACGGCGGGCGCATCAGTCACATGAAGGGCTTGATCGCCTCGCTGCTGAACATCAAACCGATGATTGGCGTGGAGAAGGTACGCGGGACGTACGTCCAGCGAGGCAGTGCACGCACGTTCGCGGCCGCGTTGTCCGGGCTGGTCGGCGTGATTGCGGGCCAGCACGCGCCAGGCAGCGACATGCGCCTTCAGGTCGTCCATGCCAGTAACCCCGGCGGCGCGCAGCTATTGCGGGAGCAGATCGAGAAGCGTTTTCGGTGCGACTGGCGACCGACCGGTCAATTGTCGCTCGTCCTGAGCGCACACACCGGGCCGACCATGGTGGGCGTCGCCTACGCGCCGAGGCACGTGTTCGCCGAGGTGCCTTCCTAATTGGCTGCGACCTAAGGTTCTGGACCCCATCGCCCCACGACATTTCACTTAGCCAAATACCCACCCGGACGGGTGGGTATTTGGCATCTCCATTCGCCGCCACGGCCCGTCGCGTGCCGCAATGCCGTGTGCAAAATGCGGAATAGATGCACCTTCGTGCACCATCCCCCGTGACGCTCCCTCATTAGATGTAGGCTCCGGGTACGTTGTTCAGGTCCCCCAAGTGACATTCGCGACACTCCCGGCCCATGTATTTCGTATACCCTATTGCATTGGCTGCGCGTGAAGGGCCATTCCTTCCCCGCGCGATTCGGACCATTCACCTCTAGGCTTAGACCATGTCAAGCGCACACGAAGCATCCCTCCTGGCACATGCGGCTGGACTCACTCGACGCGGCAGCCTGCACACCTATCTGGTCATCCGTTGGATGGTCGACCGCGACCTGGTGGAGGACGGCTTCCGTGCCTACGCCTACTTCCGGTGGCTCGACGACGTCCTCGATCTGCAGCTCGGCGAGCGCCGGCAGCGCCTGGCCATGGTCAGAGAGCAGGCAGAGCTGGCGCGCCGTGCGTTTGCCGGGGACTTCCCGCAGCCAGCATGTGCCGAGGAGCAGCTCTTGCAGGACCTGATCCGCGGGAATCGCTCCGGCCACCCAGGATTAGCTTCTTATGTGAGCTGCATGATGCAGGTGATGGCATTTGACGCCGGCCGCCGCAGCCGTCTGGTGAGTGCCGCCGAGTTGGAGGACTACACACGCCTGCTGGCAACCGCGGTTATGGATGGTCTAACCTATTTCATCGGACAGAACCAAGCTTATCCCGTCCACACGGCCCGTTACTCGGCGGTGGCCGGCGCCCACATCAGCCACATGCTGCGCGATGCAGTCGACGACCTGCAAGCCGGTTACTACAACATTCCGCGCGAGGTGCTGGAGGCCGAGAACCTTTCTCCGGCTGATATGAACGCTCGCGCATATCGCAGGTGGGTGCGCGGCCGCGTAGCGTTGGCGGAGGGCCTCTTCCGAGATGGGAAACGCTACATCCGCAGCGTACCCAATCTGCGCGCTCGGCTGTCCGGGCTGGCCTACTGCGCGAGTTTCGAGTCGGTGCTGGGCAAAGTGAAGCGAAATGGGTACTCACTTCGTGGATCCGGACTGGGAGAGGCCCGGCACGTAGCCGACGGTCGTCCACGCACGGTGCCACCTACCACGGCTCATGGTCGGTGGCCATCTTCTCCAATGACCGACGCATAGCTCGTTGTGCTCGCTTACCGCATCGCGCAGTAAGGGCGCGATGACTCCTTCGTTTCACAAGAGGCAGCCCATGGATCCACGCAAGGCGATCGTGATCGGGGCCGGGGCGGGCGGCCTCACGGCGGCAGCTCACCTGGCTCGATCGGGCATGCAGGTCACCGTGGTTGAGAAGAACGAATGCGCCGGAGGGCGTTGTGCGCGAGTCGTGCGCGAGGGCCACACCTTCGACGCAGGGCCGACTCTTTACGTCATGCCGAAGCTTTTCGAACAGGAATTCGCCGCCTTGGGCGTTTCGGCGCGCGACCGGCTCGATCTCCAACGCGTCGATCCCACCTACCATCTTGTTTTCGACGACGGGCAGCGCCTGACCCTGACCTCCGATATGCAGCGCATGCAATCACAACTGGAGGCCATGGAAGGTGGGAGCTTCGCCCACTTCAAACAGTACCTTGAACAAGGCGGCCGCCACTACAACCTGGCCATGGACCACATCGTGTGCCGCAACTTCCGCACACTGGCCGAATTCCTCAACCCGGCCAGCCTGCAGGTGTTCTTGAAGGTCGGAGCGTTGACGCCTCACTATGCTGGCATGCGCCGGTTCTTCCACGCGGAGCGACTGAAAGCGGCTTTTACATTCCAGGACATGTACATGGGTCTCAGCCCGTTTGAGGCCCCGTCCACTTTCTCGATGATGCAATACACCGAGCTGGCCGATGGTGTGTGGTATCCGCGTGGCGGGATGTACGCCGTGGTCATGGCGCTGCAGGAAGCCGCTGAGCGGTTGGGGGCCGAGTTTGCGTTCGGCACGCCCGTAGAACGAATCGTCACGCGAGATGGCCGCGCCCAGGGGGTTGTTCTTGGCGACGGCCGATATCTGCCGGCCGATATAGTCGTCGCCAACGCCGACCTGCCGTATGTCTACCGCAATCTGCTCCCCGACCGGGCCGCGGCGCGCAAACTGGATCGGTTGCAGTACTCATGTTCGACCATCAACTTCATGTGGGCGACGGATCGGCCTTACCCCGAATTACCCGCGCATCTCCTGTTTCTTTCGGACGACTTCCAGGCCAATTTCGACGCAATCCAGCACGACCTGACGATTGCTGCGAACCCGAGCGTTTACATCCATGCGCCCACGCGCCTCGACCCCGGCATGGCGCCTGGCGGGCACGACACGCTGGTGGGTATCGTGCCGGTCGGCCACATCGATGAGGCCCATCCGCAGGATTGGGCGGACCTCAAGGCGCGTGCACGCCGGACGCTACTGCAGCGGCTGGCAAGCGTGGGCGTAACCGACTTTGAGGCACACCTCAAGTTTGAGATCTGCTTCGCGCCGCCCGATTGGCAAAGCCGCTTCAATCTGGTGAAAGGTGCCACGCACGGGCTTTCGCACCGGTTGATGCAGATGGGGTACTTCCGGCCGCACAACCGGCATGCTCGATACCGCAACCTGTATTTCGCGGGAGCCAGCACGCACCCCGGCACCGGGTTGCCGACCGCGCTTGTCTCGGGGCGGCTCGTCGCGGAGCGGATTGCAGAGGACATGGCGCGAGGGTGACCTGATGAAAAGGCGCCAGCGCCAAGTATTAGTCCGGTGACTTCCGCGAACGGGGCTCCCAGCGGGGACGCAGAGTGTGTGCAGCGTTCCGCCAGGTGCGGCGCTTGCGGGCATAGAAGCAAACAGTTCATGCGCTTTTTGCAGTACGCCCAGAGTCATGGCGGTTCTCTAGCCTCCCCGTTCGGCCGCTGAGGACGGTCAATCCGCCCGAACAGCAATACTGCCGGCTCTTCCACTCCTCCTTCTTCCGGTCCATCAACGCTACCAACAGCTCCCGCGAATGACTATGGGGAGGGCTGTTGTTCTCGTCCAGCATCACTCGACCGGTGCGTCCAGCAGCCGGTCGCCGCCCCGTTTCGTCCCCACCAAACAGCATTGCTGCGGCTTCTTCTGAGAAGGTGACTTACACCACCACCTGCGGCCGGCCTTGGCCGAGGTAGGTCCATGCGATTCAGCAAGGAATAAGACAATTCCCGGGGGCTTGACATCTTCCGCAATCTGCTATAGAGTACTCTATACCGTAGAGTTCTCTAAAGAAACCAAGGAGCATCCCATGAACGTCTCCCCCTCCGAAGCTGAAGAGGCCCTGGCGGCCATACAGACCATGACGCAGAAGGCCCGCCATTCGATTGCCAGCAGCGGCGCCTACGTCTTCCTCATCATCACGGGCATCATCTGGCTGGTCGGATTTCTGTCCACTCAGTTCCTGACCGGTGAAATCGTCGGCTATATCTGGACAGGGATGAGCCTCATTGGCACAGCTTTGGCCATCCTGCTCGGCACCCGGATGGGCAGGCGCGTCCGCAGCCCATCGGTCAATGCCTCTGCCAAGCGAGCCGTCATCTTCTGGCTGCTGCTGGTCTTCTACGGCATTGCCGCCATCGCCATCGCCCGGCCGGCGGACGGGAAGCAGGTGACCATGCTCATCATCCTGTTCACCATGCTCGGCCAGTTGGCCATGGGGCTGCTGGTCTCTTTCTCCTCCGTCTGGTGGGCGCTGCCGGTCACCGCACTGGCGCTGGTCGGCTACTTCCTGCTGCCCGGCTACTTCTATCTGTGGATGGCGGTCCTGGGCGGCGGCGGGATGATCGCGCTCGCCCTCTATATCCGTTCTAGGTGGTGAATCCATGCCAGCCCTGAATGAGACCATCCACCAGCCGGTTCGCCTGCGCATCATGGCCGCCCTGGTGACCCTGGAGGCAGGCAACGAGGTGGACTTCACCTACCTGCGCAACCTGCTCGAGGTCACCGACGGCAACCTGGGCGCCCACCTTCGCAAACTGGAAGAGGCCGGCTACGTTTCGGTCAACAAGGTTTTTGTGGAGCGCAAGCCACGCACCTACGTCTCCGCCTCCGGCGCGGGACGCAAGGTCTTCAAGGAACACGTGGCGGCATTGGAATCGATCTTGAAAAGGAAGTGATGAAGGATATGGACGCCATCGTGCATGTTGAAGGACTACGCAAGGTCTACGGGGCGACCGTCGCCGTGGACGAGGTCTCATTCGAGGTAGAGGAAGGCGAAATCTTCGGGATGGTCGGCCCTAACGGGGCCGGCAAGACCACCACCATCGAATGCCTGGAAGGCCTGCGCCGACCGGACCAGGGAACAATCCGCGTGCTGGGCGTGGACCCGCAGCGCGAGGGCCAGACCCTGTGCCTGCGCACCGGGATGCAACTGCAGCAGTCCAACCTACCGGAGCGCATGAAGGTCTGGGAGGCGCTCGACCTGTACGCCTCTTTCTATCCCGAGCCGGCCGACTGGAATGAGCTTCTGTCGCAATTGGGGCTGGAGGAGAAACGCAATGCCCCCTTCGCCAAGCTGTCCGGCGGGCAGAAACAGCGTCTGTTCATCGCCCTGGCACTCCTCCCCGACCCGCAACTGGTCTTCCTGGACGAACTGACCACCGGCCTGGACCCGCAGGCCCGCCACGCGATCTGGGACCTGGTGCGCGACGTGCGCGCCAAGGGCAAGGCGGTCCTGCTAACGACCCACTTCATGGAGGAGGCCGAGAAGCTGTGCGACCGGGTCGCCATCCTTGACCACGGGCGGATCGTCGCGCTGGACACCCCGGCGGCTCTGATCCGCGGCCTGGGGGCCGAGGAACGGGTCGTCTTTAGCATTGAAGGGACTCTGCCCGCCGGGTTCGAAGACGCCCTGACGGGCGGGGCCCGGGTCGAGGTCCAATGCGAGCGGGTGACCGTGCGCGGCAGGAACGGCCGCAAGGTCCCGCTGGTCAGCGAGGTGGTCGGTCTGCTAAGCGGGCAGGGAGTTGAGTTCCGAGACCTGCGCACCGAACAGCCGACCCTGGAGGATGTCTTCTTGCGCCTGACCGGCCGCGAGATGAGAGAGTGAGGTGTGAGATGAAAGGCCTTCTGAAAATGACCTGGATGGAATCCAAGCTATTCCTGCGCGAGCCGGTGGGGGCCTTCTTCACGCTGGTCTTCCCCTTGATATACCTGTTCCTGTATGGCGCTATTTCCGGCAACGAACCCACACCGATGTACGGCGGGCAAAGGACAATCGACGCTGCCATACCATCCCTTACCGCGGTGATCATCAGCATGGCCGGATTGATGTCCACCACCATTACGATGGCCACCTACCGGGAGAAGGGCATCCTGCGCCGTCTGCGGACCACGCCGGTCAGCCCGCTGGTCGTCCTGGGCGCCCAGGTGATCGTGGTCTTCGTCATGACCGGCCTGGGCATGCTGTTGCTCATCACCGCCGGGAAGCTGGTCTACCACGTGCGCTTCGAGGGCAACCCCTTCAGCCTGTTGGCGGGCTTCGTCCTGAGCAGCCTGAGCTTCTTCGGTCTGGGCTTCCTCCTGGCCGGCAGCATGCCCACGGTGCGCACCGCCTGGGTCGCCGCCATGGTTCTGCTGTACCCGATGCTGTTCCTCTCCGGAGCCTTCTTCGCGGTCGAACTGCTGCCCGCAAGCGTCCAGAAGGTTTCGGCCTTCATGCCCCTGACCTACGTGGTCAACCTGCTGCGCGGGATGTGGACCGGCCAGCCCTGGGGAGATCACCTGCTGGATGTTGGCGTGCTGGCCGGGATGCTCCTGGGGGGGACTCTCGTTTCGGCAAAGATGTTTCGCTGGGAATGAATGAGGGTACCCCGTTAGGGGGCCGGAAAAAGGCCGCGGACCGGATCCACTTTGAGCAGCAGGGCGTCGTCCTGCCCCATTCCAAAGCTGTGGGTTGATCCGGCAATGTAGGCCACGCTCCCGTCCAGCGCGAGCCCCAGCGCGCCCTCGTTGGCCGGCCCGCCCCATTGCCGGCTCCAATCCAGACGGCCCTCAGGATCGAATCGCAGCAATACCAGATCGAGGCCGCCCGTGCCTCCACTCGCCGACTCTCCCGCCACCACGATGTATCCGCTTGGATCCACCGCTATCGCCCGCGCGGATTCGCTTTTCGCCCCGCCCCACAGGCTGGCCCACATCAGGCCCAACCGCTTGTCGTACTTACGCACGAAGATCTGTCCGCCCTGGCCCTCGTCGACCGTGAGACCGACCGCATACAGGAATGTTCCATCGCTGGTCAGCCCGAGTGCATCGGTCCCAATCGGGCCGCCCCACGTCGTGTGCTGGAGGTACTCGCCTGTCTGCTTGGAGAACCGGACCAGAAGACCTTCGCCGCCGAGCAGTATGTTTTGTGCCTTGTAACGGCCGGACACGAATATGCTCTCATCGTCGACCACCATTTGCCCATCGCCTTGGTCCCATTGCGGCGTTCCCCACGTGCTTTCCCAAACCAGCTCACCCTCGCGAGTGAGATTGAGGAGACCCACGTCGGTACTGGTGGCCTCGCCTGTCGTCCAACCGGAGACGAACAGCGAATCTCCATCGACAACAAGTCCATCCACCTCTTCGTAGCCATAGCCCTGGCCCCACGTGAAATCCCACAGCAGGTGTCCATCGGCCGCATCCAGGGCGAGGACGGCCATGTCCGCCTGGGTGAGATTGGCGGAGGTGTAAGTCAGCCCGCCAACATAGACAACCCCCGAATCGACGGCCACCACGAAGGCCTTCTCCATGAACTTGCCGCCCCAACGCGTCTGCCACACATGGGCCCCGTCCGGCGCGACGCGGTAGATCACCATGTCGGAGAAGAGCTCGCCAGGCGATTGCTGGTGCGTAGCGAAATAGACATCCCCCGATTCGTCCACGGCCACGCCCCAGCCCTGATCGGCTTTGGCGTCGCCGAGTGTGAGGTACCACAGTCCCTCGAGTTGAGGCAGCTGAGAGGCGGCTGCAGGCGAAGGGGTCGCCGCAACCGGAGGGGTGACATCCCGCGACGCGGCGGACCCAGCGCAGGCCAGCGCGGCCAGAAACGCCGCGCCGGAGATCATCACGCTGGGCAGCCATCTCAGACGTTGCATGCTTCACCTCCCGACCACGATGCACAGCCTTTCAGGACGGTTCGTCCACGACCGCTCCAGGCCTATGATCCATTCAGCCGACAAGACCCACCGTTTGTCGCACCCAGGCCAGGGTTCGCGTGATTCGTATGACAGTAGCGACAGCAAGGAGTGACTGTCTATCCAGCGCTTTCGGTCGGGGGCCCATAGAAGCAGAGGCAGACGAGACCCTCCGCTACCAACGGTCGGCGCCTCGGACCCCCCGCAGTCTCGCTCAGGCCCCATTGCCACGTGCCCGCGACAGTCAGCCTATCGGGTAACCGAACACCCCGATGACGCCGGGCCCTCCGTGAACGGCCAGCGATATCACCAGGTCTTCGATGAGCAACTCGCGGACGTTGAACTTGGCGCGTACTCGTGCGGCAAGCGCCAGGGCCTCCTCGCGGACTTCGGCGTGGATGACGGCCATGTTGAGGGGCACCTGCGTGCCGAGCGACTCACCCAGCAACTCGAGCAGGCGCTCGAGCGCGCGGCCGCGCGTGCGCACGTTCTCGCGCGCGTCGAGCTGGCCCGCCTTGAGGGCGATGATCGGCTTGACGTTGAGCAGGGAGGCGATCGCTCCTTGGAGTTTGCCTACCCGCCCGCTCATCTGGAGGTACTTGAGCGTAGCCGGAGTCAGGAAGAGCTGCCCGCGGTCGCGGATGTGCGCCAGGCGCGCGAGGATGGCCTCGCGCCCGCTCCACCTCTCGGCCATGTGCGCGGCCTCAAGCACCATCCAGCCGGTTCCCAGCGAAATCGAACGCGAGTCGAAAACGTCGACCGCGGCTTGCGGAACCATGGATTTGGCCAGCATGGCGGACGAGTAAGTGCCACTATGTTCCCCGGTCACGGTGATGACCAGAATCTCATGGCCCAGGGCGTGCAGTTCCTCGAAGAACCGAGCGAACCAGGCTGGGGTCGGCTGGGATGTGGAGGGAATGATCTGCCGCTCTTCGATCGTGCGGTAGAAGAGCGCCCGGTCGATATCGATGCCCTCCTGGTAGCTCTGGGTGCCGAATTGGATCGTGATCGGCGCAATGCGCAGATCGTGACGGCGGATCACTTCGGGAGACAGGTTGCAGGTGCTGTCGGTCACGATCTTGATCACGAGACACCTCCCTCGCCGAACAAGAACAACGGCCGATGCAAGAGCACCTCGACCACCTTTGACCACGTGGCGGGCGGGCGTGTGCTTAAGGCATGAAGCTGGGATGCCTGTAACGGGGCAGCCAAGCCTTCCTTCCTCATCACGAAACCGCTCCTCAACCGTTGATATGTTCAGCCTATCGTGCGGCCGGGGCAACGAACAGCGCGATGAGCAGATAGTGACTCAGGCAGCCGAGAATGACGAAGATGTGCCACAGCTCGTGGAAGCCGAAAACGCCAGGCGCGAAATCCGGACGCTTGGCAATGTAGATGACCGCACCCAGGCTGAAGAAGAGCCCACCCAGGCCAAGCAACAACAGCGCCCCGAGCGGCATGACGCGCAACATCTCACCCATGGCTGCGACCGCGAGCCATCCCATGACAAGATAGATGCCCGCGGTGAGCCAGCGCGGCCCGCGCAATATGAAGAGCTTGACCGTGATGCCGGTGAGCGCCAAGACCCAGATGAGGACAAGCATGCCCTCGCGCCAGAAACCGGTGAAGAAGTGCACGCAGATAGGAGTGTAGGTGCCGGCGATCAGGAGGTAGATGGCCGAGTGGTCGAGGGTTCGCAGCCAGCGCATGAGGCGCGGCCCCGAGTGCAGCAGATGGTAGGCGGCGCTGGAGGCGAACATCAACACCAGCGAGAGGCCGTAAATTAGAAGGGAGGCCTGCCTCTGCCAAGCTCCTCGCCCCAGGACGAGCAGCACAATCAACCCGAGCGCAGCGGCAACCGCCGCCCAGAGGTGGGTGAGGCCGCTCACCGGGTCTTTGAATTTGGACGCACGCGGAAGGGACACGTGATAGCCCGTCTCAGGGTTGGATGCCCACGCGAGAAGTTGGCTCGCGTGCAAGGCGGCATCTTACCATTGTGCGGCGAGACCTGCCTCACGCCAGCCACGACCTACACCCAGCCTGCGCCACTCCCGCGAGCCAGGTGTGATAATCCGATCGGTGCGAGCCCGGGATGCGTGGTGAGCGCGCTTAAGGCGCAACGCCGATAATCCGGACGCGGTTGTCGGTCCCGACCACCGCCAGCAGGCGGCCATCCGGCGAGAAGGCCATTTCTCGAGTCCTCACCGCGTAGGGTAACTGGACGGGATCTGGCATGAGCGAGTCGGAACCCACCTCCCAGAAGTTGATCGCTCCGCTGTAGTCCGCCAGCGCGACGAGCGATCCATCCGGTGAAACGCGCATCTTCTCGATTCCAAAGTTAAGTTCTTCAGGGATGGTGAGCCGCTGTGCGAGCTCCCATGAAGTTGTGTTGTAGGCGTCCACAGTCCCCGCCGAACTATCCAGTGCGAGCAACAACGATCCATCCGGCGTGAACGCTAGTGCATCGATCCTGCTCGAGTCTTGCGACAGCCGTATTTCTTTCACAACCTTCCCGGTTTGGGGGTCGAGAATGCGGATGGGCTGCCTCGCCTCCCAGCCGGCTGTGGCCAGGCGTGCCCCGTCCGGCGAAAAGACCATGGCCTCGACTCTCCTGGAAGCGATCGTGCGCATCAGCCGGCCGCTGGAAGTCTCGAAGATGCGTATGGCATTGTTGTCGAGAGGTGTGTGATACGTTGCGGCCATCCATTGACCGTCGGCGGAGAGGGCCATGAGGGCGTTGCCTATACTCGTTTTCAGCCGCGGGCCCCATTTGTCTTGCACGGTGTAGCTCGCGTCGGAGATCGTGCGGGCAACGCTGCCGAGCGCGGTATCCCACAGTCGGATCGGCAGGAATCCATAGTCGCATGACTGGGCCAGCAACGCGTCGTCGGTCCCCGGCGCGATTGTGCAATCGCCCTCGGTGCCTGCCACCCGCCGGAATTCTGGGAAGAAAGCGTCGAAGGTGCTCACCTTCCAATAGTAACGCCGTGGTTCGCGCGGGTCGGCAAACGTCTTAACAAACCGGCCGGTGAGGGTATCGATCTCAAAGATCGAGCCGGTCAGGGCCGCTACCCGCAAGCGCCCGCTGTCCGACGCGAAGGTAATCCCATCCAGGGCAGGCAAGAACCCGTCGTGCTCGGCCGCCGGGGACTCGCTGCCCGCGACCCACTTGCGCAGCATGCCATCCATTCCGACGGAGTAGAAGGTCTGCCCATCGGGTGCCGCCGCCACACCCCACACGAGGTTGTCGTGCCCTGCGAAGGTGAACACCGGCGGACGGTTCTTCTCAGCCTCGCGCACCTCAACCTTGTCGGTGACGCTGCTCGCACTGACCAGCCATCGCCCGTCCGACGAGATACCCACCGCCGAAGGATAGTCCGGCATCTCCAGGAAGTAGCGCTCGTACAAGGTGGTGAAGTCGAAGACATCAATACCCCAACGCGAGTTGCCACCGTAGTACGCAACCGGGAAATAGCCGAACTCGAATCCGGTGTCGCTCAGGGTGGGCGAGAAGACGCCATAGCGGGACGGGCCGCGCCCCTTCTTAGTGGCGAAGTACGACTCCTCGGTCCACGAGGTCGTATTCAGTCCCCGCGATTGGATCCCCTGTTCGCCGTATCCCACATCTAGATAGATGTAGTACAGGGTCTTACCGGATTGGCTGAAGTGCAGGAACATCGGGGTGTCGGTGTAATCGATGTACCAGGCCAGGACCTTAACCAGGTTGCCGTCCGGCAGGTCGATCACGGCGACGACACCATCACTGTAAACCGCGGCCAGGAGGGAGTTGTCGGGGGAGATGTCGAGCAGGGCGACCCGTGCATAATCTTGCTGAGTGGGCCAGCGCGGGACGGAGTGCTCGCCCAGACTTTGTCCACTCACCAGATCCCAAAGCTGAACGATCTCCCCCCCTTCCCGATCAGCGAGGTTCGCCGCCCGAGTTCCATCACGGGAAACCACCCGCGCGCCAAGATCAGGCGCGGGGATGAAACGCTGGAGCGTCAGGTCGACTGGCGATAGCACGGCGAACCCGGCGGTGGAGGTGACGATGAGCCGCTGTCCATCCAGCGAAAGCTGCAGGCCGTAGCCGCTGCTCAGCGGCGCTGTGCCGAGGCCATATTCGGCCAGTACGGCTAGCCTCGCGGTACTCGCCGCCGAAATCGGCTCAGCGGGTGCCGGGTATGGCGTGCCCGCCAGAACAGGTAGTGCCACCGGAATTGAGGTCGGGCTGGATTCAGCCGTCGGCGCGCTGGTTGGCCGAAGGGTCGAGGTGGCTGGGGCGAGCGTAGCGGCTTGCGCCGCGCCTGATTCAGATTGAGCGGGGGAGGGACTGCCTGACGCTAGGGCAGCAGTTGTGGGCGACGGGGCCGAGTTCGAGGTGCAACCACTCAAGAAGACGAAAGCCGCGAGGAGGAAAGCAAATCTGGGTAGGATGACCGGTCTCACGATGCACCTCTGTGGGATGAATTGGAGAACGAGTGTCTATTCAATTAACAGAAAGCCGCTGCCCTCGCGCCTTTCGCCTAGCTTTGAAGCCGCACGCCTCGTCCCTTCGTCCGAGGCTACCCGCTGCATGCCGCAGCAACGCTGAGCAGAGAAGGTACGTTCCGACTGAGCGACCGCAAGGCGAGCGGCGTATTTCTCCCGCGCTCCATCGGCCGGACTTTTGGATACATGCGCCGGGGCATTGCCCTCAACGGTCGGCAACTACCTGAGAACCAACGGAAGGTTCAGGTATCCGGGAAGGCACGACGGGATGGTGAAGACGCCGACAGCGGTGCTCCAATTGCCGGCCGAATTGGCCGCGTAGTATTGATTCGTGTACCAGAAGGAGCAGTCGTCTGCGGGGTCCACCGCCATCGCGGAGTAATCGCCCCACCGGCTGCCGCTGGTCTGTGATCCAGCCGGCGCGACGACGAACGCTTCCGCTTGCAGCGTACCCAAGGGGTCGCTCGCCAGGCGTGTGGCGTAGCGAATCTGAGGGTGAATGGCGCTGCTGGACACTGTGTAGCCGAGGGCGATGTTCCCCTTCTGATCCATCGCGATACTTGGATTGCTGCGGTCGTGGCCGTCCGCAGGATCCTGAGTGCCTTCCTGGTACAGCAACCAGGGCGGCACCGCCCGACGAAGTTCGAACCAGCGAATCGCGGCGCCCTCTTCCCCCCGACCGCCACCCACAACGAAAGAGCCCACCAGCGATTCGAATGAGCCGAAGTTGCGATATGGGAAGCGGAACATCGGCCATTCGCTCACCGCGTCAAAACGCGCGACGGTATCCAGTTGACGGATACAGTTGAAGACAAAGAAACCACATACGGTGTATGTGAATGAGCTGATCGGAACGTCTGCCGGTCCCGTGAAGGTCGAGTTGGCCGGGGTTGCCCAATCGACGTGGAAGGAGTAGAGCTCGAGACGATCCGCTCCTCCATGGTAGCTGTCGTCCTTGAACGTATAGAAGATGCCCGGGGAGCCGACAGGAGGACGCATGTGGCCGTCGAGGTCGGCGGGCATGAGCATATTCGTCATGCCCGTGAACTTGAGGTAGCTTGCGGGCAATCCAAGCAGCATGCTCTCGCGAGGCAAAGCGTAGGCGGTGTAGCTGCTCTCGTTGGCCGACATGTAGTAGGCATCCGGCCACACGCCAAATTTCATGTAATCGGGAAAGCTGACCGTATTGAAGTCGTAAGTGTGGTACGCGCCAGTCGGATTGGCTGTTTGCGAGATGGCTATACACACATCGTTTGGCGTCGCGAACTGGCTCAGCAACCAGCGGTCCGCGAGCGGATCGTACAGCACAATCGGATCCCCAAGGTCCGACGTACAGTTGCCAACCGACCACAGGCTGCTCAGGTTGAACGGGCCACTCAGCAAGGTGCCGGACTTACTGTAGATCGCCACTTTTGTGGCGTTGACGATGTGTACGTAGTGATTTGGGCCGACGTCGCCATTCGCATCGGAAGGTTTGCAGCCCCCGCACGCGGCGGGGTTCCCTGTCGCATCGAACACGAAGTCCAGATCGGGTGTGCGCCCCGAGGCGACGCCTGCCATGAGGAGAGGATCTAGCTCACGCGCAGCCGGGCGGGATGTGTCCCCAGTGCTTGAATCGGGTCCGAAGCCAAGGGGGTTCTGTCGCGGCGGAACATACGCCGGTGCCGCCAGCTTATCGGTTGCCAGCGGCAAGTCGCGCGCCGCGCGGCTCACGCTTGGCACGACCACCGGGCCGACGAACGGGCCTTGGATTCCTCCCGCAGGTTGTGGGCTCAGGACTTTGGGAGCCTCTCCCAACGCAGACTCGATCGGAAGAAACGCCATCACAAGAAGGATGATTCCGGCGGTGATCCCTCTTCTGGACATAGTTGGAGGCCACTCCCTTGGCATGGGATGGATCAGTTGACACGGCGAAACAGACAATGGGACGCGACAGGGGGATTGTAACCCAAATCGACCCGTATTGGGGGGCTTTGTGTCAATCTCAGAGACGGTTTTCGGAGTTCGCTGTCGGATTTACAACCTTCTGGACGAGGCCAGGTAATCGAGCTGATGCCAACCGTGCCCGCAACCGAGCGGCCCCTCCCAAGAATGGGAGGGGCCGCATTGATGAAGGGAGCGCGTCTCATCCAGCGAGGTCTCGCCGATGCGAGTGATTAGATCTCCGCGTTGCATGCCCGCCTACGCCGCCGGGCTCGCCCGCCAAGCTCCTCCGTCTCAGCCGCAGCGTGCCGTCGGTGCACAAAGCGCTCGCGATGTGGCTTCACAGGTGGGGCCTGAGGTGGCCGATCGGACCGCACGGGCCGCCGCGCCCGTCGGCCGATTTGTGGAGCGGGCCCTACTCGTCCACGACGCGGCGGATGACCTTCTTCAGCCGCACCGTTTGTGATGGCGACAATTCCTTGCGCCGCTTTTCCAACACGCCCAGGAATTCCTTCGAATTGCTCTTGGTCACGGCACACAACATGCTTTCGGCGTGGGTGGGCACGTCGCGAGGAATGCAGGTGCGTACGTACCCGAGCAGTACCGGAAACAATGCCTTGCGATACCTTGGGTTGGCAGCCGCCACGCGAGCCATCGTCCGCACACCCCAGACCAGTGTGATGACCGTCCCCCGCTTCGTGACACGCACGACGTCCTCGATCTGCTGCCAGATCTCCTTGGGGCGTCGGTCGGCGATGGTCGCCAGGGCGATCATTCCACCCCATACCATACGGTTCTCTTTGTCATTCAGCAGCTTGAGAAAATCCTCCACGTAGTCGGCGATAAGGCCGGGATTGAGGTAGCCAATCTCGTAGAGCACCTTGAGACAATCGCTGCGGATGCCCTTGTTCTTGTGCCACAGCCCGCCGGTAATCTCCCGTATCCCCGCGCGGTCCCTGGCCTTTGCCAGGGCCCGCGCAAGTTCCTGGTTGGGCACTTCATCGCGCCTTTCTTGATAGTAGGCGATCTTGTTCAATGCCGGCCTGACAGCACTCTCATTGGGCATTGGGATGGCGGACTTGCCGGTCGTCTCAGCAACAGATCATCAGTCACGCGCTCGCTGGCTCGGCCTTCATGGCCCAGGCCGGTGGGTTCGTCGGCAGGATGTATAGGCAGTAGTAGAAGGGAATCCCGAGGAACGGCATGTAGACCACGAGCACGAGCAGAATGATGCGCAGCACGTCCGAAGCCGCGTGGTTCACGATCCCGTGTGCGATGTAGAAGGCGGTCATAACGTAACTGAGCGGGACAACCACGCACATGAATCCCCACGTGGCCACAGTGAACGCATCAAAGCCCTCCCACTCCGGTCCTGCGCCGGTGCCCTCCGTCAAGACCAGGAAGTAGGACACGCCCCACACGACTATAAAGGCGATCGGCAACAGTGCAACGATCAGACTGAGCACTCCGACGATCACCTTAAGCGGCGTGTTGAGTCTCATGGCGAGCCTCGCTTTCGAGGGAGAGATCCCCTTATCGCCTTGTCCTTCGTGAGTCGCCCAACCACACAGACGGTTCACGAGGAGCTTCAGCCGCAATGGTCATACCCAAGCCCGTCGCTTACGGGTTGGGACGATTCTTCGGTTTGCGATGGGTCAACACCCACAACAGCCACCCGACGAGAACCAATGGCGCGAGCAGCGGTATGCCGAGGATGACGATCCAGATCGTCAGATCCGCAAAGCCCTGGTAGAGGGAGGTCAGGGCGCGCCGGGCGTCGTGGTAGGTCCCGGAGGCGTCCCATGGCACGGGCGTCCGCGTCGGCGTCAGCGTGCGTGTCGGCGTAGGGGTCAGCTCGGGCAGCTTGGGTTCGAGGGTGATAGTGATGGTCGAGAAGGAGGATCGTCCGGAGAGGTAATTGATGCGTCCCTGGACCTGCTCGATTTGCGCCTCGACGGCCGCCAGCTCCTTGTTCACCGTGAGCGCCTCTTCTACCGTCTTGGCCCGATCGAGGAACTCGAGGATTCTCGCGCGAGTGGCCTGCAGGCTTTCCACCTGGGATTGCAGGTCGACGTACTCGTCCGTGACATCTTGCCCGGTGCTTGTCTCATCCACAACCTGCAGCGCGAGCGCACGCAATCGGCGAATCGCCCGTTCGAAATCCTCGGCCGGCACGCCCACCGTCAGGGAGGCGAACTTGTAGTTGGTTCCGCCCCAGCCCGAGTACCAGACGCGTGAGCTGACCACGTAGCCGCCCACATCGCCGACAACTTGCATCACCCCATCGATCGCGCGGTCGGTGTCTTCGACCAGCAGCCGGATCTGGCCGTCTTTGATGATCAGGCGGGCCGATTGCGGGACGGCCGCCTGGTCGGCGCCGGTGCGATAGATGATGGCACCGGAGGCTGCGGGCTGCGCGGGTGCATCAGCCGGTGCGGCCTGCGCCGGTTGGGCGGCGGGCTCAGCCGGTGCCGCCTCCCGCACGATTTCGAAGGCTACGGGCGTAGCTGAGCCACAAGCCGCCAGCCAGACGACGAGCACAGCCGAACTGAAGGAAATGAGGCGGGAGTTGTTCATTGGGTCCCCCTTCTCGGTGAACTTGCGCGGGTTTGAGGCTGGCCCAGCGAGGCGACGCCATCCAACCATCGGCGGCACTCGCCCGGCGTGCTGGGCAAGCACCTATTGTATGGCCGTTTGGGGTGCATGCAAGCGGAGCTGGCGCGGTTAGGCTCGGCCCGGAGCCTGAGGCATTCAGGTTACCTGCGCCTGGCGCTCGCGGATACAGGGGCGTACGGCACTGGGTGTCGCTCGTCACAGCCGAGGCAGAATCCGTCCGGTGCGGCGCATGTACTCGCGGTACCTGTCGCCAAATCGATCGGCCATCACCCGCTCTTCGTAGCGGATCCGGATGGCGCCATCCACACTGACGGAGATGACCCAAGCCAGGCCGACAAGCCAGTTGGCCGAGATCAACAGCAACGAGCCCAAGATGAGGAGGAATGCAGTGTAGATGGGGTGGCGGATCCAGCGATATGGACCGGAGGTGACCATGTGTTGAGACTCGGTCATCCTGGGCTGGTCGCTCCAGTTCTTGCCCAGCGCACGCTGGGCCCACTCAAGCAGGAAGAAGCCGGCAAGCGCCACGACAACGCCAAGCCAGCGCAGCCAGCCCGGAAACGGTGCATTGGCCCATGCCAGGAGCGCCGGCAAGAAGACAAAGGCCAGGGTTGAAATCAAAGCCGCAACGAAGAGGATCGAGGCTACCATGGAACCTGGGCCGTTCTGAAGCTTGTCCACGGTCTCTCGCTCGGCAGGAGGCAGTTTGCGCGTGTAGTAGGCACGGTGGGAAACGAAAGCGATCAGGAGGAGAGCCGCAAGCACGCGGAATACGGCTGGGTCAGTCACGAGATCCTCGCGAGCGCACGTCGGCCTGATAAGCATCCTGCCTTTGGGGGCAGGACTGCCCATTATACAGACTCCTCACGCCGACACGTCCTCGAACGCGCTCGCGTTTCGCTCGGTTCTGCGGATGGCTTACGGCAGATCCCCCCACCTGCGTAGGGGCACGGCTGCCGGGCCCTAACAGAAGCGAAACGGTGCCTACCGTGCCCCGAAGTGTTCCCATGTTAGGGCACGCCATGGCGTGCCCGAGCAGAATCGTAAGGGGGCTCGCCGTGCCTGGAATCAGGCCGCGGTGCGCGGGCCGATGCCTCGCGCCTTCTGAATCTCGAGGCCAATTCCCTCCATAGGCCGATTCGCCTACTGCGGCGAGCGCCAACCTGCGGCATGCGCCCGCTGGTGCCAGGACTATGCTGGAGTGCATCGCATGGCAGGGCTGGGTCAGCCGCCGATCGCCGAGTGAAGAGGCACACAGCGTGCTGCAATTCGGCAATCGCTCACTCCCTTGCCCGGCATCGAGTGACCGCCGGGAAAGGCGCCCCGAGGGCGCCCCGTCAAGCCCGGCTGCGGAGCTCCGAGCCCAGTCTCAACCGCATGCGACCCGCACCCAACGGTGTCCACCGATGGAGAGGTAGAATGAACAGATGCGGACGAACGGCCGAGTTTCAACCATGAACCGAGCACCGCGGTGGTTGGTCGCTTTTGCCGTCCTGGGCGGCCTCTTCGTCGGCCTGCCGTGGCTTGCCCCTCTCCTGATGCACTGGGG
>DATEAT010000073.1:0-3954 GCA_035288225.1 Anaerolineales bacterium | reverse complement strand
GAGCGCGAGCAGGCCGATGGCCAGCCAGCGATTGGCCACCTCCTGCAAGCCCCACTTGGCCGCCTGCCCCAGCCCAATGAAGATGGCAAATACCACTCCCGTCATGGCGTCCACGAAGATCGCAGCAGCCAGGGCAGCAATTGCCAGCTGCGGGAGGTCTGCCAGCCACAAACGCAGGATGATGAAATAGGCGATGGCCAGGAGGGTGCTGGCAAAGAGACGGATGGCGAGCAAGCGCCCGAACAACTTGCGCACGACGCCCACGTACCCGCTAGCCAACAGGCGCGGCGCGCGCTGAGCGAAGACTTGCACGAAGCCCAGCCCGGCCGCCAGCACGAACCAATCGGCGAGCGAGCTCAAGAGCGCGTAGCGCCCGTAGTCCGCCCGGCCCATCAAGCGCGGGATGATCGCGGCAAAGACGACGCCGCTCACCAGATGCAAAACGCGCAATGCCACGAGCCAGCCGGCATTGCGCACGCCCGAAACTGAGTCGACTTCTGAGGTCATTCCGTCCAAGGCCGTGATCTCGTTACCGCGCAGCCCGTTCATCGCCGAGATTGCCGAGAGAAGCGAACAACAACCCTCGCTGCGAAAGCGGGCGCGGTCCACCCCTCACCGGTCTTTGCGGCGCAATCTCGATGCCCAGAACTCGTACGCCGCGCTGACGACTCACTTCGCCATCCCTTGCCGAGCCCCACAAGGCGGGCAGCGGCGCAGCAGCGTCTAACCCGCGCGATTGTAGCATGCGGTCCGGGGCGCCCCGGCTGAGGCAGACCGCGAGCACTCGCGCCCTCAGGCGAGCGTTCATCCGCACGCCACCCGTGCAAGAATGTCCTCGCTGAAGCTCGCGCTTTCGGCCATGCGCCGCGCTATTCAGCAGAGGTCGGGGTGCCCGCGGTATAATGCGCCGCGGGGCGGATAGCTCAGTTGGTTAGAGCGCATCTTTTACAAAGATGAGGTCGCAGGTTCGAGTCCTGTTCCGCCCACCAGCGCCCCCGCACGCGACGCATCGCAGTTATCCCCCGGCACACGCCCGGGCACCTCGGTTACGGAGTTGCGCATGAAGGACTTCCTTGTTCGCGGCACGCTGCATGAAGTCGACCCCGCCGTGCACGAGCTCGTTCAGCTCGAGGCCGAGCGGCAGATACGCAAGATCATTCTCATCCCCTCCGAGAGCACGACCTCGCACGCCGTGCTCGAGGCACTCGGCAGCCGCTTCCAGAATATCTATGCCGAAGGCTACCCGGATGAGGCCAGCCGCCTCTTCGATGAACCGGCCATCCTCGATTACGCCGCGCGCCTGGGCGACTACCGGCGCTTCTCGGACCCGCGCTACTACAAAGGCGTCGAATACGCCGACGTGGCCGAGATGCTCGCGCGCCGGCGCTGCGCGGAGGCCTTCGCCACAGCGGCCATCCCGGCCGAACGGCTGCTGGTCAACGTGCAGGCGCTTTCGGGTGCGCCGGCCAACAACGCCGTGTACCACGCGCTGGTCAACCCCGGCGATACGGTGATGGGCATGAACCTCTTTTACGGCGGGCATCTCTCGCACGGCTCGCCGGTCAACCGCTCGGGGCGCTACTACAACATCGTCTCGTACACGGTGGACCCGAAAACGGAGCGCATCGACTACGAGGCGGTGGCCGCGCTCGCCGCACAACACAAACCGAAGATGATCATCGCCGGGTTCTCCTCGTACCCGTGGGTCCCGGATTGGGCGCGCTTCCGCGAGATTGCGGATTCAGTCGGCGCCTACTTCCTGGCCGATATCGCTCACATCGCCGGGATGGTGGCGGCGGGCGTGATCGCCTCGCCAGTCGGTCACGCGCACGTGATCACCTTCACCACGCACAAGAGCCTGTGCGGCCCGCGCGGCGCATGCATTCTGACCACCGAGGCCGGCCTGGCCAAGCGCATCGACCGCGCTGTGTTCCCCGGCGAGCAGGGCGGCCCACACGTCAACGTCTTCGCCGCGATGGCGGTCATGTTCAAGCACGCGCGCACGCCGGCCTTCCACGAACTGCAGGCGCAGATAGTGCGCAACGCAGCGCGACTGGCACAGCGCTTGGAGGGTCACGGCTTCCGCGTCCCATTCGGCGGCACCGACACGCACCTCTTGAACATCGACACCAAATCCATCGTCGGCGAAGAGGGCGCCACGCTTTCGGGGGATATGGCGGCGCGCATCCTCGACCTGGCCGGCATTGTGGTCAACCGCAACACCATCCCAGGCGACACCTCGGCCAACAATCCCTCCGGCCTGCGCATGGGCACCCCGTGGGTCACGCAGCGCGGGTTCCGTGAGCCCGAGATTGACCGCTTGGGCGACCTGATGGCCGAGGTGCTCAAGGCCTGTCAGCCACATTACTACTCAAGCACGCGCCGCGGCCGAGTGATGCGGGCCAAGGTGGGTTTCGCGGCCTTCGATGCGGCGCGCCTCAAGGTGCGGGACCTGGCGCTCGAGGCCGGCGCCGACTACAAGCCCGGCGAGCATGGCTACCCCCACTTCTTCTACTCCGACTCGCCGCACACAGGCAAAGAGCCGGTCAGCGTGTCGGTGCGCGGCGCGAACGCCCGCGAATTTTTGTACTGGACAACCTCAAGCGATGTGTACGCGCTCCCGGTCGGCCAAACGCAGAAGACCCTCCTCGCGCTGCCCGGCGCGGCGATCGAGGCCACCCTCGGCCGCTCAGCGGGTGAGGTGTTCCATCTTGGAGTGCCGGCCGCCTCGGCCTCACTGGCACTCGCCTGGCTGCGCGATCTCTCGGACGGTTTTGTAGCCTTCGACCCGGACATCATCCGGCGCCCGCCGGGCCCGGTGATCATCGAGGAAGAGAGGCAGGCGCCCAAGCTCGCCGCGGCCAAAGGCGAGGCGGTGGACGCGTCGCGTCCGTTCTTCGCCGCCCCCCTGCCCGCGCCCAAGGAGGGCAAGCCCCTGCCCGATTTCGTGTGGAAGGAACCCGCCGACCCGCCGCTCAAGCGCACCGCGCTGTTCGAGGCGCACAAGGCACTGGGTGCGAAGATCGTGCCGTTTGCCGGTTGGGAGATGCCCGTCTGGTATACGAGCGTGGTCGAAGAGCATTTGGCCACGCGCAATGCGGCCGGCCTGTTCGACGTTTCGCACATGGGCGTGTGGGAAGCCGCCGGCCCGAGTGCCTGCGCCTTCCTGGATGCGGTCTGCGGCAACGAGGTCGCGAGCCTGGCTATCGGCCAATCGCTCTACACCCAATACCTCGACTCGGACGGCAAGGTCATCGACGACACGATGATCTACCGCCGCGGCGAAGAGAAGTACTTGATCGTGGTCAATGCCAGCAACGACGACAAAGACTGGGCCTGGATGAACGCCGTGCGGCGCGGCGAGGTGTGTATCGATCGCACCCGCCCTTGGGCCAAGGCGCCCGGACGCGAGGGGGTGACGCTGCGCAACCTGCGCGACCCCGCGGCCGGCGCCGAGATGCGCGTTGATATCGCGCTGCAGGGGCCGAAGTCGCGCGACATACTGCTCGCGCTGGGCGCCGATGCGGCCACCGCGGCGCGCATCAAGCGCCTCAAGCGCACCGACCTGTGCGACGCGACGGTGGGCGGGTTCGACCTGATTGTCTCGCGCACCGGCTACACCGGCGAAGCCATGGCTTTCGAGTTGTTCGTTCATCCGCAGCGCGCACCCGAACTGTGGGCGGCGCTGCTCAAGGCCGGCGCGCACTTCGGCATAAAGCCGGTCGGCCTAGGCGCGCGCGATTCGCTGCGCACCGAAGCCGGCCTGCCGCTCTACGGGCACGAGATGGCCGGTCCCTTCGGCTACACCGTCGGCGACTCCGCGTTCGGCTCCTACGTCAAGACCAACAAGCCGTGGTTCATCGGCCGCGCGCCGTACCTCGAGCAGGAAAAGAAGCGCACCGGTGAAGTGGCCCGCTTCCGTTTCGGGAAGAAGGGCGTTCGCATGGCCCACCA
>DATEAT010000072.1:0-4147 GCA_035288225.1 Anaerolineales bacterium | reverse complement strand
GAACTGGTGTTGTGTTGCCGCCCGGTGGAGATGGAACGGGCGTAACCGGGGAGTGGGTCAATGCACGAAAGCGGGCGGGGCGCACTCCCGCCCGTCTTCTTTCGACAGGGCAGTGTGCCCTCCAAAGGAGAGAACCCCGGCCGCCAGCGCCGGGGTTCTCGATTCATCGGCCGTTTCGCCCTTTAGACGTAGAGCGCTTTGAACTCTTCCAGCTCGCGCAGCGAATCCAAGTCGTTGTCCTGCTTCGACCATTCCACCAGGCTGGGCGCGAGCGGCAGCGCCTCTCGCAGGTTTTGGATGGCCTTTTGCGGGCGATAGGTGAGCGCGTAGAAGCATGCCAGGTTGTACAACGTGATGCCTTTGTGTCGGTCGCCCTGGTCGAGCGCCAACAGGTCGCGCGTCATCGTCTCCTGGATCTGGGTCGCGCGTTCGAGTTGGGCATGTTCGACCAGGTACATGCACAAGTGGTGATAGGGGTGCCAGTGGGCGTTTCCCAAGAGCGCCATCCAAGCCGGTCCGCTGCCCGCCCATGCGAGTCGCCCGGGAAGGATCAGGTCCTCTTCGCTCATCGAGTCCACCGCCTGCAGAAGTTCCGCATGGGCTCGCTTGTCCTCGGCCAGTAAATCCTCCCACGTCCGCGTGCGGTTAGCGGCAAAGAGGGCGGCATTGATGCGGTCGAGCTCCTCAAGTTCATTCGGCGATTCGCCGTCCGGCAGGCCGGCCATGCGCCGGTTCATGCGTCCGTTCCATCCGACGAGGTGAGCCATCAAGTCCTTGGATGCCCAGCGATCGGGGCGCCCGACCTGTGCCCGGTCTTCGGCTGAGAGCTGATCCCAAAAGCCACACACTTCCAGGTGGGCCTGGTCAACGAGATGCAGGATTCTTGGCTTGAGTGCGCGCTCGCTCATAGTGGTCTTCTCCCATTTGGCGAATTCGCGACAACTAGGTGCCTTCCGGCCCGCGCCGAGTACCGCTCATGCCTGTTATGTGGATCTCCCCGAGGGATGCAAGTGGCGATCGATTTCCGCGAGCAGGTCCGGCACGCGGCCGCGAAACCCATCGTGGTCGGCCCCCGCATCGATGGTCAGCAGCGACCAAGGCTTCTCCCGTGCCAGCCAATCGGTGAGCAACTCGTCGATGAGCGGCACATCCTCCACCCGTGCAATCTCGAGCGAACGGTGGCGGGCCAGGAACCGCGTGGTCAAGACCTCGACGGGTGCTGTCAGATGGATGAAGAGGTCGGGCGCTGGCATCAGGCGGCGCAGCCTTCGATACAGACGCTCGCACAACTCATGCCCCGCGTCGCTCAAGTATCCGCGCCGACGAAACAGCCGGGTGAAAACGAAGAAATCCTGGTCGAGTCCGCCATCGACGACGCCCGTACCGGCGAAGCCGCGCAGAGCCTCTTCTTGTTCGGCCCGCAGCAGCAGGTAGTCCACTTGGTTGGCGAGCGCGTAGCGCGGCAGGTCGCCGGCGAAGAGGGTCTGGAACGGTCGCTCTGCGTGCTGCTCCAGGCCGGCGACGAACTGCCCCGTGGCGCACAAAGCCTGGGCCAGGGTGGTCTTGCCCACGCCGGTATTGCCGATGATCGATATGAGTTGACCCATGGTATGCAGCTCAAGAAGAACCGAACGAGTGTGAGAAGGGTGGGTTGGCTGCCCCTGAGGCTCGAAGCGGCGGGCCGATGGTCACCAGCCGATTCTACCCGGCCTGGAGGCCGACGCTTGGCTCAACTCGTGCAGTCCTGGCAATCTGGCGCGCCGCGGCGATCCAACAGGGGATTCTTTGGGTTGGGGTTCCCTGTGCGGGGTGATAACAAGGCTCGGCCCGCCAACGGGGGTGGTGGGCCGAGCATGGAACGGGGAAAGAGAAAACGCTAACGGGAAGGCCGGGTCTCTATTCGACCAATTCGACCACGGGACGCAGGAGAAAGTTGTCGTCGCGGTCGTATTGGACGGAGAGCGTGGCGTTGCCGCCCACCTCCACCGTTCGCCCGATCACCTGGGTGTGGAAACCTACCGTGCCTGTATCGCCGCTGAGGCTGATCGGGGCGTTCGGTGCAAAGATGGTCCCGGTGAAGATCGTATCCGCTGTGCCGGTCAGGGTTAAATTGCTGGGGTTGCTGGCAGCCAGGTAGAAGAGCATCCCGGACCAATCGCCGGCTGTTGGGGCATCGAGGGTGACGAGTGGGTTGCCTTGAATTTCCACCGGTCCATTGGTGAGATAGAAGGTGACCCCGTCGCCCGTTAGCGTGCCGCCATTGGCTTGCAGCCCGGTGGCGCCGTAGATGCAATACAGGCCGGGTTGAAACGTAAGGTTGGCGCCCGCCATGGAAGTGATGCTGCGATAGCGGCCTGGAGGAATGCTGTCGGTGTGTCCGGCGTTGAGTTTGTAGATGCCGTAATCGGGCATGCCGCTGCAATCGGGCGTGGGCACCGCGGGCAGCGTCTGCTGGTTCTGGTTCTCGAGGACGCCGCCATTCAGCATGCCACTGCCGCTCTCGCGGTAGTTCCCGGCGAGTTCAAAGTTGCGCCCGACCGAGAGGGTCACATTGCCTGTGCCGCTCAGCCGCCCCGAGGAGCAACTGGGCGGGTTGTTGGCGGTGGAGTTCGAGAAGATGTTGCCGTCAACGACGAACGTATCGGCGTTGCCGTGGAACCAGATCGTGTCGCAGTCGTCGGGATCCGCGCCGAAGATGGCGTAGCCTTGGGCAATATTGCGCAAGGGCAACCCGCGCGCCACGGCCCGCACAGTGAATTCGGCCGATCCGTCATAGACCAGATGAATGAGCGCAGTGGGGATCTGCGCGCGCACACTCACTTCGACATAGGCGGGCTGGCCGGTGTAGGTTCCCTGGGTCGGCGGGCACGAAACCGTTACCCAGTCATCGTGGGTGTCGTTCTGGTAGCCGTACTCGCCGGCCTGCTCCCTGGCCTTTGCGGTGAGGGCAGCGTTGGCCATGCTGCACAGCTCGTGGATCGGCTGCTCGCCGAGGTTGAAGCGGCTCATGATAAAGGCTCCCGCCAGCGAAGCCTGGTCGGCCGCATTCTGACCCTGGCGGCGAATCATCAGGACGTTCCCGCCATCCAACGCCAGGCCGGCTATACCGGCCAACGCCACAAGCAGCAAGGCGAAGATCACCAGCGATTGGCCACCCTGGCGGCGCTCCGGCATGGAGCGCGGTGCGCAGCCAAAAAGTGAAGGGCCGGATGTCCGGAGCGAAGGTTTTGTCATTGCAGCCTCGCTTTCGCGACCAGGGCCGGGCTTGGCGCACCCGGTTGAGCTAGCGCAGGATGATGCCGGATGCGCGCGCATTCAAGTCGAAGGCGTCGTCGCCGACGATGAGATTCATGAAGGGTGCGATGAGCTGATAGCGGTAGTTCACGGTGACCTCGATCGGCTCCCCGGCGACTGTCCCATGCGGCACATCGACGGCAACGGTCGTGTTGGCCCAGTCCACGAGGCCAGCGCGGGGCGCCGAATTCTGCACGCGGTACGTCACGTTGTCGGGATTGGCACAGTTGGCGGGCGTCACGCACACCGGGTATACCTGGGCGAAGCTCGCGCCTTCGCCGGCCGCCGTTTGCAGGGCGAGGAACGTGTAATACATGCGCCCCAGGTCTGCGAGCCCCATGGTCAAAATCAGAACCACCACGCTGACCAGGACGAACTCAACCAGACCCTGCCCTGCCTGCCGCCGGCGGAGCAGCGAGGAGGCGTGGCGCGCGGTTCGAATGGATCGGGTGGATACGGTTGTCGGGTACATGGGAATCACCGATGCCCAGTCCATCAGGACTGGACCTCCTTGATAATCGTTCGAGCCGACAGGAACGTGACCGGCAGCGGCGGTAGATCGAAGAAGAGCACCATGGGCTGGTAGGTCGAGCGGACGGAGACCACGATCCGGTCGGTCGTCTGTATCAAACTCGGCGCCGGATGCCCGTCGCACAATGCCAAATAGGTGCTGTTGTCGTAAGCGGTGCTGTCGCCGTCGTCGTACCAGATGTCGATGTCGCTATCCTCCAAAGCATGCAGGCTGGCCGAGCGCTTGGCGGCCGCGCGGATGCCCGCGCAGTCGAGGAAGTGCAGGGTGCCCGAACCATTCGTCCCAGAGGCGAGAGCGTAGCGGGTCGCTTCTTGCGCAGCA
>DATEAT010000071.1:0-17340 GCA_035288225.1 Anaerolineales bacterium | reverse complement strand
GTCCCGCGCAGGGAAGCGGATCTCCTCAAAGGCGAGCCCGAATTCGGCCGGGCTGCGCCGCTCGTTGGGCGCGCGCCGGCTCGTCAGGCGGTACGAAATGCCCTCCGCCAGCGCGACCAGGCCGACAATGAACAGGAGCGGAATGAGCCACAGGGCGATCATGGTGTCACTTGTGTTTGCCTCCCTCCCCCGCGCGGACCAAGGCCGCAACCTAGAGCTTGATCCCTGCTGCGCGTTTGGCCATCTGTTTGCGGCTCTCCACGTCGTACGATCGCAGAATGGCCATGCGCTCCGCCTCGGGCGAGCCGCCGCCGTGCACGCTGGCGACCATGAGCAAACCTGCATACTTGGAGGCCGTCAAATCCTCCACCAGGCGGAAGCAGCGCACGCGGTCATCAACCGCCACGCTGGCCGGCCCCGCCAGGTACTTCTTCAGCTTCTCGCCGATCTCCTCGCTGCGGTAGTCTTCTTCCGAGGGCATGGTCACCACCAGCCCGCCGGCCAAATCCTGCAGCACCTCGATTTCATGGTGGATGTTCGTGCCCGCGTAGAACTTGCCGACGTTTGCGTACACCAGGTCCGGCAGGTATGTGCCCGAGGCTTGCGCCTGCCCCTTGAGTGAAGCGGCCAGCCCGCAGGCGTGCACCAGTTCGGCGATGATGATGAAGTCGGTGAGCTTCGCACGCACGTGGTGCGCGGTAGGGATTCCGTTGTACTCGGAAACCAGCGCCGCCGCACCCAGTAAGAGATCGGAGATGGCGGGTTTGCATCCGCAATACGAATGGCGGTGGTAGGTGGCGAACGTCTCGGCCAGGTACCCGGCCAGCTGCCACTCGCCGCACATGAACACCCGCTCCCACGGCACGAACACGTCCTCGAATAGCGTCAGCGACTCGACGCTCGCGAAGCGCGACGAGACGGGCGCCGACATCTCGCGTTTTACACTCGGCGCGGCGCCCCGTGCAATCATGGTGATACCCGGCGCGTCGGCCGGGATGGCGAAGGCTACCGCGTAGTCCGCGTCTTCGGCGCGCATGTCGCGCGTGGGCAGCACGATCAGCTCGTGCGCATAGGGCGCCAGCGTGTTGTGGGCTTTGGCGCCGCGCACCACAATGCCGTCGGCGCGCCGCTCGACCACGTGCAGGTACAGGTCGGGGTCCGCCTGCTGGTGTGGGCGCAGCGAGCGGTCGCCCTTGACGTCGGTCATCGCCGCGTTGCCCACCAGGTCCTGCTCCTGAAACGTGCGGATGAAATCCAGCAGCCGGGGATAGTGACTTGTGCCGAACATGCCGTCGGCGTGATGGCAGATGATCGAGAGCGCGTTGAGGGCATCCACCCCCATGCAGCGTTGGATGCAGCCCGTCTCGCGGCAATACAACCGCGTCATCTCGACTTTCTTTTGCAGGTCGTCGGCACTCTGATGGATGTGGGTAAAGCGGTTGATCGTCGCGCCGCTGAGGTGGGAGGTGGCGGTGGCCAGCGCTTGGTGTTCAGCCTCCTGAGGCCACTGGTAGGTCAGGCAGACAATGTTGACTCCGGGCGCGATTTGCGGATGCTCCCATGGCCGTTCGATCTTGCGGCCGTTCATCCACACGTTGTGCTTCATCTGGGCCAGGCTGGCGAGGTACTCGGCGGGTGTCTTCATGGATGAGTCCCTTTCCCGAGTGGGAGGGTGCTCCGGCGGCGCGCGCCGGCGCTCGGTGGATGTGCGGGGGAGGGCCATTCCATCGCCGTTGTCACCACCCTCGTGTGGGTGGTGGCAATTGTGGGATACCCCGGCCGCAGGGTCAATTGTAGGCCCGCCCCGGTGCACCGCAACCGGCGCCCGGACCGCACTGCGCGGCCATTACGAGCCCGGAGTCGGCCTGGCGTGAGTTTTACATTCTCTTTACTTCCCCGCAACCCCGGGGAATCGAGTGCGGACTATGTTGAGTTTGACTCGGGCCGCTCGACGATCGACTTCAGCGCGGCCGGGCAAAGGAGAGCGAATGTTTACTCGCAACAAGTGGGGTCGCATGACGTCGTGGCTTGTGAGCGGCGCGCTCGCCGCGACCGCCGTGGTTGGTGTCTTCACGCCGCTGGGCGTCCAGCCGGCATATGCTGCGCCGGTTGTCGCAGATCCGCCCCCGCCGGCGGAGGAAGCCGGCCTGCGCGGCGACGCGCTCAAGCTGGCTTACCAGCGCCTGCAGGGTGTTGAGGCGCGCACGCAGGGGGCGATCGATAAGGCGCGCACCGGAGCCGACCGCCTCGAGAACCTGATCGACCAGGCCAAGGAACGCGGCCGGGATGCCTCCGCTTTGGAGGCGGCGCTGGCCTCCTTCCGTGCCTCGATGGATTCGGCACAGGCCAAGCACGACCAAGGCGCGGCCATCCTGGCCAGGCATGCGGGTTTCGATGACCAAGGCGAGGTGACTGATATCAAGGAGGCCTGGGGGACCGTCAGGGGCGCGGGCAAGGAATTCCGCGATGCGGGCAAGACCATGGCCTCGGCGCTGCGCACCTTGCATGCAGCCATCCGCGATTGGCGAGAAGCCCACCGCGGGGCGATGCCCGAGGAGCCCGACTGGCCGACGGAGCGCGAGTAGTGGACTGCACAACGGGGGTCAGGCGCTGACCCCCACCCCCTTACCCCTCCCCCGGAGATGAATTCCCTCGACCCCGAGTAGTCAATCCGGGGGAGGGGCGAGATCATCTAAGAGAGACGGGGGCCAAAGGCCCCCGTCTCTTTTGTATTCTCATCCCCCTCTCCGCCGAGAACGGCTGCTGAATGGCTGGCGTCCGGCGGAGAGGGGGCAGGGGGTGAGGTGGGATGCCGAGCTGGAACCTTAGGATCCATGAGTTGCTTCGCCGAAAAGTCGTTGCGCGGGGCGGCACGTGCCGCCCCGCGCAACGATAACCGTCCGGTGCCAGACGGCCTGCTTCCACTGCTCACGCGTGGTCCGCAGGCTTGCGGTCGAGTTGAAGCCCAGGGCGTTCTCATCTAAACTACGTGGAGTCCCGAAAGGCATCGTCTGTCCTGCGTGACCGCACGATCCGGCCGCACGCAGCCGCGCGAAAGGATGACGCCATGAAGCCTCTGCGCTGGTACAACCAGCTCTCGATCAATCTGTTTTGGCTGGGCCTCAATATCCGCAATACCGCTCTCGGCTCGATCTTCATGCCATACCTGGTCCAGCTTTTCACGCCCGCCGCGCAGATCAACACCCGGCTGGGACTGATGCGCGCCGCCGGGCTGGTCATCGCCATGCTGGTGCAGCCGGCTGCCGGGCTAATGAGCGATCGTTCCACCTCTCGTTTTGGACGGAGGCGGCCGTACATCCTGGCCGGGGCATTGGGAGACCTGCTCTTCCTGGCGGCCATCGCCCTGTCTTGGAACTATGGTTCGCTCTTGATAGCAGTTCTCCTGATCCAATTCACCTCCAACATCTCCCACGGTCCGCTGCAAGGGCTCATTCCAGATCTGGTGCCGGAGCACCAGCGCGGGCGCGCCTCGGCAATCAAGTCTGTGATGGAATTGCTCCCGATCATCCTGGTCGGGATCACCATCGCCAGGCTGGTCGAAGCCGGCCACCTGGATTGGGCGATCTTCGCCACCGGCGCGTCGCTGCTCGTCGTGACGATCATCACCGTTGTTTCCGTGAAAGAAACGCCGCTGGCCGAGAAACCGTCCACCCCCTTCTGGCCGCCGATGCTGCGCGTCCTGGGCATGCTGGCCGGCATCGTCGTCGGTGGGATCGCCGGCTTGCTGAGCGGCGGGCTGCTCGGTGGAGTGACGGGTCTAATCACCTCGGCTGTCACGGGCCAACCCACCGCATGGGACTTGTCGACATTTCCGTCGGCTATCTATCCGTCCACTCTTCCCGCCGCTGTGATGATCGGCGTGGGCGGCGGAGTGGCCATGATCGTCGCCGTAGTGGTCGGGGTGTGGGCGGGGGCGCTGGCCACCCTGGGCGGCGATGCACGCCGTCGATCCTCTTTCACCTGGTGGATCGTCAACCGGCTGATGTTTCTGGCTGCGGCCACCTCGCTCCAGGGCTCCATCTTCTACTTCTTGATGTATGCCTTCAAGCTGACGGACAAGGCGGCCTCCGGCTTGACCGGCAC
This sequence comes from Anaerolineales bacterium, assembly GCA_035288225.1. Classification (GTDB taxonomy): domain Bacteria; phylum Chloroflexota; class Anaerolineae; order Anaerolineales; family RBG-16-64-43; genus RBG-16-64-43. Next base: position 13,236 of record DATEAT010000071.1, on the reverse strand, counting down.
GCTGACCTCGGTCATTGGTGTCTTCATCCTGGTCGCTGCTCTGGCCAGCGGCTGGCTGGCGGACCGCATCGGGCGCAAGCTGCTATGCGGATTGAGCGGCATCGCGGCTGCAGCCGGCGGGTTCCTGCTGCTCAGTACCATCTGGTTACCGAGCCTGCCGATGATTTACATCGCCGGGACGATCATCGGCTTGGGGACGGGCCTATTCATGACCGCCAACTGGGCCCTGGGAACCGACTTGGTCCCGCCTCAGGAGGCCGGGCGTTACCTGGGCGTCTCCAATCTGGCTGGAGCCGGGGCGGGCATCGTTGGAGCAGGAATCGGAGGGTTCGTGGCGGACCTGTTGAATATGTACAGACCCGGGCTGGGCTACTTTGCCATTTTTGCCTGCTACGCGGTGCTGTTCCTGCTCAGTACGGTCGCGCTGGTACGTGTAAATCCGCGACCCGCGGCGTGAGAAAAAGAGCCGCACCACAGAGAGGTTCTCAGGGGAAAGCGAGGCCGGTCTCTTCCTGGACCGGCCTCGCCTCTTTCCCGTGGTCCTTAAGCGAGCCTTGTTGTGGGGTGTGGGGGGTTGGGAGAGTGGGGAGCACGGCTACCCACTCCCCGCACAATCACTCCACCCCCTCCCCGTGAACGGGCAGGGGGCAGGGGTTGGGGTCTGTCAACGCCAAGATATACCAAGGAACCAGAGCACCGGATTCCCGCTGAGATCACGCGGGTAGGACGAGCAAGAGCTGGTGATTGCGCTCAGTCCTCATGCGGAAGGCCCGCCCAGGCTGCGCAGGCGCGGCGGAAGGCATTCGGCGATGTGCTGCATGACGGTGCGCGCCACATCGCGGTCGCGGGCATGGCGCTCTTCCCTCGCGCCGGCATCGAGATCGTAAGATGCGCCGAAGTTGAGACACAGCGCGCCGCCCTCTTCGTATGCACCCACCGGTACGATGGCCAGCCCCAGGCGCGCCAGCTTATCGATGAAGCGGCCGACGCCGGCCGGAGGCATCAACATCTTACCGGGCGGCGGATCCATCCCCTCGGGTGCAAGGCCGATGACGGGCCGCACCTGGGCGCGCGTCCAACGCAGGACCTCGCGCACGGCATTGGCGCGCGCCGCAACTTCCCACGGGCGCGGCGGCATGGGCGGCATCGGGGTGAATCCGTACACGCGCGCGAGTCGACGAAAGAGCCAGGTGCTCAACGGTGTCAACGTGTGGCTGCGCAGCCAGTCCGGGTAGGTCCAGGCAGTGGCCATCACCCAATGCATCTCGCATGGCAAAACCGAAGCCAGCGCAATGGGAATCCACCACACCTTGAACCCGGGCCGGCTGTAATGATTGAAGGTGAACAACAGGCCGCGTGCGCTGGCCGCACGGCTTCCATCGGCGAAAAGTGCCTGGGGATTTCCCTCGACTCGCAGCGAGGAGATGCCGGAGGCCAGGCGGCGCGAATCGCGGGCCAGCGAGCGCGGGCGCCCTGCCAGCACACCCAGGGCAATGGCCAGCGTGGTCCACGGCGGATAGCGGTATGCAGGCACGCGAAGCGATGCGGCGTCGGGTCTCATCGTCGGCACAGCGGGCCAAGTGTAGCCTCGCTCGCAGCGTGTGTCCACTCTGGCCGCATGGCGAGTTGAATCGCATCGCCGCGCAAATGCATTCGTGGTAAATTAGCCGAGAACAATTGCCCCCGGACCGCGGAGGATGAGATGGCCGACGCTCGTTTACAGCGCTTGCAGGCAGAAATGGAGAAAGAGGCGGCCGATCTGGTCGCGCTGCTCCCCGGCCCCAACCTCACCTACCTAAGCGGTCTCTCCTTTCACCTGATGGAGCGCCCGGTAGTGGCGCTCATCCCGCGGGTGGGCCTCCCGGCGCTGGTGTTGCCGGATCTCGAAGCCGCCAAACTCACGGCCAGCCGCATCCCGTTCATTCCGTTTCCCTACGGTGAAGACGAGAGGTCGCGCAGCGGCGCCTTCCTGGCCATGGCCAAACGAATGAACGTGGGGGCGCTGAAAGTGGCGGTGGAATACCGGCGTATGCGTGTGCTGGAATTGCGCCTGCTGGAGAAAGCCGCGCCGCAGATGACGACCAGCGAGGCCGACCCGCTGCTGGCTCGCATGCGCATGATCAAGGAGCCGGCCGAGGCCCAGGCCATGCGTGAGGCAGTGCGCATCGCCGAGCGCGCGTTCGCGCAAACGTTGCCCGCCATCCGCGCCGGCGCGAGCGAACTCGAGATCGCGGCCGAGCTCACATTGCAGACTCTGCGATCGGGTTCCGACAGTGAATTGCCGTTCGCGCCCATCGTTGCCTCCGGGCCCAACGCCGCGCTCCCGCACTCGCTCCCGGGAGAGCGGCGCCTGCAAGCGGGGGATCTCGTGATCGTGGATTGGGGAGCCGCGCATCATGGGTACTTCTCGGACCTGACCCGCACCCTGGCCGTCGGCGCACTCAGCGACGAATTGCGTCTGGTTTATGAGACAGTGCACCGCGCCAACCAGGCCGGGCGAGAAGCCTCCCGCCCAGGGGCCACCGCCGGTGAGGTGGATGCTGCCGCCCGGGCGGTCATAGTTGCGGCCGGCTATGGCGAACGCTTCATCCACCGCACCGGCCACGGGTTGGGGCTCGAGGCCCACGAAGAACCATTCATCAGCGAGGGCAGCGACGTGCGCCTCGAACCCGGCATGACCTTTACGATTGAGCCCGGCATCTATCTGGCGGGCGTGGGCGGCGTGCGCATCGAGGACGACGTCCTCATCACCGCCGAGGGAGCAGAATCGCTCACTGCCTACCCGCGCGAACTGAAGGTGATCGCGGGATGACCTGGGCCGCGGACGACCCAGCCCACAGGAACCCAATGCAAACCCAATCCATCCACCCACTCCTGACCCCTGAAGCCAATCGGCCGTTTCTCTTCTCGGGCGGGTCCGTCGGTTGCCTGCTCATCCACGGCTTCACCGGCGCGCCGAATGAGATGCGCGGCCTAGGGAGGTTCCTCGCGGACGAGGGCCACACAGTGCTGGGTGTACGCCTCTTCGCGCACAGCATCGATCCGCACGATATGCGGCGTGCGGCCTGGCGCGATTGGGCGGCCTCGGTCGAGGATGGCTACTGGATGCTACGTGATGCGGTGCAGGAGGTTGTGGTGCTCGGGCTGTCGATGGGCGGTGCTCTCGCGCTCGAATTGGCCGCGCGATTGCCGGTAACGGGCGTTGTGGCCATGAGCACACCTGCCGGTCTGCCCAAGGATTGGCGGCTGAACTTCATTCGCCCGCTCGCCGTGGTCAAGCTTTACATCGGCAAGGGGCCGCCGGATTGGGTCGATGAGTCGGTGGCGGCCGACCACTTCGACTATCCTGAGTATCCCGTGCGTGCCATCGGCGAATTGAAAGCATTACTTGCCGAGGTGCGCCATGCGCTCCCGCGGGTGAAGGTGCCGACGCTGGTCATGCACTCGCGCACCGATGGCGGGGTACCGCCCGAGAATGCGGAGGTGATATTCGCGGGTCTGGGCGCGGCCGAGCGAGAACTCTTGTGGATTGAGCGCTCGGGTCACGTGCTGACCGAGGACGCCGAACATCTCCGCGTCTGGCGCGCCTGCGCCGATTGGGTGCATCGGGTGACACGGGGCCGCGTTTCGTGACCCGCGATCTCCAACGACTGATCCTCTCGCTGACGGTTTGGGCGCTCGGTGAGGGGATGTTCATGTATATCATCCCGCTCTACATCCGCGACCTCGGAGCCACGCCGGCCCAGATCGGCGGCGTGCTCGGCATTGCGGGCGTGAGCATGGCCGTCTTGCACGTCCCGGCTGGGTATCTGGCCGACCGCTTTGGCCGCAAACCGGTGATGATTGCCGGGTGGTTTCTGGGCCTGCTTGGCGCGGCGGCGATGTTCCTGGCACCCGGCCTGACGCTGTTCTCAATGGCCCTGACCCTGTACTACTCCACGACGTTCGTTACCTCGGCCAACAACTCGTACATCACCGCCAGCCGGGGAACCTTAAGCGTCGAGCGCGCGTTGACGCTGGTCAGCGCGGCGTACGGCGTGGGGTTGGTCATCTCGCCGGCCCTCGGCGGGTGGATCGCCTCGCTCATGGGTTTGCGGTCTGTGTTTGGCTGGGCGAGTCTGCTCCTGGCAATATCGTGCGCGCTGCTCCTGCCGCTCAGCCCGCAGCCGGTTGAGCCCAAGAAGGAGAAGCGCCGTTACGGCCAGCTCATGGCCAACCGCACCTTCCTAGGGCTTGTGATCCTGATCTTTGCAACCCTCCTGGCGATGTACCTGGGCATCCCTTTGGCCCCCAACTATCTCCAGGAAGTCCGTTCGGTGCCGGTGGCGACCATCGGCCTGCTCGGCTCGGCCAACGCGCTCGGGATTGTTGTCTTCAATACCTTCCTGGGCCGGCGGCACCCGCGGTGGGGATGGATCATCGGCCAAGTGCTGGTCTTCAGCTCGGCTTTGGTCCTGTGGCTGGGCGCTGCGGTTCCGCTCTTCATGCTGGGCTACTTCCTGCGCAGCGGGTTCGGCGTCGCCAAGGGGCTGGCCACCTCACAGGTCGGGCGCGTGGTCGACGATCACGAAATGGGGATGGCCTATGCCGTTACAGAAACCGCGGGTGCCGGAGCCCTCATTCTTGCGCCGGTGATGGCAGGTTTGCTCTATGAACGCGAACCGGCGATGCCCTTCATACTGAGTGCGGCGCTCACCGCGGTGGGCATTCTATTGACGATTCGCTTCGCGCCCCGGAGGGACCGACACAGCCAGGTGCCGGTGGAGGCCCGTTAGCAACGCGAGGGCAGAGAAGAGCGCGGGCCGGTGCGAACATGCACTGGGCTGCGCGGTCCGGCCGCCGTGAAGCCGAGGGGCCGCGGTGGGCATCGAGCGGGAATAAGGAGGCAGCATGCAATCGATCTTTGAATGGGGAACCCGAATTGTCCTTGCGGTACAAGGTTTGGGGTCGTGGGCGCTTGTTCCGATGAAGCTGTTCTCTTTCCTGGGCACGGAGGAATTCTTCCTTGTCCTGATCACGTTGTTGTACTGGTGCGTGAGCGCCCCACTAGGCATCCGCCTGACCTTTGCCCTCCTTGCGGCGGATACGACCAGCGGGCTGCTCAAGCTCGCCTTCCACACACCGCGTCCGTTCTGGACCAACGCCAGTGTGGAAGTACGCGCGATTGAAACATCGTACGGCATGCCCTCCGGCCATGCGCTGATCGCTAGCACGGTCTGGCCCTATGTTGCCTATCGATTGCGGCGGGCCTGGGCCTGGGTGGCGGCCTTCGTGCTGGTCGCGCTCATCTCGCTCTCGCGCATGTACCTGGGTGTGCACTTCCCGCACGACGTCATCACGGGCTGGGTCTTCGGTGCGCTGCTGCTGGCGCTCTACATCTGGGCCGAGCGCACGATGGCCCCCCGCCTGGCGAAGGCGAGCCTGGCCCGGCAAGTAATGGTGGCGGTCGCGGCCTCGGCCGTGGTGCTGCTCCTCGGCGCACTGGCGTTCATGGCCATCGCCAATGTAACCGACCCGCCAGCCTGGATGGAAGCTCTGCGCCGCATAGCCCCGCCGGAAGACCTCGCGCTCCCGCGCGATCCTTCGGGGCTCATCTCGGATGCCGGCTTGATTCTCGGAATGGGGGTCGGCCTGGCGCTCGCCCGACGCTCGGCACAGTTTGACGCGGGTGGAGCGTTGTGGAAACGCGCGCTGCGCTACATCGTCGGCCTGGTGGGAGTCCTGCTCTTCTGGCGTGGCCTGACGTTTGTTTTCCCAGGGGGGCTGGACGGCCTGGGGATGTTGCTGCGATACGTGCGCTACGCGCTCACCGGGCTGTGGGCAGTGTATTTGGCACCGCTCGTGTTCCTCAAACTGAAGCTGGCTGAGCGCGCCTCGTAAGGGAGGCGGTTGAGGCTTTGCGACATTGGGGGGCACGCTCCACAGGCTGTCCGATTAACGACGTTCGGGCACGGCATGCCGTGCCCGAACGTGATTCACCATGGTGATGCGGGCGCACCGCTCTTACTGGCCCTGTTCCTCGCGCACGAACCAACTCCCGCTTCGGTCGCCGGCTTCCTTAGGCGCCCGATCGAAATAGATGAGGAAGACTCGCCCGGCCGAGGTGCGCACGCGGAAGTAATCGCGGCCCACGCCCCACGAACCGCGCCGCGTGGCCGCCCGCGCATGCGCCTCCTGCATGTTCTCGGCAAATCGGCCGCGCCGCTCGTAATCGTGCCATTCCTCGAGCAGTGCGGCCACCTGGTAACGATCCCCGCGCCAGGTGAAGGCGGCCGGGCAACCGGGCTTCTTCGATAGAAGCGGGTCCTTGTCGAACTCCGCCTCAATGGGCTCACCGATGAAGTGAGCTTCGCCGGCTGAACTGCTCACGCCCGAACCTCGCCTGGCCATCCGCTGCCCGAGCCGCCGATCATTTTCCGGCGATGAAGTCCTCGGTCCGCTGGCGGGCCTCGTCGTCGGTGAATTGCTTGGGGGGAGTCTTCATGAAGTACGACGAGGGCCCGATCACTGCCCCCTTCACGCCGCGATCGAGTGCCAACTTGGCGCAGCGCACAGCATCGATCACCACCCCGGCCGAGTTGGGCGAATCCCACACTTCCAGTTTGAGCTCCACTTCCAGCGGCACATTGCCGAAGGTGGTGCCTTCCATGCGGATGTAGCACATCTTGCGGTCGGTCAACCACGGCACGTAATCACTCGGCCCAACGTGGACGTTCTCGGGCGGCAGGGTGTAGGGCAGCTGCGAGGTGACGGCGCCGGTCTTGGAGATCTTCTTGGATTCCAGCCGCTCGCGCTCGAGCATATTAAGGAAATCGGTGTTGCCGCCGAAGTTGAGCTGGTAGGTGCGGTCGAGGCGCACGCCGCGGTCGACGAACAGGTTGGTCAGGGCGCGATGAACGATCGTGGCACCCACCTGGCTCTTGATGTCATCCCCAATGATGGGCAGCCCGCGCTCCTCGAAGCGCTTCTGCCAGTAGCCTTGGCTGGCGATGAAGACCGGGATGCAGTTGACCATGGCGCACCCGGCCTCGAGGATTTGCTCGACGTACCACTTGGTGGCCATCTCGGAGCCCACCGGCAGATAGCTGACCACGACGTCGGTTTGGGATTCCTTGAGGATGCGCACAATATCATCGGTCGGCCCGGGGGCCTTCTTGACCACCTCGGAAAGATACTTGCCCAGGCCGTCGTGAGTCATGCCGCGGTAGACCGGCACGCCGAGCTTAGGCACCTCGGCAAAGCGGTAGGTGTTGTTCGGATAGGCGTAGATCGCTTCCGCCAGGTCCTTGCCCACTTTGCCTTCGACGACATCGAATGCCGCGGTGAACTCGATATCTCCGATGTGATAGCCGCCCAGAGTGGCGTGCATCAGGCCGGGGATGAACACCCCGTCGGCGGCGTCGCGATAGAACTGAACCCCCTGCACCAGCGATGAGGCGCAGTTGCCCACGCCGATGATGGCCACACGGACTTTCTTCTCCTCCGACATGCATTCCTCCTCGCACAGCGGGCACGCTGCGTGGTATGCGGCGAAGCGGCTATGCTATAATCGCGCCACGCCTGCAATGAGTATGAATCCTGCCCTGGCCGTCGACCGTGTGCAGCGCCTTGAGCGCCTGCTTGAGATCAGCCGGGTGCTTGCCACCACGCGCGATCTCCCTCCCCTGATGAAGGCGGTTGTGGATGCGGCCACGGTGCTCACCGACAGTGAAGCCTCCTGCATCTTTCTTTACGACCCCGAAGCCCAACAGTTGCGCCTGGAATTCGCCCCCTGGTTGACGCCGGAGGCCGCTCAGGCCATTTCGATGCCCCTCGATCACAGCATCGCGGGGCAAGTGTTCCGCCGCAAGCGCCCGGCCGTGCTGCAGGTGCGCGGCCAGGATTCGCGCCCGCTGCAAGCCCTGGGGCAGCAACTGGGCTTGCCCACTCGCTCGGTGCTGGCCGTGCCCCTCGTCTTTCGCGACAAGGCCATCGGCGTGCTCAAGGCCATGAACAAGGGCGGGGGCTCAGATTATACCGGGGATGACGGTTCCATCCTAGAGACACTGTCGGTGCTGGCAGCGACGGCCATCGGCAATGTTCGCCTGGTGGAGGATGTGCAGGCGGCGTACCAGCAACTTTCCAGCCTCGACCAGGCCAAATCCGACTTCATCGCGATTGCCTCCCACGAATTCCGCACGCCGCTCGGGCTGATCCTCGGGCATGCCACCTTCCTGCGCGAGGGGGCCACCCCGGAGGTGCTCGAGCAACTGGACGTCATCATTCGCAACGCCGAACGCCTGAAGAAGATCGTCGAGGACCTCTCGCGGCTCAATCAATTGGACCAGGGCACGACCGAATTGCGTCTGGAGGTCTTTTCGGTCCAGGAATTCCTCGACGAATTGGTTCATGGGTATAAGTCCATGGCCACCGAGCGCTACATCACGTTGCACGACGAGGTCACGCCGGTGGGCATGCTGGTGGAGGCAGATCGCGAAAAGATACAGATCGCCTTGAACAACCTGCTCGACAACGCGCTCTCATTCACCGGTCCGGGCGGCCACGTCTTGGTGGGAGCACGCCAGGTGCCCGCCGCCGCCGGCGAGCGAGTAGGGTGGGTCGAATTCGAGGTGGTCGACGACGGCATCGGCATCGCGGCGGACAAACTGCAGCGCATCTTCGACCGCTTCTATCAGGTGGGCTCGCACCTGCGCCGGCGACGGGGCGGATTGGGGCTGGGGTTGTCGGTCGCCAGGTCGATGATCGAACGTCACAAGGGCCGCATCTGGGCTGAGAGCTTGGTGGGCAAAGGCAGCCGCTTCGCCTTCCGGGTTCCTGAACGGCAGAAGCCGAGCCGCGGTGAAGGCGGAGCCGGCGCGTCGTGAGCGGGACGGCGCGCGGCTGCGGTATAATGGGTTGTCGACGGGGCGTGGCTCAGTTCGGTAGAGCGCACGGTTCGGGTCCGTGAGGTCCCGGGTTCAAATCCCGGCGCCCCGACCAGAGAGGCCACTCGCAGCACGAGTGGCCTTGTCGATTCTCTTCACCCAGCTGCAATGCGGCATGTCTGGAAGAGGGCATAGCATGCATCGCGCATGACCCGTGGCGAACGGCATTCGCGCACATCGCGCGCGCGGACGAGCGCTATTGCGGGGCCTCGTTGGCTCGTCGACGAAGTGTTCGTGCGTGACGACTATGCGATGAGACACTGCCGCAAGTAGGTTGCGGAAGGACGCCCCGCCTCACCCCCTGCTCCCCCTTTGCAGGGCAAGCTCTCCGCCGGGAGTCTGCTTTCGGCAGGCCGGGGTGCGGCGGAGAGGGGGTGAGGAAGTCAAGGAGACGGGGGGCCTTCGGCCCCCCGTCTCCTTGAAGAGAACCTCGCCCCTCCCCCGGATTGCCTCTCTCACATCGAGCCCCGTGCTCACCGGGGGAGGGGGAAGGGGTGGGGGGCGAGGGCGGGTCGCCCTGTTCTATAGGCTCCCACAGGAACGCATGGCTTATCCCCTTGCCTGCAGATGGCTTCGTTTGATATCATGCGCAGCCGTGCCCCTGGAAGGCGCATGCTCACCGCGAGTCATCAGGAGGGACAGTGAAACGGTTGAACGTGTTCGTGAAACTGACGATCATGGCGGGTCTCACCGCATGCGGCGTGGCCTCCCCTGCGCCAACTGCTGTGGCTCCAACCGTCGAATCCGGGCTCGCCGCGGCCGTACCCACCAGCATCGCGGCGGGCGCGCCGCTCGGTATGAGTTCGTCCTCGGATGAAATCCGCCTGCGCATGCTGATGAGCCACACCTACTGGAATCGATTGTGGCTCGACGCCACCCTGACCACCGTGCTCCGGGACCCGGTCGCTGAACGCCAGCAACTGTGGGTGGATCAGGGCACAGCGAGTTTCCGATTGCTCAGTGGCCCGCAGGAGGGAGAGGCCGAGCGCTTGACGGTGGCTAACGGCGCGCAGATTCGCATCTTCGATATCAGGACAGGTCAGGCGGAAACGCAGACTCAGATGCCTGTTGCTCCCGGGGGCTTCAACCCTACAGCAGTTGTGTCCTCTACCATCGTGCCCTATCCACTGGCCGGCCAGATCGGCACACGCCTCGCCAGCCTGGTTTTCTCCACAGAATTGGCCCAGCGCGGGGGAAGCTACGTTGCGACCAGCGTGGAGACGGTCGCTGGACGCTCAGCCATCGTTGTCGATTGGTCTCGCCAGGACGGCATGCGCCCGAGCCGTTACTGGGTGGATGTCGTAACGGGGATCATCCTGCGGGCTGAAGAGTTCGGCAAAGCCGGCGGCGAGCAGATTGAAAGCGAGGTCTTGGTGCAGCAGGTGGTCTACGACGAGGACTTTGCACCGGACTTATTCGATCTAGAACCGGCCACGGCGCCGGTGTTCGGCGACGCATTCGGCAACCCGCTCGACGCAAACGCCCAGCCGCCGACCGCACCCCTCGACGACATGCTCGGCTTCGTTTACCTGACGCGGCCTTCGGGTCCTGGGGATACGCAACTCGAGTTAATGCGGCTGCCGGCAAGTTGCCTGGTCGGCCTGGCGTCTTGCGCTGAACCCGAGGTCGTCTCCACGCCCTTCGAACTGCCGTACATCGAGGCCGGCGGGTCAATTGCGTGGTCGCCCGACGGCAAGCTGGCGGCGTTTGCATTCCCGCGCGGACAGCCTCGGCCGGGCGCGTCGCTTTACCTGTTCGACGTGGCGACGGGCGAGTGGCGCCTGATCGCGGAGTTCCCGCAGATCGACGTGCCGCTCTTCACCTCCAAGGGCGATTGGATTGCGTTCCGCATCCAGGACGAAAGCGGAGTCGAACAGGAGTTCGCGGTGCGCGTTGACGGCACGGGACTACGAAACCTGACGGCGAGCAGCGCCTTGCCCGAGGCCGAGCGTCCATATGTGGTCGACGGATGGATTGGCGACAACGTCATCCTTCGTTCCGGACGACCAGGGCATGAGGGAAACGTGTACCTGGTGCGGGCGAGCGATGGCGCCGTGCGTTCGCTCTTTGCGTCGCAACTGACCAAAGCGATGTTCGTGCCTTCCCCGGATGGCAGCCTGTTGGCGTGGACTGAGTTCGACACGGCCTCGCAAACCAATACCCTCAAGGTCATCGCGCCCGACGGCAGCACCTACCGCGAGCTGGCGACCTTCCTGGGGACGCTTTACCCCATCACCTGGTCGCCGCAGATCACCTACTTGGCTTTCAATGTGTACGGGGCACCCAACACAGTTGGGGACGAGGTGTACATCATCCGTCGCGATGGGCGCGATCTGCGCCAAGTCTTGCGAAGTGAAGGCGTCCAGCGCCTCTTGTTTTCGCCGGATGGGATGTACCTAATTGTTGCCGCGCCAGGCGTCGATCCATTCGTGGCAATTGACCTGACGACCAATGCTGTTCACGTGCTGCGCCTGGGGCAGAAAGAGCCCGACCATACCTGGCGGCTGGTGGGGTGGGCGGCTCCCTGAGCCGAGGCCGAGGCGAACGCGCTCGATCACCACGATGAAGCCGTTCTCCTGAGCGGCTTCATCTGCTCCGCTGGGTGTCGCCACCAGCACTCCCAAGGGTATTCAGCTGGAATTAAACGCTCGGGCCGCGCATGTGGAAAAATAACATGTGTATCAAGACAATTCATCAAATCACAATGTCACACTTCCGGAAGGCAATGTGACAAATATTGTCCATATTTATGGTACACTCAAGGTAAGCTGATTTGCCGAGCATGCTGAGTGAGGGGACACCATGAACATCAACTTCGCAATGTGGAGAACCGCCTTCTGGACCCTGGTCAAGATGGACAAGAAGGAGGAGTGGGACCGCCTGGATGTCGTCTCCAAGTGGCTGATCGCGACGCGCTCGGCGGTCACGGCAGTGACCCTGTACTCGTGCGTCATCGCCGGACTGCTGGCCTGGCGTGATGGCTACTTCGCCTGGGGGCCGTTCCTGATCGTTGCGCTGGGGCTCTTCCTCGCCCACGGCACCAACAATCTGCTCAACGACTACACCGATTCGAATCGCGGCCTCGACAAAGACAACTACTTCCGCACCCAGTACGGTGTGCACCCGCTGGCCCAGGGATTCTGGACCAATGCGCAGCAGTTGCGCTGGTTCGCGGTGAGCGGGGTGCTGGCCCTGGCGGCGGCCGTGTTCGCGATGTTCTTCACCGCCTTCTCGCCGCTGGTCATCGGCCTGATCGCCTTCGGTGCGCTGGCGCTGCTTTTCTACACTTGGCCGCTCAAGTACCTCGGGGTGGGTGAACTGCTCATCTTCCTAGTGTGGGGTCCGGTGATGATCGGCGCGGTCTACCTCGTCTTGGCCAAGGGCGCCATGGGCAACGTGTGGCTCGTGGCCCTGGCCGGCGTGCCCTTCGGCCTGAGTGTGGCCAGCATCAATGTGGGCAAGCACCTCGACAAGCGCGACGACGATGTCAGCCGGCATGTGGGTACACTGCCCGTGCGCATCGGGGAACGAGCCGGCCGCATCGTCAACATCGCCGCGCTGCTCCTCGCGTACGTCGTGGTCATCTACTTGGTCTTCGTTCCGCGTTACTTCACGCCGGTGATGTTGATCGTGCTCCTGGCCGGCAAGCGGCTTTTACTTGCGCTGCGCATGCTTTCCAAGCCGCGCCCCGTCGGGCCGCCCGCGGGCTACCCCATATGGCCGACGTGGTTCTCGGCTTTCGCCTTCAACCACAACCGGATGTTCGGGGGTCTGCTTATTCTTGGATTGATCGCCGATACTCTGCTGCGCGTGTTCGTGAGCGGCTTCTGGCCGATGCGCTGAGCGGGGCACCACCTGCGCTGGTGCCTGTGCCGCCGAGAGAATGAATAGTGCGCCGCGTCGTCGCGGCGCACTATTCATTAGGGCGACGACACCACTCAAGCAGCGCCCTTCTGGTCGGCGGCGCCTCCGGCGGGTTCCGGAAACATGCTCCACCTCACCCACTGCCCCCCCTTGCAGGGCAGGCTCTCCGCCTGGAAGCTTGTGTTGTCAGGCCGGTGTATGGCGGCAAGGGGGTGTGGAAGGCAAGGAGACGGGGGCCTTCGGCTCCCGTCTCCTTTGAGAAAACCTCGGCCCTCCCCCGGATCGACTCCTTCACATCGGCGCACACCCTCCCCGAGGGAGGGGTTGGGGGCCTGCCCTCGGAACGAGGGTGGGGGGTGAGCGCCGGTCGCCTTGTCTGCGCAAGCTCCAAGTTCATCGCGCGCACACCATGGCGCCCTTCCCAACCGAGAAGGCGCGCCCATGCCGC
>DATEAT010000070.1:0-3796 GCA_035288225.1 Anaerolineales bacterium | reverse complement strand
TGCGAGCGACGGCCTGCTGATGCTGCCGCATCTCACCGGCGCCTTCAGCCCAGAATACAACTCGTTGGCGCGGGGTGTGTTCTATGGGTTCACACTGGCGCACCGCCGCGAGCATTTCGCGCGGGCGGTGCTCGAGGCGGTGGCCTACATGCTGCGCCGCAACCTGGAATCCATCTCCGCCACCGGCCTCGACGTGCGCGAGGTACGCGCCACGGGCGGAGGGGCGCGCAGCACGTTGTGGCGTCAAATCAAGGCGGATGTGTGCAACCTGCCGGTGGTGAGCCTGCGCGAGAGCGATACTGCGCTGCTGGGGGACGCCATCTTGGCCGCGGTGGCTGTGGGCCGGCACACCTCGTTACCGGCGGCCTGCGCAGCGATGGTGGAGGTCGGCGAGCGTCTTCTGCCGGACCCCGCTGCGCATGCACTCTACGAGCAAGCCTACCGCCGCTACGGGGAGTTGTATGCGGCACTCGATCCGTTGTTTCGTACGCACTTCGCCGATGGCGGCTCCCCGGCGCGTTAGCCTGGGGCTGCACACACCGGAAGGAATAGCATGATGGCGACCCAACCCAAGATCGGCTTGCTGGTGACCGCCTTACTTGAGGACGACTACAACAAGACCGGCCACGTGCGGCCGCGCATGCATGAGGTGACGGCCGAGATCGCCCGCCTGCTTGCGCCTTACGGCGAGATCGTCTCCCCGGGATTCGTGGAATACGAGCCCGATGCCGACCGGGCGACCCAGGCCTTCAATGCGGCGGGCGTCGACTTGATCATCGTGGTGGAGCTCGCCTACCAAAAGGGCCTCATTCCCTTGCGCACCTTACTACGCGTCACCGCGCCCATTCTGGTGTGGAACACCCAACAGATCCGCCGACTTCCAGAGCAGGCGGATTTCGACCTGATCATGGAAAACTCGGGAATGGCCGGATTGCCCGAGTTGACCAGCGGGCTCTTGCGTGCAGGGCGCGCCTTCGAGCTCTTGACCAGCCACATGCACGATGCTAAGGCGCTGGCCCAAATCGGCGAGTACGCATTAGCCGCCGGAACAGCCCGCCGGCTGGAGGCCATGCGCATCGGTGTCATCGGCCATCCGTTCGAGGGCATGACCGATCTGATGGTGGACTACCTGAGCCTGCGCGACTCCATCGGTCCGGTATGCTGGCCGATCGAGCCGGAGAAGGTGGCGATCAAGGCCGCGGTCATGGAGCCCAAGCGGCTGCAGTCCTTCATCAAAGAGCAGCGCGAGAAGCACGATGCCAGCGCCATGCCCGCTGAGGGGTTCGAACGCTCGGCTCGGCTGGCGCTGGCTCTGCTGGATGTTGCGCGCGAAAACCGGTTCGACGGGTTGGCCGTCTTCGACCAAGTGTGGCTGACCGATCCGCGGGTTGGCATCATCCCCAGCTACGGCACGGGCCTGCTGTGCGCGGAGAACATCCCGGTCGCCACCGAGGCGGATGTGACCACGCTGGTGGCGATGATGGCCCTGCAAGAGATGGCCGGCCAGGTGACCTTCCTCGAGAACTACGTGATCGACTTCGACAACGATGCGATCATCCTCTCGCACGACGGCCACGGCAACCCGGCGCTGGCGGCCGAGGCCAAGAAAGTGCGCATCACCCCGAGCATCTACTATGAAGGCGTGAACGGGCGAGGGGCAGGGCTGGAGTTCGCCTATGCGGCGGGGCCGGTCACGATCCTCTCCCTCATACCCCTGGGCGACGGGAGTTGGCGATGGATCGTCGGAGAAGGCGAGTCGTTGCCCATGACGCCGCGCCCGGTGGCCGCCCCGCAGATGCTCTTCCGCTACGCGAACGGATCGATTACCGAGTTCTGCGACCGCTGGCTGACCGCCGGCGCGCCGCATCACATGGCCCTGGCTTACGGGCGGTGGGGCGAGCACATCGCCAGACTCGGACGGCTGATGGGGGTGGAAGTCGTTTCGGTGTGAGCCCGGCCGGGCAACGGCTCGGGCGCCTAAGAGGTGAAGAGTGGATTTCCTGAATGCTAAGGAAAGCGATCTGGAGGCCGGCCGCCGCGCGCTGATGGGCGGCGGGGTGGGGGGCGACCTGCGCATGGTGGTCGACCACGGCGCGGGGGCCTCGTTGTGGGATAAGGCCGGCAAAGAGTACATCGACTGCACTTCGCAGGCCTGGAGCCTGAACATCGGCTACTGCCACCCGAAAGTGGTGGCGGCCGTCGGCGAACAGATCAAACACTTCACTCACATTCGCACGAGCTTCGATACCGTGCCCAAGCTGCTCCTGGCCAAGCGTCTGAGCGAGCTCGGACCTGGCCGCCTGAAAAAAGTGAGCTACAGCCTGACCGGCTCGGATGCCAACGAGGGCGCGATGAAGTTGGCGCTGCGCAACCGCCCGGGCGACCTTTTTGTCACGCTGTGGGACGGCTATCACGGACGCACGCTCTCAACCCTCAACGCCAGTTGGCCGCATCCCGACAATCGCTTCAAAGCCTGGTCCGGGCCGGTCCTACGAGTGCCACAGGCGTACTGCTACCGCTGCCCGTTCGAAATGAAGTACCCCGAATGCGGGCTGTTCTGTGTGCGCTTCGCCAAGCGTACGATCCAGAAGGCCGCCAGCGAACCGCCAGTGGCGCTGATGATGGAGCCCATCCAGGGCAACGGCGGCATGATCGACTTCCCCGCCGACTACTACCCCGCCGTGCGCGCCATGTGCGATGAATTGGGCATGCTGCTCATCTGGGACGAAATCCAGACAGGGTTCGGGCGGGTAGGGGATTGGTTTGCGGCGAACGTGTACAAGACCGTGCCGGATATCCTCATCATCGGCAAAGGGCTAGGCGGGGGGTTCCCGATATTCGGGATGCTCCTGCGTGACGACCTGGCGCCGTTTCATCCTGGCGACCATTCGTTTACCTTCGCCCATTTCCCGGTGTCGATGACGGCCGCGCTGGCGACGATTGAAGTCATCGAAAGTGAAGGTCTGCTCGAGCGTTCGCGCCGGCTGGGTGCGGAAATCACGCGCCGCCTTAATGCGATGAAGGACAAGTACGAGTTGATCGGCGACGTGCGCGGTCCGGGGTTGATGATCGGGGTCGAGCTGGTGCGCAGCAAGAAGACCAAAGAACCGGCTTTCGAGGAAACCCACCGTTTTATCGACGAAGGGCTCAAGCGCGGGGTCATATTTGGCGAAGCCAAGTACTCCAAGCTCGGCAACGTTGTGAAAATCAAACCGCCGCTCGTGATCAGTGAAGCGCAAGTGGAACGGGTGCTTACCGTGTTCGAGGAGATCGTCCGCGAGATGGCGCGCTGAGGCATTCATCCTTCACCAGTCATGAGCGAGGCATGATCTTCATCAACGAGCACGAGGTCAAGCTTGACGAGGCGGAAGGCCTGTTGCCCTGGGCTGACTACGACCGTGTCGTCGGGTTGGCGATGGATTTTATCCACCGCTGCCCGATCGAGCCAAGTTCGGGGCTGCCATGGTACCTGGCCTACTCGTGCTTCTGGACTGACCCGTTGCGGCCGGCGCTTTGGCCCGACAACCCGGCTGGCAAGTTCGCGATGGCGGTCGAGACGCTGTCGCACTACATGCCTTACTCCGGTGAGATGTGGCTGGTGGAGATCGTGCGGTCGATGCTCGACCGTCTGGCGGCCTATCACACGCCGACGGATTTTGCCTGGCCCGGGCTCCCATACGCGTCGGCCGAACCCGTGCACGGCGTCTACGCCGGAGCGCGGGCGGATGGTTTCGAGGTCATCGAGCCCGACAAGGCGGCTCAGGCGGCGCTGGGGTATGTTCGTTTCTACCAGATC
>DATEAT010000069.1:0-2045 GCA_035288225.1 Anaerolineales bacterium | reverse complement strand
CAGACAGGGCCGAGGAGAGAGCCGCGGCGCTCGGCCGACAGCATGGGAAGAATGCGGCAGCCTGGTACATCCAAGACTCGTTTGGAGGCCGCGTCACGCGTGGCGCCAAGGAGACAGCTGCTATCATCCTCCGCGGTCTCGAGGAGGGGGACCCTGAGATTGTGGAGTCCCTGCCGGCGCCCGACCTCTCTGGCCAATGGGCTGGGCATATGACGGGCTGCGACCTAGTAATCGATTGTTTCTGTGACATTGGCGGAGTCTATGAGCGACACCTTAGGCTGCTCCAGTGGCTGCATGAGTGTTGTTTTACGGACATTTGTGACGCGTACGAACAGGCCTTTCACGATGCGTGCTCCTCGGCGATTGAGTCAGCCGCCGCCGCGGAGGCCCGGCGATGAGCGCGACCACCACGAAGCACACGCCCGGCCCGTGGGCTGTTCAGGGCCTGGGGCCAGTGCGGCCCGAGTATCCTGACTGGAATCATTACGCCATTCGCTCCCCTGAGAATATCTGCCTCGCGGTCGTTCACGAAGTTGATCGTTATGGCGCTGACCGCGCCTTGCCGGGCGCCCGCCTGATTGCCGCCGCGCCCGAGCTGCTCAAGGCGTGCAAAGAGGTCATTTCCGCTGCCGGCTCCCCCAGCCTTTGGATTCAACAAGTCGCGGACGCCATCGCCAAGGCGGAATGGGAGGCCGACCGTGGATAACGCCGGCGCTAAGCACACGCCCGGCCCGTGGGTCCAGCCCATGAGGTACTCTCCTGAGGATGCCTGCGACATTCCTTGCGGCGCCATCGAAGATGCCGATGGCAGGTCAATAACTGTCTGCACATACGACCAGGAGCCGACAATCTCTGCCGCCAACGCTCGCCTGATTGCCGCCGCGCCCGACCTGCTCGCGGCGTGCAAGGCGGTCAGCGAGTGGCACCAACACTCAGTTGGATGTCCCGCCTCCGAGATTGGCGCCATCGGCGATTCCGGTTGCGACTGCGGCCTAGCTGCCGTCCGTGCCGCCATCGCCAAGGCGGAAGGAGGCGCGTCATGACTCGCAAGAACTGGAAACGTCGCCCGTGGGACAAGGGCAAGCCTGGCTTTATCGGCGTCCACGGTCACGGCTGCCCTGGCCCTGTCTATCGGAACGTCTTCGGCGTGGAATACTGCTCTTGGTGCGGCTGGGTCACTCCGCTGGTGCCTGTCAGTCGCATCTCACCTCAGCGCGGAGGGTAAGCCATGAAAACCCTCATCCACTGGAGGGTCCGTGGCCACATGGTCCTGGCCATTGCCCTAGCCTGGGAGCTTCCAATCCTCTTCTTGTGGCTGGGGAATCGGCAGTTTGCATGGCACATGGGCTGGGCGCGGTAACGCGCTGGCCGACAATCCGATAGCGTTGGCATGCCGCGGCGGGTTGACGGCACTAGTCGCAATATGCCGACATTCTTGGAAGGCTTCAGGAAAAATCGGTTGACTCAGAGAAAAACCCGGCCGACACTGAGTCGGTCACACACACGGAGGGTCCGATGCAGATCACGAGAATCGATGGACGGCCGCTCGACGCTGAGTGGCATGGGCTGGGCGCCGAAACAAGCCCGGTCTCACGAGAGTTTGAATCCGCTCTAGCAGCCTTCCGCTGCGGGGATCCCAATCCGCTGCGGCAGTACTACGGGCTCCCCACGAGAGTCCCCTGCGCCGACTGCGGCCGAGAGACGGTCCCGGTCGTTTTCGACCACGACCTGCTCTGCCGGCTCTGCGACTACTGGCGCCGCGAGGAGCTGAATGAACGCTGGGCCGCGAGCCTGATCGACGGCCGCACGCGTAGGAACGAGGAAAGCCATGCCTAGTTGCCCTGTCCACGGCACTCCCATGAACGAATGGCCGAGTGGAGACTTCTTTTGTCCCAAGAAGGTCGGGGGCCGGTTCTGCGATGTTGTCGTTAGGGCAGACGGGACCGTAACCCAGAAGAGCGCCAAGCTGGCTCCCGACGCCCCTAGGATGACCGCAAGAGAGGCCATCGCGCGCGACGAGGCGCGGGCCGCGCGTGTGCCGACTG
>DATEAT010000068.1:0-26387 GCA_035288225.1 Anaerolineales bacterium | reverse complement strand
GCGGGTCGACGAGAAGCTCGTCATTCGCGCGGGTTCGCAGCGGGAATCAGGTGGTCTCTTCCTCTGCATGCCTTGAGGTGGGTTGGCCCCACCTCCTGCCCCCCCTTTGCAGGGCAGGCTCCCCATGCATGGGGAGGGATGGTTCTTTTCTCTGGAAGTGGGGAGCTTCACTCTCCACTTCTCCATGCTCCCACATCTTGCGGAGCGCATCGGCAGTTGTTCGTCATTCCCGCGTGTTCGTAGCGGGAATCCAGTGATCTGTCCTTGTGCGCACCCCAAGGTGGATTGACCCCACCCCCTGCCCCCCCTTTGCAGGGCAGGCTCCCCATGCATGGGGAGGGGTGGTTCTTTTCTCTGGGAGTGGGGAGCGAGGCTCCCCACTCCCAGATACCTACACCCCATAGCATGCATTCGGGAGGATCCTCAAATGAGGAAGGGGGCGGCTCAATGGGTGTGAAGGAGAGATTCTCCGCGCTCTTTGCGTTCTCCGCGGTGAAGGATCTTGGCCTGTGAAGTCACCGCGCCTCGAGCGCGATCAATGCCGCGCCGTAGGCCCCCATGAGTTGCGGGTGGCGCGGCAGTACGACCTTCTGACCGGTTTCCGCCGCCAGCAAGTCGCTAATCGCCGGGTTGCATACCACGCCGCCCGAGAGCATGAGCGGCGCAACGAGCCCGACCGACCGAATCATCGCCACTAGACGCAGGATCAGTGCCCGGTGTATCCCCCGTACGATCGGCTCTACGGCCACTCCGTGCGCCAGCAGCGAAACGATCTCCGACTCGGCAAAGACCGTACAGGTGCTCGAAATGCGCACCTCTTCGCGCGCCTCGAGCGCAACGCGTCCGAGGGACTCCAGCGGCACGCCCAGGTGGCGAGCGGCGTTCTCGAGAAACCGGCCAGTACCCGCTGCACACTTGTCATTCATCGCAAAATCCGTCACCGCCCCGCCCGGGTCGATGGCGATCACCTTGGAGTCCTGTCCGCCGACATCGACCAGCGTGCCTCCATGCCCCACCTCGCGGAATACGCCGCGCGCGTGGCAGGTGATTTCTGTCACTTCGCGAACCGCCTGATGCACGAGGCCTCGCCCACAACCCGTGGCGATAAGCGCGACCTTCCCGCCGCCCAGCGTATCGCACGCCCGGCGGGCATCCTCCACCATGCGAGCGATCTGAACCTCCGCACGCGCCTGGGCGGGTTCCAACGCGTCCCAGCACAAAGCCCCTGCATCGTCCACACCGACAACTTTGACCGTGGCCGAGCCGACGTCAATCCCCAGCGCACTGATGCCCGTCACCGTTGTGCCTCCAGCATCTCGGCAAACGCCGCCAGCCGCGTAGCGGCCTGTTCATCCGCGTAGCAACGCATGTCGTTGTGATCGGCCTCGAGCAGCAGCGCCGGCCGCTTCAGGCTGCCGGACAACCGTTCGCGCTGGTCCATCTGGCCGAGAGAGTACGGCTTGCACGAGCGATCGGAATGCAGGATGACGCCGTCCAGGTGATAGTCGTCAATCATGCCCTGCATGATGTGCAGCTTATGCCCTGTGCCGCGGTTGAGTATCGGGTAGGTGTAGGCCCGGATCATCGACTCGCGCGGCCTGGCCGGGTCGAGGTAGGGCGCCAGTTCACCCCACGCGTTGGTGTAGGTTGAGGCGACGACGGCGATCCGTCTCTCAGCCAGGAGTTCAGCCACCGCTCGCAGCCGATACCAAATCGGCAGGTTATCCCACAACACGCGGTACTTCTCCTCGCGCACACTCGCCATGCCGCGCCGGATGCGTTCATCCACCTCGCGCAACATTGCGGCGTACAAATCGACCGTGGCGGCCTGACCGCGCAATTCGACAATGGGTGCCATCAGAACGAACTGGTCGAAGGCTGATATGGGAGCCGGCATATGCCGGTTGCGCTGCAGAATCTCCAGCCAGAGCTCAGTGGCGCGGCGGCTGCGAGTGGCGACGCGCTCGAACGATTGCGCGCTGAGCGCGCGCCCCGCCACCTTCTCGGCGACGGCAACCGCCTCGTCAATCTGAGTCCCGACATACTGCAGCGCGTGGGGCGGAGCCTCCTCCCCGTAGACGAAGGGCGTGTCAACGATCACGAGGGGGACGCCAAAATGCTCGGCGAGGACTCGGTACCAGAAGAGCACCGTTTGACAGATGTTGGTGCACGCGAGGAGCAGGTCCGGCCGAGGCAAGCGACCCACCGGCGTGCGCCCCGAGAACAGGCTGCCCAGGTCGGTGCGCACATAGGAGCACAAGTCGCGTGAGTAGCCGGCCTCTTCCGCCGCGGTGGCGAGGTCCACCGCGACACGCGCGGTGCCGCAGATGGCTGCATGGTTCTCAGGATAGAGCAGGTAGAAACCCAGGGCGGTGAGGAATTCCACCGGAGCGCCGGAGGTGACCCAGGCCACCTTGCGCACGCCCTGTGCATGTCGGCCCTCCAGCCAGTGGCGCGCGACCATCTCCTTGCAGCGCGGCGCGATGCGCAGCGGGGGCGCGAGATGCGGCGACCGGCCCGCCCCGCCGCGCGCCTGCCGCTCGGCGTACAGGCGTGCGGCGCGCAGCGCTGCAGGCCCGAGCACACGCGCATTACAGGCGTACGCCAAGCCGGCCGCCGGGTTCATGGAATCATCTCCAAGAGCGCATCCAGCCGCGTGAGCACCTGCTGCGAAAGTGCGTCATTCAAATCCACCTCGAGCACGACCGATGGGACTCCTTCGCGTTGCAGCGCTTTGCGCAGCGAAGGCAGATAGAACAGTTCGGGTTCGCAGAACTTGACCATGTGGAAAACGACGCCGCGCGCGCCGCTTGCTTTCACCCGGCTCACCAGATAGTTGGAGCGCGCAGCCAGCGACGACCCGCGCGTCGAGTCGGGCGGGCCGCCCAGCCAACTTTGGGAAAGACGCTCAAACGGATCGGAACTCCTGCCCGGCGGGCACACTCGCCGGCGGCCGCACAAGGTGTCATCCGCCACAATCTGCACCTGGCGCTCATCCAGCGCGGCCATGAGCGACGTGGGTTCGGGCACGACACCCGAAAGGAGCAATGTCCTTGCGGGGGCGGCGTCGGGCTGCCGCATGGTCAGGGCCTGGCGGGCGGCGGTTTCGAAAGCCTCGCGCGGCAGGTATTCGCGCGACCGAATCAGCCGGTAGAAGTCCGCGTTGGTCAGAGGCAGTTGCCGCCGCGCCTCATGCAATTCAAGGAGAAGCCGATCGCCCGTCTCCTCATCCACCACGTACTGGAGAATCTCGTCTGCTGCCGGCGCGCGTGAGGTGATTTCCCCCATGCGCGTTGCGAGGCGGCGCAATTCCTCGGCCAGGAACCCTTGGGCACCCGCTCCATCGCTGCGTGGGAAGTAGAGGGGCACAACGGGCTGACGGGGTTTGACGAAGTCGAGAAGGATGCTCCCCAGGCCTTGCAGAGAATCGCAGGCGTGAGGAACCAGAATCAAATCGGTCGAGTCGAGCCCGCCGCTCAGCAGAAACGACAGCGCGTTGCGGACGATCGAGCACACATACGGCTGAAGGTGGCTGGCGCCGTCGGAGGTGCGCACCCCAGGCGGCCCCCAGACCTCGACCGGCAGGAAACCATAGGCGCGCAACAGCGCCCGCGGGGCATAGACCGGCAGGACCGCAGCCACCTGGCCTCCCTGCTGCCTGTGGTGGCGGATGACCTCGGCGCGGGGTGCAATGGCGGGCAGTGCGCCCACACTTCCTCCCACTCGACCTCGGCTCTCTCTATCCTAGCATAGGATGTGGCGCGGGAGTAATCACCGGCCCGTCTGCCATTTCACCCTCGCGGAGCGGCACTTTCGTACAAGGAAGACGGGCCACGGTATACTCGGTCACCTGTCATGGGACGCCAACCGCGCCGGCGGGATGGCGTAAACTCGGTCCACAGGATGCCTCGATGCTCGACGACCCTGCGCTCACCGAATTCGTTGTCCGCGAACTGGCGCATGGCCAGGATCGCAATCAGGTGATTGCCCAATTGTGCGAACGCACCGGGCTAAGGTGGCCGGAGGTGGAAGCCTTCGTGCAATCTATCGAGTTCAGCGAGGCCCCGGTGATTACTCGCCGGCAGGTTCCGACGTTGCTACTGATCATCGTCCCAACTTTGATCGCGGGCCTGGTCGTCACCGCCTGGGCCAGCTATGTGCTCGTTCTAGACGCGCGCATGTACGATCAGCAATTTGGCGGCGCGCTGCCGCTCGGGTTGTTCGCCCTTGCCGCGCTCCACTGGCAAACGGCGTGCGTCATCCTTACCGGTATGGCGATGATCACCGGAAGCGGGATCGGCCTCGGCCAAATCATCGCCTCCTACAATTCCCGCTAGTCCCCGCGACGTCATTCTCCTGGCACGCTTCGATGGCAAATGGACCCTCTCTCGCAGCGACCCATTGCTGACGAGTGGTTCCAAGGTCCAGCGCATTCACCAGAAAACCGTCGTGAGTCGCGGAATGAACTGAGACCCCTGGAGCCTGCGCTGACCGACAAATCACGGACGGCCCGCGCGCGATAACGTAAACTCCGCCGAGGATCGTGCTCCTCGCGTGAAGCTGATGGGGCCCATCCATCGCTCCGAGGGATTCGCCAGTCACCGGACCTTCTCTGAGGGAGGCTAAGCCGCCACCGATGCCTCAATCGAGTTGCCCGGCCGCGACGGAAGTGCAAATAGCACAAAGCCCAGCAGGCGCACACCTGCCGCAATGACCAGCGCCCCCGCCAAACCGATCCGGTCGGCCAGGAGAGTCCCCAAGAGCGGTGCCACCATCGCTGAGAGGTAGGTCAGCATCTGCGCCATCGAGACGAAGGTTGCAGTGTAAGCCGGGGGAACGGTGCGCATCAACTCGTCGAAAAAGACCAGGTCGATTCCCGCCTGGAAAACCCCTGCCACGCCCGCGATGATCGCGATAATTTCCACCCGTGTGCTCGCGGCAGTGAGCGCCGGGTAAAGCGCGATGGCCAGAGTACTTGCCAGAAGAACGAAGCGCGACCCATGCCGGCGTGATTGGCGGGCCCAGAAAAGGTAGCCGAACAGCACAACGGCCATTTGTGCCGTATTGATCAACCCGATCCACCAGTCGGAGGCATTCACGACGCGAACGTAGTAGAGCGGAAAGAGCGGCGTGGCCAGCGAGGTGCCGGTGAGAAACACGAAGCGCTTGAGGACAAACGAGACGAAGCCTCGCTCGCGCAACACCGGGCCGACGTATTCCCGCAGCCGTGCCCTCAGCCCTGCACCGGGCGAGGCTGGCGTGGGCTCAGCCGCGGGCAGGTCGATGTGCGACGAGAAGTAGTAGCTGATCAGGCCGCCCAACGAGAGGCCGAGGAACACCGCCTGGTAGTTGACCGGGAAGGCCAGCAGGTCGAGCACCTTGCCCGCTGCAGCCACTGCAACGGCGGTGGTGAACCCCAGGATCGACCAGCGGCGGCTCATCAAATCGTATCGCCCGCGCGGGCCGGCCACGCCGTTCATTACGACCGAGAACGTGACATTGAGGGCGGTTTGCGGCAATGTGGCTATTGCCCAGATGCCCAGCACCACCGCGACCAGCGACTTCTGCGGAACAACGAAGGGTGCCAGACCGGTGAACGCGTAGGCCGAGATGACCAGCAGCCGCGAGAGGCTGAACCACGGCACGATCCTGCGGCGCGCTTGGAGGAAGCGGCCCACCGGCAGCGCAAGCAGCAGGCCGGTCAGAGCCGGCATAGCGGTCAGCAGGCCGACCTCCAGGTTTGAGGCGCCCATGCGTGCCAGGAACACCGGGAGGAACGGCGCCGACGCCGCGGCCAGGCCAACCCCGATCCCATCGATCTGGACGTTGAGGAAGTTCTTGCGTTGAGTCGGCGGCGTGCCTTCGGGCGCCACCGACCAGTGCGGCAGCTTCACTATTGTGCCTCGGCGTGGTGTTGCATCGGGCTGGGCTGCGGCCCCTCCTCGTGACGGAGGGAAGCTCGTCAGCCTTTGGATCTTGCGGAACGACCCAACTCCCGGGCTATGGCGTGCTCAAGGTCCCGGGCAGGTTGCCCGCAGCCTTGGCTGCACCCGGCGTCTCTCGCTCGACGGGGTTCAGCGAGCGCCGGAGCCGGCCTGCGTGTGAGCCTGGGCTATTTTGGCCATCTGTTCGAAGAGCTGTGGAACATTGGTGCCGCTGAGGGCGCTCGTGGGGACGAACCCCGCGCCGATCGACGCGGCAAAGGTCCGACCGGCGCGAATGCTCGGCGGTGCCTGGCTGGTAGAAGGCGACGCCATGCCCTGGGTCAGCAGGTCTACCTTGTTGGCCACCACCACGAAGCGCAGATCAGGAACGACGGCCAGGATCTCCTCGCGCCAGCGAGGCAGGTTCTGCAACGTGACCGGGGCGTTGGCATCATAAACCAGAGCCGCGGTTCGGCTGCCGCGGTAAAAACCCTGGCGGATATCATGAAAGCGGTCCTGCCCGGCCATATCCCAGATCGAGAGTTTGACCGTGCCGCCGGGCAGCTCCACCCGTTGAGTCTGGAAGTCCACGCCAATCGTGCTGACGCGCGACTCTTCGAACTTGCCCTCGCAGAAGCGGCGGATAAGCGAGGTCTTGCCGACCGCGCCGTCGCCGGCCATCAGGACTTTGAAAACGGGAATGGATGACATGGAATGCGTCGGCGCCTCAACCTACTTTGGGCTGTCGATGTAGAAGCGATAGGGCAGGAAGAGATCATCGGGCGGGATCGGGTGCCGACGAAGGATGTAGCGGTTCATCCGCTCGAAAGTCCGCAGCAGCTCGTCGAGGCCTTCCAGGTCCTTGCGTGCCGGCTCGTTGCTGAACAGGACCATCAGCATGGTAAACTCGCCGGCCACGAAACACAACCAGCGGCCGCCCTCGATCTCGGTCGAGCGCATGCCCGCCCCAAAGATTTCCTCCGTAGCCGAGCGGTAGGCGGTGAGCATCGGCACCACCAACTCCGGATCCTCCTCGAACATGCCGATGCTGCGCAGGGGTAGGCCCGATTGCTGCTCGCAGATGGCGTATCCCAGGACGCGCGCTTTGTGTTGGCGGCGGATAATCATGCTTCGCCCTTCGGCTGCCAATTCGCGCCAATTGGGTACCTCGGCCGTGGTGTCGATCCACGCCAGAATCGTGCGCCGCTCGCGCTGGTAGTGGTCGAAGAGCTCCTGGAACTGGGCGCGGTTCACCTGACCCTCGGCAAACTCCTCGGCGATGCGGCCGATCTTCTCCTGTACGCTGTTCAGGCGCTCGCGCGCCTGGACAAGGGCCTGTTCCCGCGATCGCTTCGCTTCGTTGCCTTCACCTGGAGCGGGGAGGTCTTTCGGCGTGGGTCGCGGCGGGGCGGCCGGAGGCTGCTCGCCCGCTGGGAAGCGCTGGGCTTGGTAGGCGATCTTCAGCACGACGGTCGGTGTTTCACCCGCGGCAGCGCTCTCGCTGCTCGCGGCCGCCGACTCCTCGTCGCTCGCTGGTGCGGGCCTGCCGCCAGGCCTCGGCCGACGCAACACACTGCCCGGCATCGCCACTGTCCTGCCCGCCGATCTATCTTCCGCAGGCCTCTCCTCGCCCGCGGGTTGTGGCCCGGGCTCGAGTGATTCTTCCTCGGTTCGAGTGGCATCCGACTCGGGGCGCCCAACAAGCTCCGCGGGCAGCTCGCGCGGCGAAATGCGGACGGT
Organism: Anaerolineales bacterium; assembly: GCA_035288225.1. Taxonomy (GTDB): domain Bacteria; phylum Chloroflexota; class Anaerolineae; order Anaerolineales; family RBG-16-64-43; genus RBG-16-64-43. The sequence continues at coordinate 18,723 of DATEAT010000068.1, read as the reverse complement.
CTTGGCTTCATCCGCCGTGGTCGCTTGCGAGTCTTTTATCTTGGGTCGCCGATGTTTGAGGCGATCGCGCCAGCCTGGCATTACGCCGCTCCGCCGAGTTTGGGGATGCCGGCTATTATACAATGGCGAATCGAATGGGCACCTCACCGGCAATCGCCGCACCCAATGCCTGGGGCGCCCGGGCTGTGACTCCGCGAGCGCAGAAGTTGACCCATGGGAACGCCTCCGCGAAGTGCGTTCCCATGGTGCAATTCGCAGAAAACCACCTTTTGAGTATGCAGTATGGCCGAGCATTCCAGGCCGGGTCGCAATCACCGTGGAAGAAACCATGGCCACTGCAGGCGGGGATCGGTGGTCGAGGTCGGACGATGACATCCTTCCCGGTTTGGATATTGTCAAAGGTCATTGCCGCGTGCGCTCCACGCAGCTATTGTGTGGAGGTGGGCCAATGCCCCCTGTGCGGGAGCGGACTTTGGGCTTCCCGGTCACCAGTGGGTCGAGATCGGCCAGCGCTCCCTGTTCTGTGGGAAGTCGCCATATGAATCGCGAGGCAAGATAGGAGAGCCACGATGCCTGCCCCAATGACGCGCCGAGCTTTCCTCCGGCTGTTGGGCATCGGCATTGGAGGCGCCGCCTGCATGCGGATCGCGAACACCCTGCCCGACCCACTCGCCTCCTCCCCAGCGCCCACGCTCGTCCCCCTGCCCGCTTCAGTCACACCTTTCCTTCCGGCACAAGCGGCGCCGACCCAAGCGCCGCCTACTGCAGTCTCATATCCGGACTTGGTCGTTGCTCGAGGCCCCACGCCCGAGCATCTGGTGCGCCAGGGATTGGCTGCACTGGGGGGCATGCCGCGCTTTGTCCACCCTGGAGCGCGCGTGGTCATCAAACCCAATATCTGCGTGGCTTACCACTCGTATGAGTACGCCGCAACCACCAATCCTTGGGTTGTGGGCGAACTTGTGCGACAGTGCCTAGCCGCCGGCGCGGCGCAGGTCACGGTGATGGACTCCCCCTTCGGCGGGTCGGCCGAGCAAGCCTATGCGATCAGCGGCATCGAGGCGCAGGTGCAGGCGGCGGGCGGCGAGATGCACCTCATGCGCTCGTTCAAGTATGTGGCCACCGACCTGCCACAGGGCCGCGACCTGCACGCGCTCGAGATCTACGATGACGTGCTCAATGCGGACGTGCTGATCAACGTTCCCATCGCCAAGCATCACAGCCTGGCTCGCCTGACGTTGGGCATGAAGAACCTGATGGGAGTGATCCGCGACCGCCCTTTGATGCATCAGGCGATTGGGCAGCGCCTGGCGGACTTGGCCAGCCGCGTGCGGCCGGCGCTCACGATCGTGGACGCCGTGCGTATGTTGATGGCCCACGGGCCGAGCGGCGGCTCGTTGGCCGATGTACGCCAGGCCGACACGCTGATCCTCTCGACCGATATCGTGGCCGCCGACAGCTATGCGGCCACGCTTTTCGGATTGCATCCCGATGATCTGCCGTATCTCCGCGCCGGCCGGGATATGGGGCTGGGGCAGAGCGACCTGGGCGCGATGAGGATCGAGGAGTTGAGAGTTGGCGCATGAGGCGGGCCGGCGCGTGAACCCGCGTTGGTATACCCGCGCTCGCTGGGTGGTCCAAATTCTGGCGCTGGCCGCCTACCTTGCCGCCTTCATCCTGGCCCGGCGCGGCACGGGCCTTCCGGCGGCGGCCAACGTTTTCCTTCGCCTCGACCCGCTGGCTGCGCTCGCGCAGGCACTGTCCGGGCGCGAATTCGTGGCGGGGATGCTCCTCTCGCTGTTGGTCATCGGCCTCACTCTGGGTCTTGGGCGGGCGTGGTGCGGCTGGTTGTGCCCCCTGGGAACGATCCTCGACGTTTTTCGCCCATCACGGCGGCGAGTGCGCGCGCTCGCAGCCGCTGAGCCCTGGCGGCGAGTCAAGATTCTCCTGGTGGTACTGATTCTTGCGAGCGCCCTGCTCGGCGGCCTCAGCCTGATGGTCCTCGACCCGCTCACCCTCCTTACGCGGTCACTGGCCTCCTCCATTTGGCCGGCGCTCGATCGGATTGTGCTCGCTCTGGAGACGGGCCTGTACCGCGTGCCTCTGCTCGCTCCGCTCGTGGGGCGCGCCGATTCCTTCCTCCGGCCCGCGGTCTTCCCCACCGAGCCCTTGCCAGGCAGGGTGGCACTGGGTTTCGGTGTCTTGCTCGCGTCCATCATCGGCCTCAATTGGCTCGCCGAACGGTTCTGGTGCCGCTATATGTGCCCGCTGGGCGGGCTGCTCGCGCTTCTTTCTCGAGTCGCGTTTGTGAAGCGCACGGTGGCACCCGGCTGCAATGCGTGCGGGGCCTGTACCCACGTTTGCCCCACCGCCACCATCCGGGCCGATCGGCAGTTTGCCAGCGACCCTGCCGAATGCACGATGTGTTTGGAGTGCTTGCCCGCGTGCCCGCGCCAGGGCGCAATGTTCTCGGCCGGCACGGCTATCGCCCCGCGAATGGCCTATGACCCAAAGCGACGGGAGGTGCTGGCTGCGCTGGGCGGCGGATTGGCCGGCGCAGCGCTGCTCCGCAGCCAAACCGCAACGCCGTCAGCCTCGGCCCATTGGGTGCAGCCGCCCGGCGCTCGCGAGAACAACCTGATCGGCAAATGCTTGCGCTGCGGTGAGTGCACCCGCACGTGCCCGACCGGCGCCATCCATCCGGCCATATCCGAGGCCGGGCTGGAAGGCTTATGGACTCCCGTGCTCGTGCCGCGCTTAGGGTATTGCGACTATTCGTGTACCGCGTGCGGCGAGATCTGCCCGGTCGGCGCGATCCCTGCGCTGGCGCTGGAGCAGAAGCGCCTCACCGTCATCGGTGTCGCATACATCGACAAGGATCGGTGCATCGCGTGGGCCGATCTGCGTGATTGCATCGTGTGCGAGGAGATGTGCCCGGTGGCGGAGAAGGCCATCCTGCTCGAGCGCGTCGAGGTCACGCGCCACGACGGATCGACCGTGTCCGTTCAGCAACCGAGGGTTGTGCGCGAACGCTGCATCGGATGCGGCATTTGCGAGTACAAGTGCCCGCTCAGCGGCGAGGCCGCCATCCGCGTGTGGGCCCCCAACATCGCGTTGCCTCTCTAGCGCTTCCCCGAATCGGAGTTGCCCCGCCCAGGCACCACGTCCGTGCGAGGTGATGCCAACGGCGATTCTGCACGTGCACAGTGATTGCAGCCAACCGCAGGAATTGCGCAGGTGGTTGGCACGTCCCTCCGATTATGCCGACCGACGGCCAATTCAGCGCCGTGTCCGCGACGAAGGGTCAGAAAACAGCAGGGTCACCACCTGGGCCGGGCGCACATCGATTTCGGCGGTCCCATCTCGACGGATCGATAGGGTCGACAGCGGTGTTTCATCCAGGCGCGCCAACTGGCAGCGCCCGAAACGCCTCCAGGGCCGAAGCTGCACGCGCGCCGCGGTCTGTCCGAGGTTGACGCCGCGCACAATAAGGGCCGCGCCCCGTTCGGCCTGTTTCACCGCGGTCACCATGAAATCGCCGCCGTGTACGCTTACCAGCGAGGCACTCGAGGGCATCTGCCCGCGGTGCAGCGTTGCAGCCACGGCGCGCGCCGGCCGGTCAAACTCATGCGCGCGGCGGTAAGCCTGTTCCCAATCGCCGGTGTGCGGGAGAATTGAGTAGGCAAAAACGTGGCGCCCGGGCATTTGCGCCCCGGGTGTCTCGAGCGCCGGGCCAGCGTGCCCACGTCGGTTCGGGAAGTCGTCGCGTGACAGCCATCCTACGCAACGCATCAGCGTCAATGCGATCTCGCTCCCATCCACCGTGGGCCGCACCTCCACTTCGGGCAATCCGCGGTTGGCGATCATCAACCCCGCCGACCCATTGCTCATATCAACCCAACGCCGTTGGGGCTTCTCCGGACGAGGTTGCTCCGCCCAGGTCTCATCCCATTGCGGAAGGTGAATGCCCCGCGGCACGACCTCGAAGTGGCCGTCGTAGGAAGCCGACTCCGTTCGCAGCGGCGCGGGAAACAACACACGCAGGCGGTGGTCTTTAGCCGAGTTGTCGACCTGCACCTCGACGTCGACCCGGTCGACCCCCGCAGCCAGGCACACGCGAACCTCGACCGGCGTGTCCACCGCTGCGCGCGAGCGGCGCGTGCGGTTGGGAGCCAGTTCCCGCGGCAGGCGCAGAACAAGCTGGAGACGCAGCTCCTGCGACGTGTTGCCTCGGCGCACGTGCACCGCACGCAGGCGCCCGCCGCGGACCACGCGGTCGTCGGCCGGCGGGCAGAAGTTGTACTCGTCGCCGCAGTCTCCTCCGTCCTCGAACAGGTTGAGCCCTTGCAGCCTCAGCCCGGTCGGCTTGTGGAAAACAGTCAGCGTTCCATCCCTCGCACCCGCTTCCACGCGCAAGAATCCGTTCTCTATGGCCCGCGGGCCGCGTCGCCACTCGCGCTCCGAGTCCGACGGCCCGGCTGAAAGGCCCAGCTTCGCGAGCAGCACACCGACGGGCATGAGCCACTTCGCCCAGGCGGGCAGCGGTCGTGCCAAAGAGGGTCTGTCACTCTTGCGAGGTATCACGAAAAATGTGCGATAGCCGAGGCCGGGCACATCGCGCGCGGCGAAACGCACGCGGGTCTCATCCACAGAGCGCGCGCATACCTCGTAGGAGGTCACACCCTTCTCCTCCAGCAAGGCGTTGACTTCACGTACCCCGTGCTCCCAGGCGCTGCGATTGGGCGTGCCATTCGACGAAAGCGCAACCTGCAGCACCGCCCGCGCCCCATGGCGCACGACCCCCAGCGCCTGGAGGTTCATCCCGGCCACGCGACCTTCATGCACCATGCCGATGGCACTGCGGAAGGCATCCCGGTCGAGTGTGGTGTGGATCAATTCGCGCGATCCGAGCCCGCGCCGATCCATCTCCATGCGCACTCCGTGGTCGTCCACGATATCAAATTCGCCGACCTCGGATCCAAGTTCCAAGTCCACCTCGACCCGGTCGCTACGAGCCCAACTCACCGGGTTGAATGCGACAATCGTAGCCCTCGCCTCGCCCACTTCGCGCGAAGCGCGTGTTTCGGCCAAGGCGGCCAGTCGGCCCAGGCTCTGGCGGGTTATCACCTCGCCTAATTGCTGCACCTGGTCGAAGCGTGGGTGCATCTCGTCATGCACCTGGTCGATCGAGCAGCCACAGATCGAATCATGCGCATGGCATTGCATGAGCAAACGCCACGCCTCGCCCACAACCGCGGCCGGCCGGGCTACCACATCCTCCGTGGCGGCCCCACGGCCGCCGGCCTCGCCATGGGCGCCCACCCACTCCGCCCAGGCACTGAAGGGTTCGGCCCACGCTTCGAGGATTTCCTCGCACGCGTGATTGCGTTGTTTGATCCACATGCGGGCCGACATCACGCCCGGTAGCAGATGCCAGCGCTTGGAAGAACGCAATTCGCCCTCGACAATCGGCAGGCCCGCAATGCGCGCACCGAGGGCGCGGCGTATGCCGCCCACGTACGCGGGCAATGTCGAATGAACCAGGCGATCGCCCTTCAGCCGGCGAGCGGAAAAGCCCAGCGCCTTGCTGGTCTCCGGCGCCGGCCGCATATGATCGGTCCCATACATCAAGGCCACGTGGCCCGCTGCCGAATGAGGCACCAGCGCGGCGCCCAGTTCGCGAACGGCTTTGAGGAATCGCCGCGGGTCATCCGCCGGCAGCCCGGCGGCATTGCCGTAGCCCTCGCGCAGATAGGCCATCAGCACCTGGGATCCATTCGGCGATTGCCACCAGAACTCGCACGGCTGGTCGTCGAGCCCGCGTTGGACACACGCCGTTTCGATGCCAAACCCGCGTAGGATCTGCGGCATCTGGGCGATGTGCCCGAACGGATCCGGGATGTAGCCCACCGGCATGTTTCGTCCGAAGCGCGCCGCGATGCGTCGGCCTTCGAGCAGATTGCGCACGATCGCCTCCGGGCTCACCAGGAATTCATCGGGCAGAACGAACCACGGCCCGATGAGCAGCCGCCCGCTGCGCACGTGGGCGGCGATTTCCCGCTCGCGTTCCGGGCGCAGCGCCAGGTAGTCGTCGAGCACAATCGTCTGCCCGTCGAGCATGAAGTGCCGGAAGCCGCGGTCGCGCGCCAACAGATCCAGCGTGCCGTCAATGAGCTGGACCAGCTTCAAGCGGAATTCCTGGAACGGCAGATACCACTCTCGATCCCAGTGGGTGTGAGAAATCAGATGCAGCACAGCCATGCCATGCCTCGCCTTCTACAGCGGGACTTTCTCCAGAGTGAGTTGGTTCGCCTCACGCAGCGCGGCCTCGCGCAGGGTCAGCGGGAAGCGGCCGTGAAGCGGGCTCACGCGGCACCCGAGCGCCGAGGCCGCATAGAAGACCCACGTGACGGGACGCATGAAGCCGGAGAACGGAATGGCTTCGCGCAGTTCTGCAAGCGTGCCCGCATCCCAGCCGCCGAATAGTGCGTAGAGGAAAGCGTACACCGGGAAACTCGGCAGGATCCCAATGAAGAAGATCAGCACGCTGCTGAGCTGGTCGGCTTGCCAGATCAACCCGGTCAGCCCGCGCAAGATCAGGTAGTGCACTCCGCCCGCCAGGAGCGGCGCCGCCAACGACGACCAGAAGTAGAAACGCTGCGGGTAGCACGTGCGATGGTTGATGAAGTAAGCGGCGATTCCCTTGGTAAGCAGCCCGGCGAAGTAGGCCACGATCAGCGCGTTGACCTGCAGCCGCGAGAGCAACAGCAGAACCAGGATTACGCGCAGCACTTGCTCGCCGAAAACGAGCAGCGACTTGAGGTAGGGACGGTTACTCCCGAGTTGCACGGTGTCACCCACCCACGACGGGTACTGGATGGCCCCCCACAGGATGAGCGGCACGGCGTATCCGGCCGCGCGCACGAACTCCGGGCCCGAGGCGCCGAGGATGAACCGGTCGGCCACCGCCAGGAGCACCGCGCCGATGAAGGCGCTGATCATCCCTCCATAGCGGTACGATTGGGCGCTGTAGTATTGGCTGAGCACGCGCTTGCCGTTGGAGATGGCTTCCGAGATGGCTGGCATGACCCCGTTGTAGAGCGTCTGCAGCACGTTGAAGGCGAAGACGAAATTCTGGGCGAGCACCCAGTTGCCCCACACCTCGGCGTAGTTGACCAGCCGCGATTGGGTGATCCAAATCTCGGCCGCCTGACCGGCAGCCCAGGCCAGCGAACCCAGCATCTCAAACACCCCGAAGGCAAAGCTCGTGCGCACCACCTCCCAATCGAAATGCGCCAGGAACAGCACCCGCACGCTGTAGCCCATGCGCCGGTAAAGCCAGAAGCCCAGGCCAAAGGTGAGTGCCTCGGCCACATACGCCGCCAGCCCCATGCCGAGCAGGCCGCCCATGGCCCCGCCCATCGCCGGGTGGGCCCTTCCCCACGCGTACATGAGCGCTACTACGATCGGCTGGGCCAGCATTGGCATCAGCACCTGCCAGACTAACTCCAGGAACTGGGCATGATCCGACCGCTGGAACCCCTTGAGCGCATGATTGAACACAAGGAACCAGCCCGGCAGTTGAATGAGCGAATGCAGGATCACGCTCCATGCATACAGCGCATATGTCGTTCGCGGCACCACCGTGGACGCCAGGCCGACCACCATCGCCACCTGCACGGCACCCGAGAGCATTTGCCACCATACAAAGACCTGGCCGTACTGGATCCCCTTTCGCGGGTCGTGAACCCGGTACTGTGAAAGGTACTTGATGAAGGCGATGCTTGTTCCCATGTCGAAGAACAGCCAGGCGACGTTGAAGAACTGCACCACCCTGCCCCACAACCCGAGCGCCTGGGCCGAGGGCAATATGTAAACCGGAAGCACAAGGTTTTGGTAGATGATGAGCGGGACAAACAGGATGAGGCCCAGCATGAGCGAGAGCAGGAATCCCCCCAGCGGCCGGTGAAATCCTACTCTCTCCCAGCCCGTTTCCGCCGACCGCGCCGTAAACGCCGCCCGGTCGGCGACGATCGCATTCAGCGCTTCAGGGTGTGCCCGGCTGTAACGCCGAACCACAACGAACGCCAACGCTACCAGAACGAGCAGCACCGCCAATGCGGCGAGAATGGCGATGCGATCTCCAGCATGCGGCACGGGTGAACCCGGATAATCGGCGAAACCCAACGGCTCAAGCCCGCCGGCGCGCATCACCAACGCATACACCAGGTAGTTGAAGTAGGCCCATTCCTGGATCTGCGGGTTGCTGGTGGAATCTAGAAACGGTGTGAAGACGAAGGTCGCGCCGCCGTCCCTTTCGCGCACGCCGAGAACAAGCTCGTCGCCTGGATATCCCTGCGCCAGGGGAGTGAGGTCCGCTCCGCTGAGTACGAGGCGCGCACGTACTTGCGGCGCGCTGTTCCACACCACGCCCACCGCCTGCGCCTGCCCCGCGAGAGGAGAGGCCTCCACGCTGAGGGGCTCCTCTGCCGAGCGCACGCGCGGCGAACCGCCAAGCGCCGCTTCGAGATCACCCTGTGTGAGTTCGGGGCCCAGGATCAGCACGAGGCCTTTGCCCGCGGCGAGCTGATCGGCAACCCTCGCCTCGCGCGGCATGACGCCGTTGAGCACCAGCACCTTGGCCTTCTCGGGCTGGGCGACAAGATCGAACCCGGCCAGCTCGAGCGCCGTGCGCACGCCGCCCGCGGGGCCCGCGTAGAACACGCTGAGATCGATCTTCGCTGCGACCGGAGCCGCAGCACACAGCAGGAGAACCGCAATCGACGCGGCCTGGATAAGTCGGCGCATGAGGCTCCCCTCCCGAGAACGAGTCATTGTCACCACCTGCAGCGGGCTCCAGCGGCTCGAGCCGTCCCGGTCCTCAACCTGCCCGGTCGGGGCCGGCACGGAATCAAACGGCGGCATCCTCTGCGGATGCCGCCACCACTTGCTCGATCGGGAATGCAGTCGCCCTGCGGTCCGGGCCAATCCCGGGTTGCGATTGCCTTCACGCGCCGCAGTCCAGCGCGCACACGCATCATCAGAAGCCGTAGATCTCCCCGAACTTGGATTTCAGATACTGGATGTACGGCTGGGGCGTCAGAGCCTCACCGGTGATGCGTTGCAGCAACTCGGGCGATTCGAACTTGGCCCCGTGGCGATGGACGTTCTCGCGCAGCCAGCCCAGCAGCGAGCCATACTCGCCTCGTTCCAGATCGCCCGCGAGGCTCCGCGATTGCGCGAGCGCCGCGTTGAAAAGCTGAACGGAAATCACATTCCCCAGCGAATAAGTGGGGAAGTAGCCCATCGACCCTCCCGACCAGTGCACATCCTGCAATACGCCGTGCGCGTCGTCCGGCGGCAGGATACCCAGGTAGTCCTTCATCTTCTGGTTCCACACGCCCGGCAAGTCCTTCACTGCCAGGTCGCCCTGCAGCAGCGCAATCTCGAGCTCGAAGCGCAGCATGATGTGCAGGTTGTAGGTCACCTCGTCGGCCTCGACGCGGATGAGCGAGGGCGTGACCTTGTTTAGCGCGCGATAGAAAGTCTCGAGCGGCACCTTGGCGAATTCCCCGAACGTCTTCTGGAACTGCGGATAGAACACCTTCCAGAAGGGGCGACTGCGGCCGATCAGGTTCTCCCACATACGCGATTGAGACTCGTGCATGCCGAGAGAGGCTGCGCCGGCGAGCGGCGTGCGGGCCAGCGCTGGGGCGATGCCTTGCTCGTAAAGGGCGTGCCCGCCCTCGTGGACCGTGCCCATCAACGCCGAGGCGAGCAAATCGCGATGGAAGCGGGTCGTGATGCGCACGTCGTCCGGCGAGAAGGCAGTGGTAAAGGGATGCGCCGAGCGGTCCTGCCGCCCACGGTTGAAATCGTAGCCTAGGCGCTTGAGCACCTGGACGCCGAAATCCCACTGGCGGGCTTCGTCGAAATCGCCTTGAAGGCAGCGATCATCCACCGCGCCGGTGCGGTCGGCAATCTTCTGCACCAGGTCCACCAGCGCCGGCCGCAACACCGAAAACACCGCGGCGACTTCGGCCGTCTTCATACCTGGCTCGAAGCCGTCAAGCAGCGGATCATAGATCGAATCGTAGGGGGCGAAGAATTCGACGTATTCCCGGCGCATCGCCACGATGCGCTCCAGGTGCGGGCGGAAAAGGGCAAAGTCGGAAGCGGGTTTGGCCTTCTCCCACACACCGGTGGCAGTCGAACTGACGCGCGTGAATTCGCCGACCCAGGCCGTCGGAACGCGGCGCTGGCGGTCGTACTCGCGCCGGGTCACTCGCACCAATCGGACGTCGTCCGAATCGGTATCTTTCGCGCTCGTCTCGCCAGCGGCTGCATCAAGCAGATCGCCGGTCCTTTGTGAAATCATCTTCTCGTGAGCCAGTCCGGCCAGGGTGGCAAGAGCCTGGGCCCGACCGGTCGCCCCGCCGCTCGGCATGTAGGTGAGCTGGTCCCACTCCAGAACCATGCCCGCAGCCGAAAGATCCGCGACCTCACCCAAATGCGCCTTCAGTTCAACCAGTGCGTTGGTCATCCATCTCTCCCAAGAGTCTCCGGTCGGGTCCGATCGTCGCCAGCCGATGTTCGTGGCTCCTCCCGCGAGCGCAAATGTGGGAACAAGATCACCTCGCGGATCGTCGCCTGGTCTGTGAGCAGCATCGTCAGGCGGTCGAGGCCCAGGCCGAAGCCGCCGTTGGGCGGCATGCCGTAACGCATCGCGTTCAGATAGTCCTCATCCAGCGGGTGGCGGTCCTCATCCTCTGCCCCGTAAGAGCGTCCCATTTCTTCGAAGCGCGCTTCCTGGTCGAGTGGGTCGTTCAACTCGGTGAAGGCGTTGCACAGTTCCATGCCCGCCACGAATCCCTCAAAGCGTTCGACGGTCTGCGGGTCGCCGGGTTTGCTCTTGGCGAGCGGCGAGATATCGCGCGGGTAGTCGATAACAAATGTCGGTTGAACCAGGGTAGGCTCGACATAGTGGGCCAGCAGGCTTTCGATGAGCTTGCCGCGCGTCGCACCGGGCGAGGGCGAGTGCCCGTGCTCACGCATCGCCGCCGCCAGCCCTTCGGCGGTCGGGTGCTGCCGCAAGTCGATGCCCGAGGCCTCGCTCACGGCCTGGTTGAGGTCCACTCGCCGCCAGGGCGGGGTAAAGTCAAGCGTTTGCCCCTGGTAGGCAACTCGCATGGTCCCGCGCACAGCCTGCGCCGTGTGGGCCACCAGGTTCTCGGCAAGCGCCATTACATCGCGGTAGTCGGCATAGGCCATGTAGAACTCGAGCTGAGTGAACTCCGGGTTGTGCTTGAACGACACGCCCTCGTTTCGAAAGTCGCGGCCGATCTCGTAGACGCGTTCGAGGCCCCCCACCAGCAGGCGCTTGAGGTACAACTCGAACGAGATGCGCAGGTAAAGGTCCTGATGGAGCTGGTTGTGATGCGTGACGAACGGGTGCGCCGCCGCGCCGCCGTAGATGGGCTGCAGGATGGGAGTCTCGACCTCGATGAAGTCCAACCCGTCGAGAAACGAGCGCACGGCGGCAACCACCTTGGCCCGCGCGCGAAAGACCTCGCGCACTTCAGGGTTGAGCGCCAGGTCGGCGTAGCGCTGGCGGTAGCGCGCCTCTGGGTTGTCGAAGGCGGAATAGACGACCCGCTTGCCGTCCACCACGTCTTCTTTGGCGGCAGGCAATGGGGTGATCGACTTGGCGAGCATGGCCAGCGCACGCACATGCAGCGTCACCTCGCCGGTGCGCGTGGCGAACAGATAGCCTTCGGCCTGGATGAAGTCCCCCAGGTCATACAACTCGGCAAAGGTGCGCAGCGTCTCGGGCCCCAGGTCGTCGGCGCGCAGATAGATCTGCAGCCGGCCGCTGGCGTCCTCGAGGTGGGCGAAGGTGGCCTTGCCCATCGTGCGGATCGAGCGCAGCCGGCCGACGACCGTCGCTTCGGTCTTGCCCTCCGGGTTGGCGGCGAATGCGGCCAATGCCTGGGCCGCGGTGTGCGTTCGCCGCGCGCGGGGTGGGTAGGGATCGCTCCCCGCCTCGCGCAGGCGGCGAATCTTCTCGATGCGGTTGCGTTCGATTTCGCTCAGTGGACGCATGCCACCCGGCTCCTGGACGAACCACAGCCCTGCGTATCAAAAAGCCCCGCACGGCGTTCCGCGCGGGGCCGGCCCCACGAGGCGGCGTTTATTCGATCTTGAGCACGCGAAAGGTCAGCATCCCGGCCGGCGCGTTAACCCGCACTTCATCACCGGGCTTGCGATTGAGCAGCGCCTGACCGAGCGGCGACTCGTTGGAAATGCGTCCCTGCTTGGGGTTGGCCTCGGCGGCGCCGACGATGGTGTACTTCTCCGGCGGCTGGGCCTCTTCTTGAATGGTCACCGTGCTGCCCACCCGCACCACGTCTTCGGGTCCGCCGCTTTCAATGACCTGGGCATTGCTGAGCATGGCTTCGAGTTGCAGGATGCGCCCCTCGACAAAGGCCTGCTCGTTCTTGGCGCTCTCGTATTCGGCATTCTCGATGAGTTCGCCGCCTTCCATGGCATCGTGCAGGCGCTCGGCCACTTCGGCGCGTCGCTTGGTGCGCAGGAATTCGAGTTCTTCCTCAAGCTGCTTGAGGCCCTCGCGGGTGAGGAAAACCGGTTGATCGGTCATCGACGTCGTCCACTCCCATGCCAAGCGGCCGGGGCGCCTCGCAGGCGGCCCCTTTCCCAAAAAGCGCATGCGCGCGACCCCCGCCGGAGGCCGCGCCGCAGTTTGGATCTACGTCCCGCCGGAAGAATAAGCCAACCCGGCGCACCGCGTGATGATAGCATAGTCCGCGAGGCATGGCAAACCGGCTCGGTGCAGTGGGCCGAAGGGGCCTCCTCGACCGGCATCGCGCCGCCGGCGTAAGCGACTCGGGGCGGAATGCAGTCGTTCAGCGCATCGCACAACGCGTTTCGCTTGACAATCGATATGGGCACAGGTAGAATCGCGACGTCTCTAGTCGATCCTGGCGGAGGGCTGAGACTCTCGCCGAGATAGCTCAGTTGGTAGAGCACGCGACTGAAAATCGCGGTGTCCCCAGTTCGATCCTGGGTCTCGGCACTCCGGCTGATCGCAGCTCGGCTTGCGGGCGTGGTTCAGCGGTAGAACGTCTCCTTGCCAAGGAGAAGATCGGGGGTTCGAATCCCCTCGCCCGCTCTCTTACGGTTGCCCGGGGCTGCCCGGGCAACAAGCTTCCTGGCGACGTCGCCAAGTGGCAAGGCAAGGGTCTGCAAAACCCTCACCGTGGGTTCAATTCCCACCGTCGCCTCCTCACGATCGCCTGTCGCATCGTGGCGCGGGATAGCACCGGAGCATTTTGGGACTACCCGCGCCTGGGCGATCCGCACTTCCTCATCAAGCTTCTTCCGGTAGCCGGAGATCGACCAGGGGGAACCGGCCGATGCGGAAAGCCTCCTTGCGGATCATCCCGCGCTTGATATTGGGCCTGGTTCTCTTGCCCGCGGCTGCGGCATGCCGCCCGCCCGTATTAAACCAAACGAGTGCCACACCAACGCCGAAGCTATTCCGTCCTGGCGACCCCACCGCGACTCCGCTTGGCGAGGACATCACTCATCCCGACTACCTGGCCGGCAAGGACTCCTACTGGGCCGCCAATTACGAAGAGGTCCTCCCGCTCATGCAGGCCGTCCTCGATCGAGACCCGCGCCTCGCTCCGCCGCACTGGTACCGCGGCATGGCCTACTTCCAACTGGGCGACTGTGCCTCAGGGCTGGATGAGATGGAACTCGCCCTTGAACTCGCACCCGACTATCCCCTTGCGCTGGCCGACCGAGGCCTCATGAAAGCGTGTCTGGGTAGGGAGGGCGAGGCCATCGCCGATTACATCCAGGCCCTTTCGCGGGATCCGAGCCTAGCCAAGGTCCACCAACGATTGGGCGCCGCGGCGTTCGATCAAGGCGACTATGGGGAGGCCCTCGAGGAGCATACTCTGGCGGTGGAGATCGATCCGACTCGCGCGAGTGCCTGGTTTATGCGCGCGCAAGCTCTGCAGATGCTTGCGCGATTCGAGGAATGCAGGGCGAGTGCCACAAAGGCGCTGGAGGTTGACCGCGAGCTTTGGGACGCGTACGCCACCCGAGCCGTGTGCGCTTACGAGATGGAAGAGTACGAGGCCGGCCTCCCCGACCAGCAGCGTTACGTGGCCGCGGTGCCCGGTGACTTCGATGGCTGGTACAACCTCGGCATCGCGTATCGCGAGACGGGCCAAACTGACCTGGCGATTGAGGCCTACATCAAGGCGCTGTCGATCGATTCTGCCGGCGTTGAAGCGATGATCAATCTTGGCAGCATCTACATCGATCTCGGCCGTTTCGAAGAGGCCGTGACCATGTATGACCGCGCCCTCAACCTGGGAGAAATCCCCGCCGCCTACAACGGTCGCGGGGAAGCTCACGTCGGATTGGGCCAATTCGAAGAGGCCCAGGCGGACTTCGAGCGCTCCATCGATATCATGCCATATATTGCGTTCCCCTACTGCCGACTGGTCAATGTCTATTTCCAACTGGGACGCTTTCGGGACGCAGTCGAGACAGCGCACCAGGCAGAGCGCGCTCCGACAGATTGCGGTCAAGACCAGAACCTCCTCGAACTGCATGCCCGCGCCTACTTCGAGCTAGGTCTATACGACCAGGCCATCGAGTATATGGACCGCGCGCTCGAGCAAGGAACATACGCCATGGCTTTCTACTATCGTGGGATCGCCCATGACGAGGCAGGCCATAGTCGTGAGGCGACGATGGACCTCCAAACCTTCGTCGATTTGGCTCGTGCCAGGGACATCGCCGACGACGAACGCACAGATGCCGAAGCTCGCCTCGCCAAGTTGAGAACGATGACCCCTACCCCGGCTGCAACCTCGGAGTCTGTCGCCCGGGCTACTCAAATGTCGCCGAAGGGGATTGGTCCTATTCGAATCGAGCCGGGTGAGGCGTTGACTTTCAGAATCGTGCACATCCCGCCGATACTTGTCGAGATGGTCGGAAGCGTCTTCCTGTACTTCGAGGGGGTGGCCGGCGAGGGGCCCAGCCCAGCCGAGTTGGCTTTCACGGTCTGGGACCGCGACACTGGGGAGTGGAGCGACAACCAGGCGCACAACCAAATCCCGGCCGGGTCGTCGCTCTTGGGTGTGGTCAATGCCACAGCAATTGTGGACGTACATGGTGAGTTCTTGGTCCAGATCACAAACCATGGCTCGACTGCTGTGACGATCGATCGGTTTGAGACAAACATGCTTGTCCTCACGACTGATGGGCAGACGCTTGAATTGGGGACCCTTCCCACCCAGCCACCATAGAGCGCGTCCAGAATGCGCTCCCGCACGAGGTGCTGAGCGCCACCCGGCCGTCGACCCTGCGCTTGACGAGCCAGCCGACCAGTATCCCGAACTCGAACCCCCCGATGGAAGCCCACCGAGCCACGCCGCCGGTCTCGGCTGTGGGCACACTCAGACTCGATAGGACCGTTGCGATCACAGCCCGTCCCGGTCCTGTTGACTCGAACTTCGAAGCACAGAATCCGTCGGGCCCGCGTGCGCGGGCCCGGTCTATTACGGTCTCCCATCTTGCCTCATTGAACGCGTCAGGCGGCGATGGCCTCTGCGCGGACGCACTCGGCCTTCTCGTTCAGACCCGCCGGGCGCATGGCGCGAACAACGATATCCGCCAGCGCGCTGATTTCGACCTCCAAACCATAGTGCCGGTTGAGATCGCCCAACTGCAAGCGGCAGTTCTCGCAGGCTGCCACCACCGTGTGGGCCCCGGTGCGTCGCACCTGATCCGCCTTAGGCTTGCCCGCCCGCAGGCGCAGATCTTCGTACTCCGGCAGGGCGACCAGCCCGCCGCCGCCTCCGCAGCACAAAGCCTCGTGCCGGTTGGGGGTCATCTCGACAAAGTCGGGCGCGATAGCTCGCAGCACGCGCCGCGGTTCCTCGATCACGCCTCCCGAACGAGCCATATTGCACGAGTCATGATACGTGACTCGCTCGCGAACGGCGCGCGGATCCAGGTTCAGCCGGCCCTGCGCCAGGTAAGTGTCGATCTTCTCCACCAGGCTGACCACCCGGAAGGGAAAGGTTTCGCCAAACCAGGTCGGCGCTTCCCAGCGCAACGCGGCATAGGCGTGCCCGCATTCGGCCAGCACCACTTCCTCGACACCCAGGCGTTTGGCCTCATCCACGATGCGCGCTGCGATCTGCTTGGCGCGCGCGGGGTCGGCCAGGAACACGCCGTAATTGGCCGCCTCGAATAAGCTGAGGGTCCAGTCTTCGCCGGCGGCAGTAAAGATGATCGCCGGCGGCAGGATCGTATGCACGCCGGCCAGCGGCACGTACAACACGCGCGCACCCGATCGCTCGACGCTCAGACGTGCTTGCGGATTGCCCGTCGCCTGGCGCAGTTCCGGTTCCAGGTCCGTCATTTGCTCGATGAACATGTCGCGGAAGAGTTCCGGGCTGCGGCCCTTCTCGATCGCCGCGTCGGCCAGCATCACCAGGATTTCCGGCGCCACGCCAGCCGCGGTGGCCATGGCGCGCACGGCGCGCATCATCAGCGGTGTGTCTACCCCCAGCGGGCAGTTGAACGTGCACCGGCGGCAGAGCGTGCAGCGGCTGAAGGCTGTCTCGGCCAGGCGGGCCAGCGAAGCTTCGTCCAACTTCTCTGCTCCCACCCACCACGGGGCGATGCGCCCCAAGAAGTCGTGTTCGGCACGATACACCCGGCGCAAGGCTTCGCCCCGTGCAACCGGCGTGTTCTCCACACAAGGCTCGGCCTGGAAGTAGTGGCAGGCCTCCGCGCAGACACCACAGCGGGCACACACTTCGAGCGCGGCCTCCAGCGGGCGGCCGAGCTGCCGCTCGAACACTCCCAGTGCGGTCTTAACCATATCGCTCATCGCCCTGCCTCCCGCGCCATCGTCGCCAGCGAAGCGCCGCTCGCAGGCGGGTGAATCACCGCACGCCGGCCGACGAACTGGCCAAAGAACGCCCGCGCGAAGAAGAAGTACAGGCAATGGCGAATCTTGCCCAGCGGGATGTAGGCGAGCAGGATGCCCGCCCCAAGGTACATGGCCGGCATCCATGCGGCGGAAGCCAAAGCCGCGGCCTCGAGCGCCAGGAAGAGGCTCACCAGAACGATCGCGGCATAGTCATCGGCCGTGCTCAACGCACGCAGGATGGGCTCGCGCAGGCGCATCACGATCCCGACGGCACCCAGCACAGCGCCCAGCCCGAGCATCGTTCCCAGCCCGAGGCGCCCCACGTGCGGCAACAGCCCCCACCACGGGCTCGCCGCAAGCAGCGGCAAGCCGGCGAAGATACCGACATGGAAGCCGATGCCGCGAATATACGCGGCCCAGTGAAGGCGGGTGCTCTCTTTGGCCCACGGCATCATCCCAGCCGTGAAGGCGTATGCTACGCCCGCCATCCCCGAACCGCGCGCAGGTGCAAGATCGCGCGGCCGGGCGCGCTCCATCGACTTTCGCCAGCGCAGCCCCAGGCCGGCCACACAGATGGCCAGCCCAGCCAGCGCCGCCCACTTCGACACCAATAGAATGGACATCATCCAGCCTCCCGCCTGCTACTTCAGGCGCTTGACCACGAAGCGGAACTCTTTGTCGGCGACCTTATCCAAGGCAACAAGTTCGTTGCCGCTCGAGCGCGCCCAGGCCGGGATATCCGCCACCACGCCCGGGTCGGAGGCGGTGGCCTCGATGATCGCGCCGACCGGGATCGTCTTCATCGCCAGTGCGAGCTTTACCACCGGCATCGGGCACAATAGGCCTTTCAGATCAAGTACGGTTGTTGTCTTGTCGCTCATGGTTCATGTCTCTCCTGGACGCTTATCGTCCGTCCGCTAGACGTAAAGGGTGACATCCGCGTCACCGGCGTATTCGAGGAAAGCGGCCGCGCCGGCAACCTCGGCGGTGGGTATGAACTCCTCGCGCTTGAAGCCAAAGACGTCCATCGTCATCTGGCAGGCAATCAGGCGCGCGCCAAACTGAATGCAGATATCGCGCAGTTCTTCGACCGTGGCAACGTTGGAATTCTTGAAGGTCATCTTCATCAGCTTCGTCGCCAGCCACTGGAAGCCCGGGATCGACATCATGAAGACCGGGATGGGCCAGACGACGTTCTGGAACCACTTCGGGCCGAAGGGCATCTTCATCGGCATGGCTGGGTTGCCCAGCGGAGTGACGCTCATGTTGAGCTTGGGCTTGAGCAGCGACAATCCGAAGAAGGTGAAGAAGATGCCGACCTCCCAGCCCATCGCGGCAGCCGTGCTGCCCAAGATGAACGGGGGATAGGCCCAGTCGAGGCTGCCCTTGCTGGCAATGATGGCCAGACGCTTGGGCTTGGTGGGGTCCGACTTAGACATGTGTCCTCCTTGAGAAAATGGGTTTCAGCCCATTTGACCGACAAGTTCCGCACGGCGCGAAAGGTTTTCGCGCAAGACGGCGCGCAGCAGATCCAGCGCCTCGATCAAACGTTCATCGCCGAGGCTGTACAGAACCGAAGGACCTTGGCGGGTGGCAATGACCATCCCCCGCTCGCGCAATGTCTTGAGATGGCGGGAGACTGCGGGCTGAGGAATACTCAGCGCCTGGACGAGTTCGGTGACAGTGCGCGGCTGATCGTGAAGCTGATAGAGGATGAGGATGCGCTTCGGGTCCGCCAG
>DATEAT010000067.1:0-2218 GCA_035288225.1 Anaerolineales bacterium | reverse complement strand
GCACCTTTGAGCCGCGCGGCAAAGGCGTGATGTTCCTCTGAGGTCAGTCCCCGCTGCAGTTCGGCCAGCACTTCGGCCAGGCGATTTTCCAGCAGGGGGGCGGCGTTGAGCCACAAGCCGGGAAACACGCGGCTGTGAAATACCCCGGCCTCGTCGGGGTTGAGCGCTGCGTAAGCGCCCTCGCGCAACTCGAACCACTCCACCTTCCGGTCGTGGACCTGCCAGATGACGTATTCCTGCACCCCGGTGCGGCGGTAGATGTTGAGCTTGGCGTGCCGGTCGTAAGACGCGCTGCTGGCCGCAATCTCCACGATGAACTCCGGTGGGCCTTCCACGAAATCGTCGTCGCTCACGCGGGTCTTCCCACCTCGTTCCAGGCGCAACAGCAAATCAGGTTGCACTTCGTTGTCGGCGTCGAGGCGCACGGTGGCGTTGTCAGCCAATTCCACGCCGGGAGTGGAGGCGCAATACACTCCTAACCAGGTTGCCATGTCGCCATGCGGTTTACTGTGCGACTTGAGACGCGTGGGTGAAGGCATGATGACCTCTCCTTCGACCAGTTCGGCCTTCTTGAGGTGGGGCATGGCTGCATAACGCCGCTCAAATTCGGCCCGCGTCAATCGGTCGCCGTTTTCCAGCGGCAGGGGCACGTCCGCAGGGGGCAAATCACCAGGCTGGGTTGCTGGGGCTTCGACAGTCGTCATCGCAAGCGCCTCCGCACTTACTATAACGTATTCAGAAACAAGCGACAAGGCCCGAAACACAAAAGACTCCGCAGGTTTTGGAAACCTGCGGGGTCTGCGCTTTTACGCCTCGCGGAATTCGCCTTCCACCACATCCCCCTCCTCACGGCCGCCGGGCCGGGCCGCGCCGCCGGACTGCGCGGATTGCTGGCCCGCATACATCTGCTGGCTCAAGGCATAGGAAGCCTGCTGCACTTCCTCGCTCAACCGCTTGATGCGGTTGAGGTCGTCGCCCTTGAGGGCCTCACGCAGGTCGGCAATCTTCTTCTCGATGTTCTGCCGGTCGTGGCCGGGAACCTTGTCGCCCAGGTCGCGCAGGGCCTTCTCGGCGGCGTAGGCCAGGCTGTCGGCGTTGTTGCGCGCCTCGACCAGTTCCCTGCGCTGGCGGTCGGCGGCCTCGTTGCGCTTGGCCTCGTTCACCATCCGCTCCACGTCCGCCCTGTTCAGGTTCGTCGAGGCGGTAATCGCGACCTTCTGCTCCCTGCCCGTCGCCTTGTCTTGCGCAGCCACGTTCAGGATGCCGTTCGCGTCAATGTCGAAGGTCACTTCCACTTGCGGCATTCCGCGCGGGGCCGGGGGGAGGCCCTCCAGCCGGAAGTGACCAAGCGGCATGTTGTCCGCCGCCATCGGGCGCTCGCCTTGCAGGATGTGGATGTCCACCGCCGTCTGGTTGTCCTCGGCAGTCGAGAACACCTGCGACTTGCGCACCGGGATGGTGGTGTTGCGCTCGATGAGCGTGGTCATCACCCCACCCAGCGTCTCCAGGCCGAGCGAGAGCGGCGTCACGTCGAGCAGCAAGACGTCCTTCACCTCGCCGCCCAGCACGCCCGCCTGGATCGCCGCGCCTACCGCGACGACCTCATCCGGGTTCACGCCCTTGTGCGGCTCCTTGCCGCCCGTCAGCCTGCGCACCAGCTCCTGCACCATCGGCATGCGCGTGGAGCCGCCGACCAGGACGACTTCGTCAATCTTGTTGACGGAAATGCCTGCGTCGCGCAGGACGGCTTCGAATGGGCCGCGGCAGCGGTTGAGCAAGTCTTCGGTGAGCTGCTCGAACCTGGCGCGGGTCAGGCGCAGGTTGAGGTGTTTGGGACCATTCGCATCCGCGGTGATGAACGGAAGGCTGATCTCAGTTTCCATCACGGACGACAACTCTATCTTCGCCTTCTCGGCCGCCTCGCGGAGGCGCTGGAGGGCCTGGCGGTCTTGCCGCAAGTCAATCCCCTGCTCCTTGCGGAATTCATCAGCGGCCCAGTGGACGATTTTCTGATCCCAGTCGTCGCCGCCCAGGTGGGTGTCGCCGTTGGTGGCTTTGACCTCCACCACGCCCTCGCCCACTTCGAGCAGCGAGACGTCGAACGTGCCGCCGCCGAGGTCGAAGACCAGGATGGTCTCGTCCTTCTTCTTGTCCAGGCCGTAGGCCAGCGCGGCGGCGGTCGGCTCGTTGATGATGCGCAGGACGTCGAGGCCCGCGA
>DATEAT010000066.1:0-4725 GCA_035288225.1 Anaerolineales bacterium | reverse complement strand
TCGCTGCTGTTTGCCGGCGCGCCGGCCACGCCCTCGCTTGACGACACCCTGCCCGGCCTGCAAGCCCTTTCTGCGCCGCTCTTCGGCCGCGCGCGCGAAGCGACCCCGATCGGTTCTTACCCAGTGGTCCCCATGCCTCTCGCCATCCGCCGCTTCGAGGCCAGCTTTCCGGCGGAGATGGCCGTGGATCCCGGCACGCCTGAGATGGAGTACTTCGTCGGCTACCCCGGTGCACCTCAGGATGCCCTCATGCCCATGTGGACCTTCCCCGACGCCACCGCCGACATTGACGGGACGACCGTCGCTCTGAAGGAAACGAATATTCCGGGCGTGGAAGGATTCGCCCCCGTCGTGAGCATTCTCAACCCGCTCGATGGCGACGTCTTTCTGCCGGACGATCCGATCACCATCGACTTCAGCGTCACCGGCGACTTCGGACCATTCACCTTCACTATTTCATCTGAGGGCGGCGAGCTGGCCAACGGCGTGATGGACAGCGGGGCGAATTCCATCGACCTCGGGCCGCTGCCCAATCCGGAGGGCCACCCCTCCGGGCACATCCTCACGGTCCACGCAGAGAACACCTACAACCAGGCGGGAGAGGCGACGGTCTTCACGGGCCCGGTGCAGACCGTCTACCTGCCTCTGACGGCGCGCAATGCCTCCGAATCCGCCATGGCCTTCGGTCCACCATTGCGTGCGGCGGCTAGCGAGAATCCTCCCCAGGGGAGTGGCCCCCAGCTCGGTGTCGGCATCGAGTGGGTGATGAACTATCACGATCCCGAGCTCAACCTGGGCCAGACCAAACCCGACGCCGAAGGTTTCTACAACTGGCTTGGGGGCAATGGCTGGGCCAAGAAGTTCAACTACGGCAACGACGCCGCCTGGGAGAAGGACTGGCGGGATTGCACGCTGGGCGGCATTGACTGCACCTATGGGGTGGACCGGGCCGACTTCGTCTACTTCTCGGGGCACGGGTCCCCATCGGCATGGTACTTCGGCAAGGTGAAGGACTACGGCGGCGCCTGGGCAGGCAATGCTCGCTTCCAGAACGTGCGCTGGGCCGCCTTCTCGTCATGCAAGACGGTGAAGGCCGGCCCCTATATCGGCCCCGGAAACCCGCCCCTGACCGAGTTCTTCAATTCCTTTCAGGGCGCGTACATGATGTTGGGCTTCAACAGTAATATGGCCGACGTCGCTTTTGGTTTTCCATTCGCCTTGGGCATGCGCAATCCCATCTATGACATATGGCCCTCGTTGCAGCCGACCATCGCCCAGGCGTGGGTGAGCACAGCTTTTAACTTGCACGCCGGCAAACCCTCTTATCTATATGCGGTCGGCAACCTGAACCCGGTCAACTACAAGCTGCCGGCTGCGTTCTCCGGACCGCTGCCTCCGCTGACGGGGATCTACCAGTTCCGTTGGATGTGGTGGGGTTAGCGCTTCGGACGCAATTGCATTAGGCGGCGCGAATTCTCTGCAACATCGTCGATCCGGCGCCTCAGACCGCGATGTGATGATCCTGTCGCGCTCCCTCCCCGCGCCGCCCATGCTCTCCTCCGTGCGCGCCGTCATGCTCGCGGTTGGCGGCAAGCCCTCTTCCTCTCAAACCCTTTCTTGTAGAAGGCGACCGTGGTCCAACTGGCCACGGTCGTGCATTCCCCGCCTATGCCTGCAGCTTGACCATGCCCGCCAACGCTCAGGCCGGGGGAGACGGCCCCTGAGGGTGTACTTTGTACCGACCATCCCCCCACATATGGTGTTTAAGGGGCTTCGTAAGGGACTTGTAAGGGGTTAGCGCGTAATATGCCTGGAAGTGTCTGCAATACTTGGTCTCAGACGGGGAGTCTGGATTTGAAAGATCCAGTTGATGGGACGCGCCCCAGATTGTTTCGCAGCTTGCGCTTGCCGCTCTTCGGCTTGGTGCTGCTTGCCCTTCTGCCGGCCTTCGCCGTCGTCTTGGGCTTCGGCATCAGCGAGCGGCGCAGCGAGGCCGCGCGCGCCAAGGAAGATGCTTTGGATTTCGCGCGCCTGGCCGCCCGCGACCAGCAAGCGGTTGTCGACAGCACGCGTGAACTGCTCAGGCTTTTGAGTGGGCAGGATGAAATCCTGCCCGTCAGCCGTCATGATTGCCCGAGCTACCTGGCCGGGATACTGCCCTCCTATCCCTCACTGGCTAACCTTGGAGCGGCGACCCTCGACGGCGACGTCTACTGCAGCGGCCTGCCGCAGACGGCCCCGGTCAACATCACCGACCGGGGCTACTTCCAGCGCGTACTCTCCAGC
Organism: Anaerolineales bacterium; assembly: GCA_035288225.1. GTDB lineage: Bacteria > Chloroflexota > Anaerolineae > Anaerolineales > RBG-16-64-43 > RBG-16-64-43. The sequence goes on along the minus strand of DATEAT010000066.1, from coordinate 2,439 downwards.
GGCGATTTCTCCATCGGCGAATTTCAGGTGGGGCGCATCACCGGCCGCGTGGCCATCAACATGGGCTATCCGATTCACGATGAGTCGGGTGAATTGCGCGGCGTGATGTATGCCGCGCTCAGCCTGGATTGGCTTGGCAACCTTGCGGCGAGCGCCGGGCTGCCTCCCGGCAGTTCGGTGACCGTAATCGACAGCCACGGCACCGTTCTGGCGCGATTCCCAGAAGAAGAAGGCTGGGTCGGCCAGGAGGTGCCCGAAGCGCCGCTGTATCTGGCGATTACCCAGGGGCAGGGCGAAGGCACATTCGACGCCGGCGGCCTCGATGGAGAAAGCAGACTGTTCGGATACACCTCGCTCCTGGCCGATCGCCCGGGCGTGGTGTTCGTCTCGGTCGGCATCCCGGCTGAGCAAGCCTACGCGCGCGTCGACAGCGCGATCACCCGCGCCGGTCTGGCGCTGGTCGGGTTGCTCATACTGGGGCTGATCGCAACCTGGGCCGGCAGCGAATTCTTCATCATGCGCCGCACGCGCGCGCTGGTGGATGTAGCCCGCAAGCTTGCCGCAGGCGATTTGGGCGCGCGCACCGGCATACCCCATGCCGGCGACGAGCTGGGCCAGGTAACCGCCGCCCTCGACACGCTGGCCGAGACCAACCAGAACCGCCTGGAGGAGCGCGATCGCGCGCTGGCGCAGCTTTCGACAGTGGTGCGCGCGCTGCGCACTCTGGGCGAGAGCAACCAGGCGCTCGTGCGCGCCGAAACCGAAAGCGACCTGCTGCAAACCGTCTGCCAGGTGATTGTTTCCTCCGGCGGCTATCATGCGGCCTGGGTGGCCTTTGCCGAGCAGGACGAGGCACGCACGATCCGCCCCATGGCGCATGCCGGCGTGATCGGCGAGGACCTGGACTCGCTGCCGCTCTCGTGGGGCGAGGGACCGCAGGGCGAGAACCCGGTTGGCCAGGCCATTCGCAGCGGGCGCCCACAAGTGTTCCAAGATCTGAGCGTGGCCCCCTTCCACGACGCGTGGAGCAGGACCACCCTCGACCGCGGTTGCGCTTCGGTGCTGGTCTTGCCTCTTGGCTCCGCACCCGGCGAGGTGCTTGGCGTTCTGGCCATCTACGCCGGCGAGCAGGGCGGGTTTGCAGTCGAAGAGGAAGTGCTCCTGCTGGAGCAGATGGCGCGCGACCTGGCCTACGGCATCGGCGCGCTGCGTACGCGGCGCGCGCGCGAATCGATGGAGAGCCAGCTCGAGCGCCAGCTCGATCGGCTGCAATCCCTGCGCGCAATCGATAACGCCATTGTCTCGAGCCTGGACCTCAAAGTGACGCTGGCGGTGCTGCTCGACCAGGCCACCACCCAGTTGCATGCCGAGGCGGCGGATGTGCTGCTGCTCGACCCGCACTCATTGCGCCTGGAGCACTTCGCTTCGCGCGGGTTCCGCACGCGCGCGCTCGAGCACACCAAGCTGCGCCTGGGCGAGGGGCAGGCGGGGCGGGCGGCCGCCACGCGCGTGCCGGTGCGCATCGACGATTTGCGCGTCTCGCCCGGCACGCTGGCCCGCGCGCCGCTGCTCGCCGAGGAGGGCTTTGTCGGCTACTACGCTCTGCCCCTCATCGCCAAGGGCGAGGTCAAAGGCGTGATCGAGATCTTCGGCCGCAAGCCGTTTGTGATCGACCGCGAGTGGGAGGAATTCCTGGCCACGCTGGCCGGCCAGGCGGCGGTGGCGATCGACAGCGCGCGCCTGTTCGACGGCCTGCAGCGCTCGAATGCCGACCTGACGCTGGCCTACGACGCGACGATCGAAGGCTGGTCGCGCGCGCTCGACCTGCGCGATAAGGAGACCGAGGGCCACACCCAGCGCGTGGCGCAGATGACCGAGCAACTCGCGCGCGAGATGGGGTTTTCCGAGGAGTTACTCCTGCACATTCGCCGCGGCTCGCTGTTGCACGATATCGACAAGATGGGCGTGCCCGATACGGTGCTGCTCAAGCCGGGTGCGCTCAGCGAGGAGGAGTGGGTGGTGATGCGGCTGCACCCGGTGCATGCATTCGACCTGCTCTCACCCATCGCGTACTTGGCGGCCGCGATCGACATCCCGTACGCGCATCACGAGAAGTGGGACGGTTCGGGCTACCCGCGCGGGCTGGTGGGCGAAGCCATCCCGCTGGCCGCGCGCGTATTTGCGGTGATCGACGTGTGGGACGCGCTGCGTTCGGACCGCCCTTACCGCGCCGCCTGGCCGCAGGCCAAAGCCCTCGAGCACATCCGCGCGGGCGCCGGCTCGCACTTCGACCCGAAAGTGGTGGAGGTGTTCTTGAGGATGAGGTGGTAGGAGGGGGGCGCCGGGCCCCACAGGTCTCGGAGAGGGTCTTCGGATTGCCAAGTGAAATGGGGGCAGCGTGTGTTGATGCTACGCGGCGTGTCCTCCGTGCAGCGGGGT